>NZ_WKDV01000001.1:0-383578 GCF_021605825.1 Pseudomonas sp. PA-6-3C
TTCTTGACGACCATAGAGCATTGGAACCACCTGATCCCATCCCGAACTCAGTAGTGAAACGATGCATCGCCGATGGTAGTGTGGGGTTTCCCCATGTGAGAGTAGGTCATCGTCAAGATTAAATTCCGAAACCCCTGATTGCTAACGCAATCAGGGGTTTTGTTTTGGGCGGTCGAAAACCCAAACCGGTCCAAAGCTGCCGACAAATTTGCACAGTTATTTCTGAACCAGACCATTAGAATAGGCACCTAACCTTTTTTAGAGTTCGAGCCCTATCTATGCCCGATCCGGTTGATACCGTCGAGGTGTCGCAGTTACCACTTGAGGATCTGGTGGCATGCCATGAGTGCGACTTGCTGATGCGCAAACCCGCACTCGCCCTCGGTGAAAAAGCCCAATGCCCACGTTGCGGTTACGAGCTTTACGCTCACCGCCACAACGTGGTTGAGCGAAGCCTCGCTTTGGTGCTGGCTGCACTGTTGCTGTACATCCCCGCGAACTTTTTACCCATCATGCAGCTCAATCTTCTCGGGCAGTCTTCGCAGGACACCGTATGGAGCGGCGTGGTAGGTCTGTTCGATACCGGCATGCAAGGTGTCGCAGCCGTGGTGTTCCTGTGCAGCATGGGCATTCCCCTGCTCAAGCTGCTCTGCCAATTGGCGGTGTTGGTCAGTATCCGTTGGAACATCGGCCGCAGTTATGGGCTGTTGCTTTACCGCATTTACCATCACCTGAAGGATTGGGGAATGTTGGAGGTTTACCTGATGGGCGTGCTGGTCGCGATCGTCAAGCTCGCGGACATGGCCTCCATCACCATTGGCCTGGGGCTTGTCTGCTTCGTCAGCCTATTAGTGGTTCAAGTACTGCTGGAGGTGGTGATGTCGCCCCACCAGATCTGGCAAGCGCTTTCAGGAGAGGATGATCATGCGGGCGATTGATGCGGGCATTCTGATTTGTACCGAATGCCACGAGCTGAACAAGCAAGAGGCGGATACCGATGAGCAGCTGTGCACCCGTTGCGGTGCGCTGATCCATGCGCGTCGCCCCAACAGCCTTGTGCGTACCTGGGCGTTGCTGATCACTGCAGCGATCCTGTATATCCCGGCCAATCTTTTGCCAATCATGACCATCAACTCTCTCGGCCAGGGTGATCCCAGTACGATCATGGCGGGCGTGATTCAGCTGGTGCAGCACGGAATGTTCCCCATCGCTGCGGTGGTGTTTATCGCCAGTATTCTGGTGCCGACGTTCAAGCTGGTGGGCATTGGCTTATTGCTGTTCTCGGTGCAACGTCACCAACCGTTGTCCGCACAACAACGCATTATCATGTACCGCTTTATCGAATTCATTGGCCGCTGGTCCATGCTGGATATCTTCGTGATCGCCATCCTGGTGGCGGTTGTTAACTTTGGGCGACTTGCCAGTGTCGAGGCCAACCTTGGTGCTGCAGCGTTCGCCAGTGTGGTGATCTTGACGATGCTTGCCGCAGTAACTTTTGATCCCCGACTGATTTGGGATAACACGGAGTCGGACGACGACCATGAGTGATTTGCCTAAAGCTAAAACCCGCCCGGCCTCTAACTGGTCGGCCATTTGGGTGCTTCCCCTGATTGCGCTGATCATCGGCGGCTGGCTGGGATGGCGTGCCTATTCCCAACAGGGCATCGAGATCCAGGTGCGCTTTGAAAGTGGCGAGGGCATCCAGGTCAACAAAACCGAAGTGGTCTACAAAGGCATGACGGTGGGCAAGGTCAAAGCCTTGGCCCTGGATGACGAAGGCAGCAATCGCGGGGTGATCGCCACCATCGAGATGAACAAGGACGTCGAGCAATACCTCAAGACCAACACACGCTTCTGGCTGGTAAAGCCCAGCGTCAGCCTCGCCGGTATCACCGGCCTGGAAACCCTGGTCTCGGGTAACTACATTGCCGCCAGCCCTGGCGATGGCGAGCCCACGCGCAAATTCAAGGCGCTCTCCGAAGAGCCGCCGTTATCTGACGCCAAGCCTGGCCTGCACCTGACCCTTAAAGCCGATCGCCTCGGCTCACTGAACCGCGGCAGCCCGGTGTTCTACAAACAGATTCAGGTTGGCCAGGTCAAAAGCTACCTGCTGTCCGAGGACCAGAGCACCGTCGAGATCAAGGTTTATATCGAGCCGACTTACGCCAGCCTGGTGCGCAAACACACGCGTTTCTGGAACGCCAGCGGCATCAGCATCGACGCTAACCTGTCCGGCGTAAAAGTGCGTAGCGAATCGCTGTCCAGCATCGTCGCCGGCGGTATCGCATTCGCCACCCCTGAAAATCGCAAGGACAGCCCGCCGACCGATCCGAGCCTGCCTTTCCGTCTTTATGAGGATTTCGACGCCGCCGCCGCCGGCATCAAGGTCAAGGTAAAGCTCACCGACTTCGAAGGCCTGCAGGCCGGGCGCACCCCGGTCATGTACAAGGGCATCCAGGTCGGCAGCCTGAAAACCCTGAAGATTGACCCGGACCTGTCCAGCGCCCATGCCGAGCTGACCCTCGACCCGCTCGCCGAAGACTACCTGGTGCAAGACACCCAGTTCTGGGTGGTCAAGCCGTCGATCTCCCTGGCCGGCATTACCGGTCTGGAGGCGTTGGTAAAAGGTAACTACATTGCCATCCGCCCCGGCGACAAAGGCAGCGCACCGCAACGTGAGTACGTCGCCCGCGCCAAGGCGCCCCCACTGGATCTGCGCTCCCCCGGCCTGCACATGGTGCTCTTCACCGACAACCTAGGCTCCCTGGATGTGGGCAGCCCGATCCTCTACAAACAGGTCAAGGTCGGTTCGGTGCAGAGCTACCAGTTCTCGCGCAAGAACAAGCAACTGGTGATCGGCGTCCACATCGAGAAGGAATACGAAAACCTGGTCAACGGTTCAACGCGTTTCTGGAACGCCAGCGGCGTCACCTTGACTGGCGGCCTCACCGGCGGCATCCAGGTGAAGAGTGAATCCCTGGCCAGTCTGATGGCTGGCGGTATCGCCTTCGAAACCCCGGAACAGAATGTACCGTTGAAAAAACGTATCCCGCGTTTCCGCCTGTTTGCCGATCGCGACGCGGCCAACCAGCACGGGACCCTGGTGACCATCAAGGTTGATCGCGCCGACGGCCTGCGCCCCGGCACACCCGTACGCTTCAAAGGCCTCGACGTGGGCAAGATCGAGAACGTCGACCTCAGCGCCGACATGCAGTCGGTACTGCTCAGCGCCCGGATCACCCAAGTGGCTGATCGCATCGCGCGCAGCGGCAGCCAGTTCTGGGTGGTCAAGCCTGAGCTGGGCCTGATGAAAACCGCGAACCTGGAGACCCTGGTCACCGGCCAATACATCGAAGTGCAGCCCGCCGTGAAAAACGCCGGGCCGCAAAAGAGCTTCGTCGCGTTGGACAAGCCACCAGAGGCTGTTCACCAGCAAGAAGGCCTGAGCCTGGTCCTCAGCGCCGCACGCCGTGGTTCGTTGAAGGAAGGCGTGCCAGTCACTTACCGTGAAGTCACTGTGGGCAAAGTCACCGGCTACGAATTGGGCCAGACCGCCGACCGGGTGCTGATCCACATTTTGATCGAACCTAAATACGCACCACTGGTGCGCAGTGGCAGCCGCTTCTGGAATAGCAGTGGGTTTGGTTTGGACTTCGGCTTGTTCAAGGGGGCGACGGTGCGCACGGAATCTCTGGAGACGTTGGTGGCCGGTGGTATCGCCTTTGCCACGCCAGATGGCGAGCGGATGGGCAATGCGGCGCGACCGCAGCAGACGTTCCCGTTGTTTGATAAGTTTGAGGATGAGTGGCTGACCTGGGCGCCTAAGATTCCATTGGGCAAATAGGCCGAGGCGCGGCCATCGCGGGCAAGCCCGGCTCCCACATTGGAATGCATACCTCCTGTGGGAGCCGGGCTTGCCCGCGATGAGGCCCTCAACATCACTGCAAAACCCCAGCCCATAAAAAAGGCCGCGATCCATACAGATCGCGGCCTTTTTACATTTCAGCGCAGTGGCTTAAACCTCATCCAACTCCGGCTCATCCGCCTGCACATTCACCGTCGCCTTCACCACATCATGACGACGGATGTACTTCCAATCCGCCTCATCAATGTAGATACCATTCGGCCCGCTGCCGCCTTCCAGGTCGATCGCCACTTGGGCGGACACCTGCGGCTTCACACTGGCCAAAATCGGCACAAAGCCCAGCTGCAAACTGGTTTCCAGCAACGCCGCCTGGTTCTTCTCATCGATGTCCGCTGCCTCATCGAGGTAGTACGGTAAACGCACGCGCCCGGCCTGGTCACGGTCCATCAAGTGCAGCAACAAGTACATGTTGGTCAGCGCCTTGATGGTCATGGTGGTGCCGTTGGACGCCGCGCCGTCGATGTCGGTGTGAATCACCGGCTGGCCATGCACCTTGGTGATTTCAAATGCCAGCTCGAACAAGTCCTTGAGGCCCAACTGGTTATGGTTGGCGGCCACAAGACGGGCCAGGTATTCCTTGGCCTCTTCGTTCTTGTTGTCCTGCTCGGCGCTCTGGCTCAGGTCGAACACCGACAGGGTTTCGCCTTCTTCATACTGACCGGCACTGTGGATGATCTGGTCGATATGCTTGAGGGCTTCCTTGTTCGGCGCCAGCACGATGCGGAAGCTTTGCAGGTTGGACACCTGACGCTTGTTGATCTCGCGGTTGAACAAGGCTAACTGGTGCTCAAGGCTGTCGTAGTCGCTGCGGATATTGCGCAAGGTCCGCGCAATATCGGTGACGGCTGCACGGCGCGCCTTGCCTAGGGTCAGGGCTTCATCGGTGCGGTGCGCATAAGCGTTGATCAGCAATTGCAGACGACGCTCTACGTCATCCTCGCTGTCGAACTTGGCCACGCCCTTGAGGCGCACCTGTGCATACAGCGCCTCAATCTGGCCATCAGCGCGCAGCAAACCTTGCCAGCTGTCCTGATAGTCATTGAGCAATGGCAACAGGTTGTCCATCGAGTCGTCGACCGGGTCCATAAACGGTGTGCCGAACGGCAAGTCGGCCGGCAACAACTGACGGCGGCGCAGGGCGTCATCCAGCGTGCGTTGCTTGGCTTCCATATCGCCGATCTGACGGCCGACCAGTTGCAGCTTGGCCGACAACTGCTGGACACGCTCGGTGAAGGCATCACTGGAGCGCTTCAACTCATCTTGCGCGGCTTCCATCTGCGCCAGGTTTTCGAGCTTCTCGCCTTCTTCCGCGCTCAGGGTTTGCGCGCGACGGAAGTCTTCCAGCGCCTTCTGCGCATCCAGCACTTGCTGGTACAGGGCTTCGGTCTGGGTCTTGCTCGCCGCACGGTCAGAGGCTACGGCCTGCTGCGTCTTGAGCTGCTTGAGTTCTTTTTCCAGGCGCTCTTTCTGGTCGCGCAATGCCGCGCGATCGGCCAGCGCCTGCAATGCCGGTGGTTCGATATTGGAGATGTCGATCGACAGCCCCGGCACTTCAAATTTTTCACCCTTGAAGCCATCAAGGATCTGCTCCAGGGATTTAACCCACTGGCCATCCTCATCCAGCGTGATGCCATGCTCGCCCAGCGGCAAACTGAACAACGAACTGTTGAACAGGCGCATCAGACGCTCGACGTCCTGTTGTGAGAATTCTTCACGCAGTTTGGCGTAACTGTTGTTGTCGGCATGGTCGAGCTGTTGCTTGACCGACTTCAGGCGTTTCTCCAGGTCACGCAAGCGCTCATCCAGGTCCTCAGCGCTGAACTGACGGGATTGCGCCAGGGCGCCCGCCAATTCATCGTGGGCATCCTTGGCCGCCAACAGTTGCTGCTCCAGCACCTTGACGTCATCCACCAGCGCAAAGCGATGCTTAAGCACCGACAGCTCGCCCAACCAACGCTGGATGCCACTGATCTCGCGCTCCAGGCGCATCAGCTCCTGGGTACCGCCACGCTGATCGTTTTGCAGCGCGTCCTGCTCGTTACGGTAGTGCTCGGCCTGGATGGTCAGCTCTTCCTTGCGCGCACTGGCGTAGTCTGACCAGGTGCCGAGCAACGAATCCAGCAAGGGCGACAGGCGATGCAATTTGCCGCGCAATACATCGCGCAAGCGCACGCCATTGGCGAGCGCTTCAACCAACGGCCCGGCAGCCACCAGCGAGTTGTAGTCCTGCTCCATGCGCCTTACATCACGGAAGGCTTCTTCGCACGCAGCGATGTAGTCCACGCTGCCGGAACGCAGGCTGTGTTCGAACGCATCCAGGAACAATTGCTTGAGCTTGGCCGCGGTGATTTCGCGCATGTGCAGCAGGTTGATAAACAGCGCGCGGAAGGTCTTCAGGCTCTGTTCGCTGGTGGAACGCAGCGGAATCAGGGTCAGGTCCAGTGGGATTGACGTGTGGCCACCGACCAGCAAACGGCGCAGTTCATCCGGTTTGAGTTCGTAGGCTTTAAGGCCTTCGCGCTCAAGGTTGGTGAACAGCTCTTTTTGACGCAGGCAGGTGTCGTTCTTCTGGTAGTGGGCCAAGTCCAGCTTGCCGGCATAGGCAAAGAACTGGTGACCGAAACCACCGCCCGGGCCGCGCCCGACCACGCCGATTACGTGCGGGCCGTGGGGCAGCGAGACTTCCACGAGGATGTAGCTGGTGTCGGTGGCAAAGTAGAAGCGCCGCGATTGTTCCAGGGTGTACTTGCCGAAACTCATGTCCGACATACGCGCCAGGATCGGGAACTGCAAGGCGTTGATCGACGCAGATTTACCCAGGTTATTCGCGCCGTACACCGACAACGGTTCCTCCAGCGGGAACAAGCCCAGGCTGTAACCCGCGGTGTTCAATAGGGCGAAGCGGCGGATGCCGTAACGTTCCTTACTCATGCGTCGGTCTCCTGTTCTTCGGCAATGGCGCGGGCCAGGGCGTCTTCTTCGCTTTCTTCTGCGAAGTCGCTGAGGTCCAGCGGGTCATCGGTTTTCAGCAGTTTTTCATCGCTGTCTTCATCGATGATTACCGGCGCCGGCAATGGCAACACACTGTGCACGCTGGCGGCCAGGTCACGGTCCTGCTGCACGGACAGGCACACATCAAGGAAGCGGTGCATCGGCGGCAGGAAGCGATAGATGCCGTTGTCTTCGCTGGCAAAACCCAGTTGGGTCATGCGGCGCATGATCTTTTCTTCGAGCTCTTCCTGGGTCTGCACTTCGGCCTGGATAAACAGGTCGCGGTACTTTTCCAGCAACGACGGCAACTCATCGCGGCCCAGGCTGCCGCCATCGAGCACGGCGACCGGGTCGCGGCCCTGGTCGGCCAGGTGCTCGACGATGATGAAGGTGAACAGCGCCAGACGTTGCGCGGTCTTGTTGACCTGCGCCGCAGCCACGGCAGTGTCCGGCACGAAGTAATAGAAACCGCGTGTGTCACACACCAGCTCAAAGCCCAGGGCCTTGAACAGTGTGCGGTACTGGTCCTGGAAGTTCGACAGTTGTGCGTACAGCTCCGGGTCGCGGCGGCTGACGTGGTAACCCTTGAACAGCTCGCGAAAGATCGGTGCCAGTTGGGACAGTTCGGATAGATCAAGATGCATAAGGCGTGCTCGCAGAATTCTCGGTGGCATCGGTGCCAGCCGGGAGCAGGGCGAATGAGCGCAGGCTGACCTGGTGCTCGTGTGTGTGGTAGTCGCGGCGTTCCAGGCGTTCGCGCTTGAAGCGTTTTTCCCGCGAGAGCCGTGAGAACCAGTACAGCAATTCATCGGTGGCGCCGTCCGGTTCCTGCTCCAGCAGCCAGGTCATCAGGTCCGGCATCGGTAGCGCGTCTTCGCAGCGCTCGAGCATTTCCTTGACCGTGCGCGGCGCACGCTGGGCTTCGCCCTTGTGGGATTTGTGCGCCTTGGGGAAACGCGCCGGTTTCGGCTCGAAATTGGCCAGGGCATACACGTACGCTTCGACCTGGCTGGCACTGCCCAGGAAGGTACTTTGAGGCCGGGTAAACATCGGCATCGCCGCTTGCGGCACCGCGTCCAGGCCTTTACGGCGAATGGCCGACAAGGCCAGCGCCGCGCCACGCGTCACGGCGTTGTGGCGGCGCGCTTCTTCGCGCAGCGGCAGCAGCAGTTCGCGGGCATGGCGCAAGGTGAGCTGGGCGCTGGTTTGCATTTCGAGGATGCGCGCGTGAGTACGCAGCAGCATATCGTCGTCGACCAGATGGCCGAGGCGTTGCTGCTCGGTGAGCATGCGCAGCAGCACATTCTCGACCTTGCGCACGCCTTGCTCGAAGGCGCCGTCGGCGTTCACCAGTTGGATCATGGGTTCGACGTATTCGTCCCAGGTCGCCAGTACCTCGGCGTAACGCTGGCGCAACGGGATTTGCCGGTCGCTGGTCTTGGCGCGGTCGGCCACGGCCGCCAGGGCTTGTTCGTCGTTGGCGAGTTTTTTCAGCACGTCCCGCACACGCATATCCAGCAAGCGCAGTTGGCGGGCCAGGTCGTGGCCATCACGGATGTCAAAGGCGTCCTGGATGTAACCGGCCAGACGCTCAAGGTGGCGCAGGTAGGCTTCGATTTCCAGGCACAGGCCAAGCCGGTGCTCCTTGCGAAGATAGGCGAGGAAGTCGTGGATCTGTGCATTGAGCTCGAAACGGTTCGGGCTCTTGGCGACAGGCACCAGGATATCCAGGCGAATCCACACGTCCAACAGGCTGGTGATGTCCTGTGGCGTGCTGTCCAGTTGTTGGGCCGCCAGTTGTGCGCGCAGCTCGCCCAGGCTCAAGGTGCCTTGGTCGAAGTGTTCGCACAGTGGCTCAAGCAGGGCCCAGTGTTCGGCGAGGGCGCGCAAGACGCGCTTGGGTTCGATCATCGGAATGGCCGGCTGGTTGGCGAATAAAAGTCGCGATTGTACTGCATCAGGCGCGGGATTTATCCACAGCCGGTCAGTGCGCAGTGGGCGATTGTTACCGAACAGCGGTAGAATCCCCGCTCTTTAGTTATCCACAAGTGGCCGAGCTGTGCTTATCGAGTCCCGACGTCGCGCTTACTTGACTGCCATGCAGGTGGTCAACTGGCTGCCCCGCACCGAACTGCCGTTTGCCGCCCCATCGCGGCCCGAGCTGCTGCAGGCGCTTGAGCCTTATGAGGCGTTCGAGGTGTCGGGCGAGGAGGCTGCTGCGCCGGTGGCGGTGGTCAAACCCACGCCAGAGGCTCGCCCCGCTGTCGAACGCGTGAAAGTTGAAGTGCCGCGCCCGTCACCCGTGGCCAAGCCCGTGGCGGCCGAAACGCCAGCGCCGGTGGCCAAGGCAGCAGTGGTGCCACCGCCACGTTTCGCCCTGCAATTACTGCGGGCCGGGCGTTGCCTGCTGTTGGTGGAACTGCCCACCGGCGAACGTTTTCAGACCCGCGACCCGGCCTACATGCTGCTAAAAGACATGCTGCGCGCCGCCGGCCTGCCCGACAGCCCGCAAATCGTCGGCGACCCCGTGCGCTGGCCGCTGCTGGTGCGCGGCAACATGGACCAGGGCCCGGACGCTGCACGGGATTTTGTCCAGGGTTTTGTCTCGGCGCGCCTGGAAGACGAACCCTGCGTGTGCCTGTGGCTGATCGGCCTGCCCGCCGTGCGTTTTGCCGGTGAGGCGAATGCCGAAGCCTGGTATCGCGAGCTGCAGGTCGAAGGCCTGGGCTCGGTATGGGCCTTGCCGGGCCTGGAATTATTAATGGAAGAGCCACAGCGTAAGGCTGATGTCTGGCAAGCCATGCGCCGGCTGATGGCGCGCTGGAAAAGTACCGATGAGTGAAGCTTTATCGTTCCGCCCGATGACCGAGGCGGACCTCGACGCCGTACTGAAGATTGAATACGCGGCGTTCAGCCATCCCTGGACCCGTGGGATTTTTCTTGATGGGCTGGGCAAGTACCAGATCTGGCTGATGTTTGAAGGTGAGCAGCAGGTGGGCCACGGTGTGGTGCAGATCATCCTCGATGAAGCGCACTTGCTGAATATCACCGTCAAACCGGAAAACCAGGGCCGTGGCCTGGGGTTGGCGCTGCTGGAACACCTGATGTCGCGCGCTTATGCCGCCAGTGCGCGGGAGTGCTTCCTGGAAGTGCGCGACAGCAATACTGGCGCGTTTCGCTTGTATGAGCGCTACGGCTTCAACGAAATCGGCCGTCGCCGCGATTACTACCCGGCCGTGGGTGGGCGCGAGGATGCCGTCGTAATGGCTTGTACGCTGGTCGACTAAGGCATAAACCCGATGTGCAAGCCGGCCCCTGTGGGAGCTGGCTTGCCTGCGATAGCATCACCTCGGTCTGGCTGAAACACCGAGGCGCCTGCATCGCGGGCAAGCCCGGCTCCCACAGGGGAAGTATTCACAGGCTCAACTGTGTTGTGTCAGCGGTTACCGTCTATCGGGTCAATATCTGCCAATTCCGCCTCGTCCAGGCCATTGCCACCGCCAATCTCGTCCTCATCCACAATGCTCAGGTCATAATCCGCCGGATTATCCTCACCGGCCTCACGAGCATCCCGGGCGCCATCCTCATGGATCAGCGTTTCCGGGCTCATGTCATCATCCGTGGGCTCATGATCATCGGTCGAAGCCCCGGTCATGCCGGCTTCACGTACCCGTTCGTCGGGCATCAGGTGTTCGCGCTCGCGGCGCGGCAGCTCATCACCGATTTCTGCGGTCGGCTCTTGCTCGTCAAAATCCAGCTCGCGCATCTCGCCCATGCGGTCTTCGTTGTCATCAATCGGTTCGGGTTGGGTAGCGCCGTAGGGACGTCGTGATTCAGTCATGGCCAATCCTCATACTGTGGGGCTTATAGTGTGTGGACAGGCACGGCGCCCCAAAGATTCAAGCTAATTGCGCCCGGGCGTGACCCGGACGAGCGGTTGTCTGTCACAAAGCTGCGCATCATTCCTGAGGCTTTCCCTGATGAACGAACTACAAGACCTGCTTGATAACAACGAACGCTGGGCGGATGCGATCAAACAGGAAGATCCCGAATTCTTCGCCAAGCTCGCCCGCCAGCAAACCCCGGAATACCTGTGGATCGGCTGCTCCGACGCCCGTGTACCGGCCAACGAAATCGTCGGCATGCTGCCCGGCGACCTGTTTGTGCACCGCAACGTGGCCAACGTGGTGCTGCACACCGACCTCAATTGCCTGTCGGTGATCCAGTACGCGGTGGACGTGCTCAAGGTCAAACACATCCTCGTCACCGGCCACTACGGCTGCGGCGGCGTGCGCGCTTCGATGCAGGACCGCCAGTTCGGCCTGATCGACGGCTGGCTGCGCACTATTCGCGACCTTTATTACGAAAACCGCGAGGTGCTGGCCCAACTGTCCACCGAGGAGGAGCGGGTGGACCGCATGTGCGAGCTGAACGTGATTCAGCAAGTCGCCAACGTCGGCCACACCAGCATTGTGCAAAACGCCTGGCACCGCGGGCAGAGCCTGTCGATTCACGGCTGCATCTACGGCATCAAGGATGGCCGCTGGAAGAGCTTGAACACCACCATCAGTGGATTCGAGCAACTGCCGCCGCAATATCGCCTGCGCCCACTGGGCGAAGCCTAAGGCCGTTTGCGCAGGCGCCAGTGGGTCATGAACGCCTGGCCTTCGGCGCTCAATGGCTCCTTGGCGCCGGTGATCCAGCCCCGGCAGTTCAGCTCGCCGCATTGGCAAGCGAACTGCCGGAACAGCGCATCTTCGGTGGTGGCGTAATCCATCGTCAGCAAGGTGCCGGGCGCAATGGGTTGCACGGTCCAGACTTCCAGGTACGTGGCATCGAAAAACACGTTCGGATTGCAGGAGTGCAACATCAGGCGACTGAACCACGGGTCATAGAGGTGGATGCGTGACGAGAGCTGCAAGGTGTGGGCACGTCGTTCGCTCAACGCATAGCCGGACACTCTGGCAATGCGCACGCGGCTGTCAAAGGCGACGCATGCTTTGAGCGCGGCGCCAATGCCATTGGCATCGTGTACGACCTGGAAGTGTTCACTCGAAGGGTAACCCTGTTCAACGAGCACCGTTTTGAAGGGGTAAAGGCAGTCACTCACAGCAGTTTTAGCCTTATCCATGGCTTGAGTTTTCATAACTCTCCTGGGCTAGGCTGCATCGACCTGCGATGGGGTCTGACTTCCAGTCTTGCAGCGGATGGGTGCCGTTCAAGACTCGCTGAAGTTGTAGGCGATTTCTACTGTCAGATCTGACAGTAGAAACCGGTTATATTTTGTACGATTTACAGTGCAGGGGCAGTAACAGCAGGGATTGGGGCGGCGTCTTTCAGCTGTTTCAACTGCGCCTTGATGGGCGGGGTGGCGCATTTGGCGTTGGCTTGCTCCGGGGTCAGGTTGCGCACCGAGGTGTAGAACAGCTCACAGGTCTGCTCCTTGCGCGTGACTTGCCAGGTGTTCATGCACGCCTTGAGCAACACATTTGGGTCACTGGCGGGTTTCTGGCCCATGCCGGCTTGCCAGCAGGCGGCGCTCAAGTCTTGCCCCATCACTTTCAAACCAGCCTCATCGGCTTTTTGTTCATTGCCGTCATAGCTGGCCGGATCCGCCGCATACCAGATGTAGCTCGGGTGGTTGGAGCCCAGTACCGACACGGTTTTACCGGCAACCGGGCTGATCTGCGCCAGCCCCAGCACGGCGACGGTTTGGCCGTACTGTTGTTTGATCCAGTTACGCACCGGTGCGCCGAATGCCACCATCGGCAATGAGCCGTTGGCGTGCAGGCTCAGCTCCTTGACCATGCGCGTCTGGTAGTCGGCAAAGTAGCTGTAGACGTTTTCCAGGTCCTTGCCCGCATTGGACGGCGCGGCGATCGGCGCAATATCGATGATGGTCTGGTAGGCCGGTGTTTCCGTGGCCGGGATGCCATTGTCCGTGAGCAAAGTGGCCCAGCGGTCAGTGGTAGCCGATTCCAGGTAATCCTGGGCCTGGGTCAGCGAGTAGTCGGGCGGGAAGTGCAGCAGTTCGATGCTCTTGCGGTTTTCCAGGGCCATGCCCAGCGGCAGGAACAAGTACCAGTTGTAGGCCCACTTGCCGTCGCTGTTAAGTTTGCTGGCGCCCTGGTAAGCCAGGTCGGCGGTGTTGAGCAGCGTGGTCAGGGGCTGGCCATAGTGCTCGGGCACACCGCTGAAGGTAGCTGAAACCTGGCCGTCGTGGGTTTTCACACTGACCTTGGCACGGCTGTACCCGTCGCGCTGCAAGCTCTGGTTCAAATAGTGCTCGGCGGTCTGCTCCAGCGTCCATGGCCGAAAGCAGATTACGTTGCAGTTATTGGGGAACGCGAACAGTTGGGTGACGCGTTGCGTGCTGCCCAGTGGTACTTCGATGTCGGCCTGTACGACCGCACTGGTCAGCAGTGCGGCCAGGGTGAAGGACAGCCTGATCGGTTTAAACATAGTTGGTTCCTTGTCAGCGAAAGCCCGTCTGCGCGGGGTGAAAGCCCACTTGCACACAGTAGCGGTTGACCAGGAAAACCGCGTGCTAAATCGCCAGGCATGTCGCTATTGGATAAGAAAACCTACCGGTTGAACTGCAAGGCGTTGCTCAAATCGCCCATGGGCTTCTGGCCGCGGGCGATCATCGCGTCATCGCGCTGCTTGAGGCCGTCCAGTGTCTCCAACTGGAACACGCGGGTGATCAAACGCAGGATCGACGCGGTGTCGTAAACCGTATGGTCCACCGTGCCTTTGCGTGCAAACGGCGACACCACCAACGCCGGAACCCGCGTGCCCGGGCCCCAGCGATCGCCTTTGGGCGGTGCCACGTGGTCCCACCAGCCGCCGTTTTCATCGACAGTGACCACCACCACCATGTTTTTCCACTGCGGGCTTTCTTGCAGCACTTTCAAGGCGCGGGCGATATGGCGGTCGCCCGAGGCCACATCGGCGTAGCCGGCGTGCATGTTCAGGTTGCCCTGGGGCTTGTAGAACGTCACGGCGGGCAGCTTGCCGGCCTGGGCATCGGCGAAGAACTTGTTGGTGCCGGAATCATCGCCCAAACCGCCGTCACGCAAGCGTTTGTCGCGCTCAGCACGGTTTTGCGGGCCTTGTTGCTTGAAGTAGTTGAACGGTTGGTGGTGGTACTGGAAGTTCGGAATCTTCGGGATGCCGCCCGAGTCCTTGAACTGGTCCAGCGTCGCCTGCCAGGCCCCGGCGTACCAGGCCCAATCGACGTTCTTTTTCGACAGTTTGTCGCCAATGTGTTCGTGGGTTTGCGGCACCAGCACGTTGGGCAGATCGGGCTTGGAATAGTCCGGGTTTTGCGGGTCGCGGATCCAGGTCGGCCAGTATGGCGGTGCCAGGGTGTTCACGCCGTAACCGTCCGGCGTCAAGGCGCTGGGGCCGAACTGCGGCGGGCCGGTCATGGCGCTGGCCGGGGACTTGTCCAGCGGCTTGAGGCGCGGGTCGGTGGGGTCATCGCTTTGCAGCGTGGCTATTTGCGCCTTGGCCACCGATTGTGCGGCATTCGGATAAAACGGCGCGGTGGCGCTGATCAGGTACTGGTGGTTGAGGAACGAGCCACCGAAAGCGCCCTGGAAGAAGTTGTCGCACAGCACAAACTCCTTGGCCACGTCCCACAAGCGCAGGGAATATCGACTCTGGGCGTAGTACCCCATCACCAAGCCACCGGAATCGGCCCAGGCGACAAAGTTGTCGTTCTTGCCGCCGTTGATCTGCATCTGGTTCTGGTAGAACACATGCCACAAATCACGAGTGACCAGGCTCAAAGGCAGGTCCTCGGCATTCGGGCCTTTGAGGGCGAATGGCGCGTTGGGCAGGTTTTCCTGGAATTGCACTTCGCTGGGGTAAGTCACCCCGTCCACACTTTGCGGGCCGACTTGCAACACGCCGCCCCAGGCCGGTGGCAGGGTGCTAAGCAGGCTGCCATCACGGTCACGTTGCTGCACGTCGGCTGCGGAGAGCGCCGACAGTGGTTTCTCCACGCCAGGGAAGTCTGCGAACAGGTTATTGAAACTGCGGTTCTCGGCGTAGATCACCACCACCGTCTTCACCTGCTCGTGCAAGGCCTTGTCCAGCTCTTGCGGTGTAAGCGGCCGCACCTCTGGCTTGCCCGCTGGCTCGCTGGTATTGCCGCAAGCACTCAAGGTCGCACCAACCCCCAGCACCGCCGCGCCCCCGAGGAAACGCCGACGGCTGGTGTCCACGGGCGGTTGGGTTACGGAATCGGGAGAAGGGCGGTCTTCGTGCTCGTCACTCATTGCTGGGCGTTCCTGCTGGTTGATTGTTGCAAGATATTTCGCAGGACGGTAGCAATGCAATGTGACGGAACGAAGACAGCGGCTTGAATGCTGAAGGGCGATTACAACAAGTGCAGTGCCAGTTGGCTGCCCGCTCGCAAGTACTCCACTTGAGCCGTCAACGCATCCTTGACGATGGCCTCACCCGTGTCGGTCAGCTTGGCTTTTTTTGCATCGATGACCGTGGTTTGCAAAAGCTGCATGGCCACGTCCATCACTTTTTGGAAGGCTGTGACGTTATTGTGCAGGCCAAACTCATTGACGACGGCAGCCATACGCCGATCGGCATCGTCTCGCAGAGCCGTGTACTCGACGAACGACACGTGGTCGTCCTTGTAAATATCATTGATCAACTCTTCCAGTGATTTGGACAGGGGCGTCATCGGATTTTCCTTGGTGTTTGTGGGTGGTAATCCAAGGCAGGTTAATCAAAGGCGCGAGGGAGGGAAGTCAGAGGCTGTCACTGCAATAAGTGGGAAAGCCCGATACATCTGGCCAGGGAATTAGCAATGCAATGTGACGCAATGACGAGGTTGATGTAAGAAATCGGGCATGTATACACACACCCTGGCACTGCTAAACTGCGTCAATAATGGATGCCACCGAGGTGAACCGTGAAACCTTCAATCGCCCTTGATCTAAAACGGGCCGCCGTCAGAGAGGTGGTGGGGCGTTTCCGTATCTCAAATCCAAGGGTGTTTGGGTCTGTCTTGCTGGGTACCGATCAAGAAGGTAGCGACCTTGATCTGCTGGTAGATGCTCCGCCGGGGACCACGCTTTTTGATCTTGGTGGATTGCAGGTAGAGCTGGAGGATCTGCTCGGGGTCAATGTGGACCTGCTGACGCCTGGCGATTTACCACTGAAGTTTCGCGCAAAAGTGTTGGCTGAGGCACGCCCGGTATGACAGTAAATCGCCTCGGGGACTACTTAGATCACATAAGGCAAGCCACCGCTGATGCGATCACATTTGTTGACGGCTTGAACAAAGAAGAGTTTCTGGAAGACAGACGTACTCAACAAGCAGTTGTCATGAGTCTGATCATCATTGGTGAGGCATCAACAAAAATCATGGATCAGCATCCAGATTTCGCTGCGAGTCACCCGCAGATCCCTTGGCGTAGCATGCGCGGGATGCGCAACCGGATTGCCCACGGTTATTTCGATATCAACCTCGATGTGGTTTGGGACACGATCCAGGATGCGTTGCCTGATCTATTGCATCGCCTTCCTGTGGTTCCAGCCTGACTGCGCCTGTGCAACAAGCGCAGTCAGGGTCGTTTAAGGCATCACCGGCGGCAAATACTTCAACGTCGTCCCCAGCGCCCACAACAGAAACAACACCAGCGGCGTGTGCACCAGCAACTGCACAAATGAAAACCCGATCAGATCCCGTGCCTTCAGCCCCAGCACGCCCAGCAGCGGCAGCATATAAAACGGGTTGATCAAGTTCGGCAGTGCCTCAGCCGCGTTATAGATCTGCACCGCCCAGCCCAGGTGGTATTGCAGGTCATTGGCCACTTGCATCACGTAAGGCGCTTCAATAATCCACTTGCCACCGCCCGACGGGATAAAGAAGCCCAGCACCGCCGAGTACACGCCCATCAACAGCGCGTAAGTGTCGTGGGAGGCGATGGAGGTAAAGAACAACGAGATATGGTGCGCCAGGGTCTGGCCGTCACCGCCTTTCACCACGGTCATCAACGCGGCGATCGAGCCATACAACGGAAACTGGATCAGCACGCCCGTGGTGGTCGGCACGGCACGCGCCACCGCATCCAGGAAGCTGCGCGGACGCCAGTGCAGCAGCGCACCGACCATGATGAACAGGAAGTTATAGGTGTTAAGCCCCGAAATCGCGCTGATCGCAGGTTTGGTCGAGAACTCATGGAACAACCAGCCAGCCGCCAGCAAGGCCAGCAGGATGGTCAGCAGCGGGCTGTGTTCCAGCCATTCGCCCGGACGCGTCGGCGGTTGTGGTTTGGGCATATTGAAGGCCGGGTCGACACCACAGGCCTTGGCATCACGCGCACTATTGGGGCCGGGTGCGGTGGCATAGGCGATGATCAGCGACACCACGATCAGCGCCAGTAACAACACGCCCGATTGCCACAGGAAGATGGTCTCGGTGAACGGGATCATCCCGGTGATCGACAGGATCGACGGCGGCAAACTGGCCGGGTTGGCCTGCAACTGCGCCGCCGACGACGACAGCCCCAATGCCCACACGGCGCCCAAACCCAAATAAGCCGCAGCCCCGGCGGCGCGGTAATCCATGCGCAAATCCGTGCGACGGGCCAGTGCGCGCACCAGCAAACCGCCGAACACCAGGGACAAGCCCCAGTTAAGCAAAGAGGCGACCATGGAAATCAACGCGACCCACGCCACGGCCGAGCGGCCATTCTTGGGGACACGTGCCAGACGGTCGATCAGCTTTACGGCGGGAGGCGAACTGGCCACCACATACCCGCCGATCACCACAAAGGCCATCTGCATGGTGAACGGGATCAGGCTCCAGAACCCGTCGCCAAAGGCCTTGGCGGCTTCGGTCGGCGCGGCACCCATGCCCAGGGTCGCCACGGCAACAATGATCACCGCCAGTGCGGCAAACACCCAGGAATCCGGAAACCAGCGTTCGGCGAAGTTGGAACAGCGCAGGGCAAATCGGGCATAGCGGCTTTCTTCGATAGCATCGGCCACGAGTCTTTCCTCTTGTATTTATTATGGGTGTTGGCAGTTTTACGGCATGTTCCGCTACAGGCATTGATATGGGAATGCAGTTATCTTCATCGATCCATGAGGAAAACAAATATATCTGTCGCGATTGCCATCACTGGGCGCAGCTCATAACCTGCACGCCATTTTGTTTGTCTGCCGAGCCTTTACATGACTGCCACCTTTTCCCCACGGGCGCAGCGTTTTTCCCCTTCCGACTACAAAACCCTGGGCCTGGCCGCCCTCGGCGGCGCGCTGGAAATCTACGACTTCATTATCTTCGTGTTCTTTGCGCTGACCCTCAGCCAATTGTTCTTCCCGCCGGAAATGCCCGAATGGCTGCGCCTGCTGCAAAGCTTCGGCATCTTCGTCACCGGTTACCTGGCGCGCCCGCTGGGCGGCATTCTGATGGCGCACTTCGCCGATCACCTGGGGCGCAAACGCGTGTTCAGCCTGAGCATCCTGATGATGGCCTTGCCGTGCCTGCTGATCGGGATCATGCCCACCTACGCGCAAATCGGTTATTTCGCCCCGCTGATTCTGTTGGCCCTGCGCGTGCTGCAAGGCGCCGCAGTGGGCGGCGAAGTGCCGAGTGCCTGGACCTTCGTCGCCGAACACGCACCGCGCCACCACCGAGGCTACGCGCTGGGCTTCCTGCAAGCGGGGCTGACCTTCGGCTACCTGCTCGGCGCACTCACGGCCACCTTGCTGGCGCAAATCTTCACCCCCGCCGAAATCCTCGACTACGCCTGGCGCTTCCCGTTCCTGCTCGGCGGCGTGTTCGGTGTGATCGGCGTGTGGCTGCGCCGCTGGCTCAGCGAAACCCCGGTGTTCCTCGAAATGCAGGCTCGCCGCCAGGCCGCCGCTGAAATGCCGTTGCGCACGGTGTTGCGCGACCATCGCGCCGTATTGCTGCCGGCGATGATCCTCACCTGTGTCCTGACCTCGGCAGTCGTGGTGTTGGTGGTCATCACGCCCACCATGATGCAAATAACCTTTGGCATGAGCCCCAGCCATACCTTCGCCCTAAGTGCGCTGGGCATCGTCTTCCTCAATATCGGCTGCGTGCTTGCCGGTTTGCTGGTGGACCGCATCGGCGCCTGGCGCGCAGTGCTGGTCTACAGCCTGTTGCTGCCGGTGGGCATTGCGGTGCTGTATGCCAGCCTGATCAGTGGCGGCGTGTGGCTGGGCGCGGCGTATGCCGTGGCGGGCTTGAGTTGCGGCGTGGTAGGCGCGGTGCCGTCGGTGATGGTCGGTCTGTTCCCGGCGCAGGTGCGGGTGTCGGGGATTTCGTTTACCTACAACATTGCCTATGCGTTGTGGGCGAGTACAACGCCACTGTTGCTGATCGCGTTGATGCCGACCAGCCCGTGGATTTGCGTGGGGTATTGCGTGGTGATGGGCGCGGTGGGCGTGGCGAGTGTGGCGCTGTTTGGTAAGCGCCACACCTTGGCCGCCTGAGGGTCAGGTCAAAAAGTGCCAGAGCAGCAGCGTACCGACTAGCCCGACCACCGAAACAATCGTCTGCAACACCGACCACACCCAAATCGTCTGTTTCAGTTGCAAACCAAAGTACTCACGCACCATCCAGAACCCGGCGTCGTTGACGTGGCAGAAGAACACCGAGCCCGCGCCAATCGCCAGTGCAACCAAGGAACTCTGGGTCGCGGCCAGCCCGGCCATCATCGGCGCGAGGATGCCCGCCGTAGTGGTGGTAGCAACTGTCGCCGAGCCGGTGGCCTGGCGCAGGGCCACGGCGATCAGCCAGGCCAGCAAGAGATACGGCATGTGCGCGCCTTCGGCGACCTTGCTGATGGTCTGGCTGACGCCGGCGTCCAGCAGGGTTTGCTTGAGGCCGCCGCCGGCGCCGATGGTCAGCAGTAATACGGCGATGGGCGCGAGGGCTTTGCGCAGGGTGTTGCCGACTTCGGCACGCGGCATGCCGGCGGCCCAGCCCAGGCAGATGACGGCAGCGATCACGGCCAGGCCGAGGGCAATCAGCGGTTCACCGAGGAACTTCAAGGTCAGGCCGACGGTGCTTTCGGCTGGCAACGCGACTTTGGCCAAGGTGCTGCCGAGCATTAAAATCACCGGCAACAAAATGATCAGCAGCGACACACCGAAGCTCGGCTGGCGCGGGGCCTTGGGTGGCGCACTGAACAGCGCGCCAATGTCGGCCGGTTCATCCACGTGCAGGCGTTTGGACAGCCAGTTGCCGTAGAGCGGGCCGGCCAGGATCACCGCCGGCACCGCCAGGCAGAAGCCCAGCAGCATGGTCAGGCCCAGGTCGGCGTGCAATGCGCTTACCGCAATCAACGGCCCCGGATGCGGTGGCATCAGGGCGTGCAGGGTGGTCATGCCCGCCAGCGCCGGGATGGCAATTTTCAGCAATGGCTGGTTCGAACGTTTAGCCATCACGAAGATAATCGGCACCATCATCACCAGGCCGACTTCGAAGAACAGCGGCAATCCAATCACCATGGCCACCAGCGCCATCACCCACGGCAGTGACTTGCCTTTGCCCAACCCGAGCAAAGTGGTGGCGATGCGGTCGGCCGCGCCGGATTCGGCCATCAGCGCGCCGAGCATCGAGCCCAGGGCGATGATGATCCCGGCTTCACCGAGGATCGCCCCGGCGCCTTTGCTGAAGGCTTTGGCGACTTCTTCCGGCGGCAGCCCGGCGCCCACACCGGCGATGAACGTACCGATCAGGATCGACAGGAACGGCGGCAGCTTGGTGGCGCTGATCAACACAATGATGCTGGCGATGGCCAGCAGAACACAAAACATGAGGCGGGTGTCGTGAACCATCCACGCGGCAGTCGATAACTCCAAAACGGGACTCCTTATCGAACAGGTTGGCTAATTTGTTTCTTTTTGTTTCCTGCTCGAAAAGCATACCTGATAGAAATGCCGCAGCGCATGCATGGGCGATTTTGGTGCGCTCAATCTAACGATGAGCTGGCGGGCGAGTGACAAGTTTGCAAGGTATGCGCGGGAATTTGGCCTATAGCTCTATGATCAACGGACTACACACCACGAGGACATGCCATGAGCGCAGGACACAGCCACGCCCAAGTACGCGCCGGCCACGAACGCAAGTTATGGATGGCCCTGGGGCTGACCGGCAGCTTCATGATTGCCGAGGTTATTGGCGCTTTTGTCACCGGCAGCCTGGCGTTGTTGTCCGACGCCGCGCACATGATGACCGACGCCCTGGCCCTGGCGATTTCCCTGGTGGCCATTCAGGTCGCCAAGCGTGCGGCCGACCGCAAGCGCACTTTTGGTTATGCGCGTTTCGAAATCCTGGCGGCGGCCTTTAATGCGCTGCTGCTGTTCGCCGTGGCGTTTTACATCCTTTACGAGGCTTATCAACGACTGCAGGCGCCAGCCGAAATCCAGTCCACCGGCATGCTGGTGATTGCGGTGCTGGGGCTGATCGTCAACCTGATCTCCATGCGCCTGCTCAGTGCTGCCAGCGGTGAAAGCCTGAATGTGAAGGGCGCTTATCTGGAAGTCTGGAGCGACATGCTCGGTTCTATCGGCGTGATCATCGCGGCGGTGGTCATCATGTTTACCGGCTGGGGCTGGGTCGACTCCGTGGTGGCGGCGGCGATTGGTTTCTGGGTGTTGCCACGCACCTGGACGCTGCTCAAGGAAAGCATGAACGTACTGCTGCAAGGCGTGCCGGACGGCATGGATATCGATCAGGTTGAGCAGGCCATTCGCAGCGTGCCTGGAGTCAAGGACGTACACGACCTGCATATCTGGGCGCTGACCAGCGGCAAGAATGTGCTCAGCACGCATTTGGTCGCGGATCCGTCCCAAGGCACTGAGCAACAAATCCTCACGCGGGTGACGGAGTTGCTGCACGAACAGTTCGATATTCCCCACGTCACCTTGCAGGTCGAAGGCGAAGGTTTTCATCACGACGACCCTGACGAGGTGCACGCTTGAGGCTGTGCCTTTCGGATTTGTAATCTTTGCTCCACCGCTCTGATAAGTCGCGAAAGCTACATTGCCCCCGCTGGTAAACCTCAGCGAATTCATGGGCGTGGAACTCTCGTTATGGCACTTTCGTTTAGAACATTTTTGGGGGGCGCAGCGTTGTGGGTAGCGGCGAACGCTGCCCAGGCGCAAACCCTGACTCTTGATTCAGCCCTGCAAACCGCCTTCGCCAACAACCCCGACCTGGCCGCCGCGCAATGGGAAATCGACATTGCCCAAGGCGGCCGCCAGCAGGCGGGCTTGATCCCCAACCCAGTGGCTTCCTGGGATGCCGAAGACACCCGCCGCAACTCGCGCACCACCACCATCAAACTCAGCCAGACCCTGGAACTGGGCGGCAAACGCGGTGCGCGCATTGATGTGGCAACACGCGCTCAGGATGCCGCCGCGTTGACCCTTGAGCAGCGGCGCAACGGCCTGCGCGCCGATGTGATCGACAGCTACTACGGCGCCCTGCGTGCCCAGGAGCGCCTCGACCTGGCGCAACGCTCAATGGCCTTGGCCGAGCGCGGCCTGGTGGTCGCCAATGGCCGCGTCAAAGCCGGCAAATCGTCGCCGGTAGAAGCCACTCGCGCCCAGGTGCAGTTGTCGGAGATCCGCCTGGAACTCAACCGCGCACAGATCGGCCTCACGGATGCCTACCGCCGTCTCGCGGCCAGCACCGGCAGCGCCAACCCTGACTTCCAGGCGGTCGCCACGCAAAGCCAATCCGCACCACCGTTGCCGCCCTCCGCACCCTTGCTGGCGCGCCTGGAGCAAACCACCGAGTTGCGCCTGGCCGAACTGTACATCCAGCAAAGTGAGGCCAGCGTGGGCCTGGAAAAAGCCCAGCGAATTCCCGACCTCGACGTGTCGATCGGCAGCCAGTACGACGCCAGCGTGCGTGAACGTGTGAACGTGGTGGGTGTGTCCATGCCGATCCCGTTGTTCAACCGTAACCAGGGCAATGTGCTTGCCGCCAGCCGCCGTGCCGACCAAGCCCGCGACCTGCGTAACGCTGTCGAACTGCGCCTGCGCACCGAGACCCGCCAGGCCCTGGACCTGTGGCAAACCGCCGATACCGAAGTGCGCGCCTTCAACCAACAGATCCTGCCCGCCGCCCAAAGCGCGGTGGACAGCGCCACCCGTGGCTTCGAGATGGGCAAGTTCAACTTCCTCGACGTGCTCGACGCCCAGCGCACCTTGATCGCCGCACGCACCCAATACCTCACGGCGACCGCCCAGGCCACCGATGCCTGGGTGCGCATCGAACGAATTTACGGCGACCTCGCCCGGTTTTGATTTTTTCTGGAGTCCTCTATGAAACATAAACATGGCGTGGCGCTGGCCGTCGCCCTGGGCCTGATGCTGTCTGGCTTTGCCGTCGCCGATGAAGAAGAAGGCGCGCTTGAACTCACTGAACAGCAGATCCAGGCCGCCGGTATCCAACTCGCCCAGGCGCAACCGCGCTCGATCAGTACAGTGCTGACGCTGCCGGGGGAAGTGCGTTTCGACGAGGACCGTACCTCGCACATCGTCCCGCGTGCGGCCGGTGTGGTGGAGGCGGTGAAGGTCAACCTTGGCCAGTCGGTGAAGAAAGGCGAGCTGTTGGCGGTCATCTCCAGTCAGCAGATTTCCGACCAGCGCAGCGAGCTGGCGGCCAGCGAGCGCCGGGTCGAATTGGCGCGCACTACGTTCCAACGCGAGCGCCAATTGTGGAAGGACGAAATCTCCGCCGAACAGGATTACCTGCTGGCGCGTCAGACCTTGCAAGAGGCCGAAATCGCCCTGAACAATGCGCGCCAGAAGATGACTGCCCTCAGCGGCAGCGCGGTCCTGGTCGGCGGCAATCGTTATGAACTGCGTGCGCCGTTCGCCGGCGTAGTGGTGGAAAAACACCTCGGCGTCGGCGAGGTGGTCGGCGAGACCAGCAACGCCTTCACGCTCTCGGACCTGTCCCAGGTGTGGATCACCTTCGGTGTGTTTCCCAAGGATTTGAACAAGGTCCGGGTCGGCAAACCGGTGAAGGTCACCTCCACGGAAATGGGCACGCAGGTGCAGGGCACCGTGGCCTATGTGGGCAACCTGCTCGGCGAGCAGACGCGTACCGCCACCGTGCGCGTGACCGTGCCCAACCCCGATGACGCCTGGCGCCCGGGCCTGTTTGTGACGGTGCAATTGGCCACCGATACCTACCAGGCCAAGGTCACCGTGCCAGAAACCGCGATCCAGACCGTCGAGGACAAACCCTCAGTGTTTGTGCGCACTGCGCAAGGCTTTATCACCCGTCACCTCGAACTCGGTGTGAGCGAAAACGGCTACGTCGAAGTGCGCCAGGGCCTTGAGGCCGGGGCACAGGTGGCCACTGTCGGCAGCTTCATCCTCAAGTCCGAACTGGGTAAAGGCTCGGCCGAGCACGCCCATTGATCCTGCGAGTGATTCCCCATGTTTGAGCGCCTTATCCAATTCGCCATCGAGCAGCGCATCATTGTGCTGCTGGCGGTACTGTTGATGGCCGGTGTCGGCATCGCCAGCTATCAGAAGTTGCCCATCGACGCGGTGCCTGACATTACCAACGTGCAGGTACAGATCAACTCGGCGGCGGCCGGTTTTTCGCCGCTGGAAACCGAGCAGCGCATTACCTTTCCGATTGAAACCGCCATGGCCGGGCTGCCGGGTTTGCAGCAGACGCGTTCGCTGTCGCGTTCGGGGTTGTCCCAGGTGACGGTGATTTTCAAAGACGGCACCGACCTGTTTTTCGCCCGGCAATTGGTCAATGAGCGCCTGCAAGTGGCACGCGGGCAACTGCCGTTGGGCATCGAAACCGCGATGGGACCGATTTCCACCGGCCTTGGCGAAATTTTCCTGTGGACCGTCGAGGCCGAAGACGGCGCGCGCAAGGACGACGGCACGCCCTACACGCCGACCGACCTGCGCGTGATCCAGGACTGGATCATCAAGCCGCAACTGCGCAATGTGCCGGGCGTGGCCGAGATCAACACCATCGGTGGTTTCGCCAAGGAATACCAGATAGCCCCGGACCCCAAGCGCCTGGCGGCCTACAACCTGACCTTGGGTGATCTGGTCACGGCGCTGGAGCGCAACAATGCCAACGTCGGTGCCGGTTACATCGAGCGCAGTGGCGAGCAATTGCTGATCCGTGCGCCGGGTCAGGTGGCGTCGATTGATGATATTGCCAACATTGTGATCACCAGCTCGGATGGCACGCCGATCCGCGTGCGCAATGTGGCGCAAGTCGAAATCGGCCGCGAGCTGCGCACCGGCGCGGCCACCGAAAACGGCCGTGAAGTGGTGCTGGGCACGGTGTTCATGTTGATCGGCGAAAACAGCCGCACCGTGTCCCAGGCGGTGGCGAAGAAACTCGAGGAAATCAACCGTTCGCTGCCCGCCGGTGTGGTCGCCGTGACGGTCTACGACCGCACCAACCTGGTGGAAAAAGCCATCGCCACGGTGAAGAAAAACCTCTTCGAAGGCGCGCTGTTGGTGGTCGCGGTGTTGTTTCTGTTCCTGGGCAATATCCGCGCGGCGCTGATCACGGCGATGGTGATTCCGCTGGCAATGTTGTTCACCTTTACCGGCATGTTCACCAACAAAGTCAGCGCCAACCTGATGAGCCTCGGCGCGCTGGACTTCGGCATTATCGTCGACGGCGCGGTGGTGATCGTCGAAAACGCGATCCGCCGTCTGGCCCATGCGCAGCAGCGACATGGGCGGTTATTGACGCGCAGCGAGCGCCTGCATGAAGTGTTCGCGGCGGCCAAGGAAGCACGGCGTGCGCTGATCTTCGGGCAGTTGATCATCATGGTGGTTTACCTGCCGATTTTCGCCCTCACTGGCGTGGCCGGGAAGATGTTCCATCCCATGGCGTTTACCGTGGTGATTGCGCTGCTGGGCGCGATGATTCTGTCGGTGACGTTCGTGCCCGCCGCGATTGCGCTGTTCGTGACCGGCAAGGTCAAGGAAGAAGAAAATCTGGTGATGCGCACTGCGCGTCGGGTCTATGCGCCGGTGCTGGATTGGGTCATGACGCGCCGTTCATTGGTGTTCGGTTTGGCGGTGTTGACCATCGTCGCCTCGGGCGCGGTAGCGAGTCGCATGGGCAGCGAGTTTATCCCCAGCCTCAGTGAAGGCGACTTCGCCCAACAGGCTTTGCGCGTACCCGGCACCAGCCTGTCGCAATCGGTGCAGATGCAGCAGCAGCTGGAAAAAATACTGATCGCCCAAGTGCCGGAAATCGAGCGCGTGTTTGCGCGCACGGGCACGGCGGAAATCGCTTCCGACCCGATGCCGCCGAACATTTCCGACAGCTACGTGATGCTTAAACCGAAGGACCAATGGCCAGACCCGAAGAAGTCCCGCGAGGCGCTGATTGCCGATATCCAGCGCGCCAGTGCGATTGTGCCGGGCAGTGCGTATGAACTGTCGCAACCGATTCAGCTGCGGTTCAACGAGCTGATTTCCGGGGTGCGCAGCGATGTGGCGGTGAAAGTATTTGGCGATGACATGGCGGTGCTCAACAAGACCGCCGGGGAAATCGCCGAGACCTTGCAAAAGCTTGATGGTGCCTCGGAGGTGAAGGTGGAGCAGACCTCCGGCCTGCCGGTGCTGACGATCAATATCGACCGTGACAAGGCCGCACGTTTTGGCCTGAACGTGGGTGATGTGCAGGACACCATTGCCGTGGCCGTGGGTGGGCGCCAGGCCGGTACGTTGTACGAAGGCGACCGGCGTTTTGACATGGTGGTGCGGTTATCCGACGCGTTGCGCACCGATATCGAAGGCTTGTCGCGGCTGTTGATTCCGGTGCCGGCGTTGGCCGGGAGTGCGGCGGGGCAGTTGGGATTTATTGCGTTGTCTCAGGTCGCCAGCCTGGACCTGGTGCTCGGCCCGAACCAGATCAGCCGCGAGAATGGCAAGCGTCTGGTAATTGTCAGCGCCAACGTGCGCGGGCGTGATATCGGCTCGTTTGTCGAAGAGGCCGAGACGGCCATCAGCACCCAGGTGAAGGTGCCCGCCGGTTACTGGACCACCTGGGGCGGCCAGTTCGAACAGTTGAAGGAAGCCTTCGAGCGTTTGCGCATCGTGGTGCCGGTGGCGTTGCTGCTGGTGTTCGGGTTGCTGTTTATGATGTTCAACAACCTCAAGGACGGCTTACTGGTGTTTACCGGGATTCCGTTCGCCTTGACCGGTGGCATCATGGCGTTGTGGCTGCGCGATATTCCGCTATCGATCTCGGCAGGCGTGGGCTTTATCGCGTTGTCCGGTGTGGCGGTGCTGAACGGCCTGGTGATGATTGCCTTTATCCGCAACCTGCGTGAAGAAGGCCGCTCGTTAGCGCTGGCGGTCAACGAAGGCGCTCTGACGCGCTTGCGCCCGGTGTTGATGACGGCGCTGGTAGCGTCACTTGGATTTATCCCCATGGCACTCGCCACCGGCACCGGCGCCGAAGTGCAGCGGCCGCTGGCGACGGTGGTGATCGGCGGAATTATTTCCTCTACGTTGCTGACCTTGCTGGTGCTGCCGGCGCTGTACCAGTGGGCGCATCGCAAGGAGGAATGATGCGTATGAGCTGAGCGGGCTTGGTAATGAAATCACCAAAGCTCCCACAGGGGATCGGCTTTGTTGCTGCGGTTTCGGTTTGCAGGGCCATCGTGTCGAACGCAGACTCCACCAGCAACAAAGCTCAACTGTGGGAGCTGTCGAGCCCCAGCGAGGCTGCGAAGACGGCGGCATAGGCGACATATAAGTTGCCTGACCCACCGCTTTCGCAGCCTCGCTGGGGCTCGACAGCTCCCACAGGGGATCGGCTTTGTTGCTTGGGTCTTGGTCAGCAGGGCCATCGCGTCGAACGCAGATTCTGCCAGCGACAAAGCTCAAATGTGGGAGCTGTCGAGCCCCAGCGAGGCTGCGAAGACGGCGGCACAGGCGAGATATAAGGTGCCTGACCCACCGCTTTCGCAGCCTCGCTAAAGCTCGACAGCTCCCACAGGGGATCGGCTTTGTTGCTTGGGTCTTGGTCAGCAGGGCCATCGCGTCGAACGCAGATTCCACCAGCAACAAAGCTCAACTGTGGGAGCTGTCGAGCCCCAGCGAGGCTGCGAAGACGGCGGCATAGGCGAGAATAAGGTGCCTGACCCACCGCTTTCGCAGCCTCGCTAAAGCTCGACAGCTCCCACAGTGGATCGGCTTTGTTGCTTAGGTCTTGGTCAGCAGGGCCATCGCGTCGAACGCAGATTTTGCCAGCGACAAAGCTCAAATGTGGGAGCTGTCGAGCCCCAGCGAGGCTGCGAAGGCGGCGGCACAGGCGAGAATAAGGTGCCTGACCCACCGCTTTCGCAGCCTCGCTAAAGCTCGACAGCTCCCACAGGGGATCGGCTTTGTTGCTTAGGTCTTGGTCAGCAGGGCCATCGCGTCGAACGCAGATTCCACCAGCAACAAAGCTCAACTGTGGGAGCTGTCGAGCCCCAGCGAGGCTGCGAAGACGGCGGCATAGGCGACATATAAGTTGCCTGACCCACCGCTTTCGTAGCCTCGCTAAAGCTCGACAGCTCCCACAGGGGATCGGCTTTGGTTTGAAGTCCGCATTCCCTATTCAGGCAATACCCGAGGAAACACCAGGCGAAACAAGGTAAAGCCACCGGGCAGGCTGCGCACATCAGCCTGCCCCTGGTGCAGGGCCATGATTGATTGCACGATGGCCAGGCCCAGCCCGGTGCCGCCTTCGGTACGGGCGCGGCTGCTGTCGACGCGGTAGAAACGTTCGAACAGGTGCGGCAGGTGCTGCGCCTCAATCCCCGGGCCGGGGTTGCTGACCGACAGCGCAACCTGATTGCCATAGGCCTCCACCAGCATTGAAATATGCGACTGCGCCGGGCTGTGGCGAATGGCATTGGACAGCAGGTTGGACAGGGCACGTTGAATCATCAGGCGATCGCCCTGTACCTGGGCATCGCCGTTGAGGGTCAGGGTCAGTTGTTTGTCTTCGGCACTCAAGGCGAATAAATCCATCACTCGATGGGCCTCTTCTGCCAGCGACACTTGGGTAAATGAGCCTCGCGCGGCCGGATGGCTGACCTGGGCCAGAAACAGCATGTCGGAGACGGTGCGCGCCAGGCGTTCGAGCTCTTCGGTGTTGGACTCCAGCACTGCTTTGTATTCCTCCGGTGGCCGCTGGCGGGACAGCGTCACCTGGGCCTTGCCCATCAGGTTGGTCAGTGGCGCGCGCATTTCGTGGGCAAGGTCATCGGAGAACTGCGACAGCTGTTGCACGCCCGCGTCCAGGCGGTCGAGCATCACGTTGAAGCCATGGGCCAGTTCGCCCAGTTCCTGGGGCAGGTTGTCGATGGATAAACGGTGGGTCAGGTCCTGGGTGGTGACCTTGGCCGCCACATGACTGAACTGCTTCAGTGGCGCGAGCCCGCGTTGCACCAGCCACCAGGCGCCCATGCCGATCAGGATCAGCAGCATCGGCAAGGCAATCAACGTGGCGCGCAGGTAGGCACTGAGCAACGCCTGGTCGTCCATGCGGTCCAGCGACAGCAGCACGCGCACCCGTTCGCCATTGGCCAGACGCATCAGGCTGGAGGCGCTGAGCACCTGGTTGCCATTGCTGTCGGCCCAATTGAGGTAGCCGAGGGTTTCCCTGGGGGTGAAGTCCGTCAACAAAGGCTCCTGGGGCTTGGCGCCGATGCTCAGCAAGACGCTTTCATCCGGTGCGGTGCCGACGATGGTCAGGTAGAAATTGTCGTGGCCGATCACCAGGTCCATCAATGAGTGCGGGCGGGCGCGGATGCGGTTGGCATCCAGGCCTTGGGCCAGGCTGTGCTGGATCTGCTCCATCTTGCTTTCCAGGTTCTTGCGCGCCAGCTTTTCCAACTCGTGGGTCAGGGCCACGTACGCCAGGGTCGCCAGCAACAGCACCAGGCCGGCGCCCATCAGGCTGACCGTCAAGCCGAGGCGCATCGACAAACTCCCGGTTCTCATCCACGTGCCTCCAGCACATAACCCACGCCGCGAATGGTGTGGATCAGTTTCACTTCGCTCTGGTCATCGACCTTGGCCCGCAGGCGGCTGATGGAGACTTCCACCACATTGGTGTCGCAGTCGAAATTCATGTCCCACACCAGCGAAATAATCTGCGTGCGGGTCAGTACTTCGCCGGTCTGGCGCATCAGCACCTGCAGCAGCGCAAACTCCTTGGTGGTCAGGTCGATACGCCGGGTGCCGCGATAGGCGCGATGGCGACGCGGGTCCAGTTCCAGGTCCAAAACGCGGAACACGTCCGGCTGGGGGATATGCTCACTGCGCCGCAACAGGGTACGCACCCGCGCCAGCAGCTCGGGAAACTCGAAGGGTTTGACCAGGTAATCATCGGCGCCCATGTCCAGGCCCTTGATCTTGTCGGCCAGGCGGCCACGGGCCGTCAGCATCATCACCCGTTGTGTGCCATTGCGGCGCAATTGCTCCAGCACTTCCCAGCCATCCTTGCCCGGCAGGTTGACGTCGAGGATGACCAGCTCATAGGCGTGCTGCCCGGCCAGGTGCAGGCCGTCGATGCCATTGGACGCGCAGTCCACCACATAGCCGCTTTCATTCAGGCCCTGTTGCAGGTAGTCGGCGGTTTTTTGCTCGTCCTCAACCACAAGGATACGCATGGGGGGTTACCTTTTACTGAGGGATAAGGGCTCCATTTCCTTATGGAATCAGGTGTTTTGGGAGTAGGAAAAGTCTGAACCGTGAAGTAGCTTCAGGGTCAACTGCGACCATTGGTCGCTGCTAAACCTGCCCGCAAAAAAAAACGCCCCGAGGGGCGTTAAAAATTCATCTCTTTCCAAAGGAGCTACAAAAAAGCTTCTAGAGACGAATGTTGCTCGGTGCAAATAAGTTGATGCGAGTATAGGAACTTCAACTTAACGGGAAGCTGAGCTCAATATTACAGTTTTGATACCTGGCTATTTGTGAACAGATGTTAGTTAACGGCAAACGAATGTAAGGGCTCACAGTGCAACCAGTGGATACTCGGCAATCAAGCGAACTTCCTCCAGGTCTGACTCGAACGTACTGGAGCGCACCGTGGCCTGGCGTAAACGCAAGGACAAATCCTTGAGGCTGCCACTTTGCACCACGTACTTGGCCTCGATATCCCGTTCCCATCGGCGTTGATCGGTCAGCGGGTTACCGGCTGCATCGCGGCGCATGTACACCGCGTTGGCATTGCTGTAGTCGGCGCCGGTGCCTTTGGCGTAGCGGGTCATGAATGAGAGGCCGGGAATGCCGAAGGCCTGCATGTCGAGGTCGTAGCGGGCCATCCATGAGCGCTCCTTGGGCGAGTTGAAATCGCTGTACTGGATCGAGTTGTTGAGGAAGATCGAGTCCGACTGGCGCAGGTAGTCGAAGTCGTCATTGCCATTGTTGCGCTGGTGCGAGAGGGCCAGGCTGTGGGCGCCGACCTTGACCCCGAGCCTGGCGCTCCAGATGTTGTTGTTGAATTCGCCCAGCAGTTTTTTGCCTTCGTCCACGGCCTTGTAATAGTTCACGTCACCGAACAAGGACACGTTTTCACTCAATGGGTAACTGGCGTTGGTGCCGACGTAGTACTGGTCCCAGGCGTCCTTCAGGCGGCTGCTGTACGCACTGACACTGAGGTGTTTGTTCACCGCGTATTCGCCGCCGAAATAGCCGATCCAGGGCGAGTCGACCTTACCTGCATAGAAGGTCGCAAAGCCCTTGTTCATGCCGCTTTCACTCGGCTGGCTCATGCCGCTCAAGCGCCCGCCTTGCAGGCTCAGGCCCTCAAAGCTGGTGTTGTGAGCGGTGACGCCGCGAAAGCTTTCCGGCAACAGGCGCGAATCGCCAGCGGCCACCACCGGCGTGGCGGGGAACACATCGCCAGCTTTTATCACCGTATCCAGCACCCGTAGTTTCGCCGCACCGCCGAATTTGCTGTAGCTGCTTTCGGGGTGGTTGTCGCTGTCTACCGGCAGCACGCCGAACGACCCCTTGCCGCCGCTGCGACCGGTGCCCGAGTCGAGCTTGAGGCCGTACATGACGAACGCATCCAGGCCGAAGCCAACGGTGCCTTGGGTAAACCCGGATTCGAATTTGCCGATCAAGCCCTGCGCCAGGGCTTCAGAGTAACCGTTGCCGGTAGGGCTGGACTGGCCCTTGCGGTCATCGCGGTTGAAGTAAAACGTGCGCGCCAGCACGTTCACGCTGCTGCCTTCGATAAAACCGTCGGGCTTGTCCTCTAAGGCCACGGCCGCCAGGGGCAGTGCGGCGAGCAAGGAAAAGGGAAGGATATGGTTAGTAATGCGCATGGTTCGCTCCTGGGTAGTGGCAGTTTTCAGCTTCTTATAGAGGCGGGCGTTCTTATTGATCTGGCCCGGGCCGATAGTTGCAAACCGTGGATAACGAACTCATGGCGTGAACATTACAATTCTGGAAACTCACGGCCACCTAACAAATAAGTAATGTTTTGGTGAACATTGCGTCAGGGTTGGTTGATTAATCTCGTCACTGAACTTTTCTGACGAGGAACTAATGATGAACGCTTATAAAGTTGCCCTGGGTGTATTGGTCGCGGTCCTGTCTTTTGGCGCGTTGGCCGAAGGCGGCGGGGACCGCACCTTTGCCCTGATGATGGAGCGCAATGAAAAAGCCATGGCTGCTTACGCCGAAAAGAAGGGCAAGCCCGCACCCGAGGTGCAGGCCTACCGCTATGGCATGAAGCTGGACATTGAGAGGGTGGTCAACGTAACGCCGCCGATCCGCTCCTGCGAAGCGGTGCCGTCACGCATGACCTATGAAGACTCCACCGGCAAGCTCAATACCCTGGAATACCAAGTGATGGGTGTGTGTCGAAACAACGGCGGTTAATGGATCCAAAAAAAGACAGCTGGCTGCGGCGAAAAAAACGCTTCAGAAAACGCCCGCAGCGCCGATGCAGGTCAGATACACCTCACCCAATGCCATCGGTGCCTCATGTTCAATACCCGCCTGAAGCAAGAGCTGTCTGCTCTTCGCGAAGAATTGTCGAGCTTGCAGCAGGTCAAGGAGAGCCTGGAAAGTGAAATGCTGTGCCTGACGCTGGATGCCGACGGCCGGGTGGAGTGGGCCAATGCCAACTTCCTGCAAGAACTGATTTACCAGGCCAGCAACATCGTGGGGCGTCTCATTGATGAGCTGGTGCCGCCGCATGTGCGCCAGGACGAATTCCAGCTGCGCTTTAAAAATGCCCTGGTGCGCGGCGAACACTTCGCCGGCACCGTACGCCTGATGCGTGGCAACGGCAAGGAAGCGTGGCTGCGCTCGATTGTGCAGCCGGTGCGCAACTCGGAGGGGCGCATCAAGCATTTTTCGATTTACTCAAGCGACCTCACCCGCACCATCGAGGCGTCGCGCGAGCATGAAAACCTGATCACCGCGCTGGTGCGTTCCACGGCGGTGATCGAATTCGACCTCGACGGGCATGTACTTACGGCCAACGATCGCTTTCTCGGCGGCATGGGTTACAGCCTGGCGCAGATCCAGGGCAAACATCACCGCATGTTCTGCGAACCGCAGGAGTACAACAGTGCCCAATACCAACAGTTCTGGAAGCGCCTGAACGCCGGTGAATTTGTTGCGGCACGCTTCAAACGGGTCGACAGCCATGGCCGCATGGTTTGGCTGGAAGCCACGTACAACCCGGTGCTGGACGCCAATGACCGCCTGTACAAAGTGGTCAAGTTCGCCACGGTGATTACCGATCAGGTCAATCAGGAACAAGCCGTGGCCGAGGCTGCCAATATCGCCTACAGCACCTCGCTGCAAACCGACAACAGCGCCCAGCGCGGCACCACCGTGGTAACCCAGGCGGTGGATGTGATGCGTGATCTGGCCAAGCATATGCAACAGGCCGGTGACGGCATCGAGGCGCTGAATGCCCAATCCCAAGTGATCGGCACTATCGTCAAGACCATCAGCGGTATCGCCGAACAGACCAACCTGCTGGCGCTCAACGCAGCCATTGAAGCGGCACGTGCCGGTGAACAGGGCCGTGGCTTTGCGGTGGTGGCCGATGAGGTACGTCAGTTGGCCTCGCGTACCAGCAAAGCCACGGAAGAGATTGTCGGCGTAGTCCGCCAGAACCAGGACATGGCCCGCGATGCAGTGACCTTGATGAACGATGGCCGCCTGCAGGCCGAACAAGGCCTGGCCCTGGCGGCCGAGGCGGGCACGGTGATCGTGGAGATCCAGGACGGTGCGCAAAAAGTCGTCAGCGCGGTGGGCCAGTTCGCCAATCAGCTGTCGAGCTGACCCGTAGGGCGTGTGCTTGAGGTATCGTAGGTTTTTTCTTGCTTGAAGAGCCGACCCTCCATGAGCCCGACCCACCGTCGCCCCGTTCCGCTGTCCAAGGCCTACCGCTTGCTCAACCACGGCCCGACTGTGCTGGTCAGCGCAGCCCACGATGGCAAACGCAACATCATGGCCGCCGCCTGGGCGATGCCGCTGGATTTTGAACCGCCCAAAGTCGCCGTGGTGTTGGACAAGTCCACCTGGACCCGGCAACTGCTGGAAGGCGCCGGCACGTTTGTGTTGCAAGTACCCTGTGTGGCGCAGGCCGATCTGGTGCAGACGGTCGGCAATACCAGCGGTTCCGAGACCGACAAGTTCGCCGCCTACGGCCTGCACACCTTCAGTGGCGAGCACACCCAGGCGCCGCTGCTGGAAGGCTGCGTGGCCTGGCTGGAGTGCCGCTTGCTGCCCGAGCCGCACAACCAGCAGACCTACGACCTGTTCCTCGGCGAAGTGATCGGCGCCTATGCCGACGAGCGCGTGTTCAGCGACGGGCATTGGCACTTCGAAGGGCATGACGAATTGCGCACCTTGCACCATATCGCCGGCGGAAATTTCCTCAGCATCGGTGCGCCGGTTGTCGGGCGCGAGCTGTAAGCCACGGCTGCAGCGTGCTGCAGGCCGGGTGAGTGTTTTTGCCGGCGACCCCGCATTGTGGGAGCTGGCTTGCCTGCGATAGCGTGTGTCAGGCACCCAATATATTGACTGATGCACCGCAATCGCAGGCAAGCCAGCTCCCACAGGTTTAATCGCATTTCAGGTGGGCCAATCAGCGCCCTAGCATCTTCACCCATCGCGACGGCGGCATGCCGTAGGTGCTGCGAAATTGCCGGGTCATATGGCTCTGGTCGGTGAACCCTGCGGTCAGGGCCGCGTCCACCAGCGATTGGCCCTGGGCCAGCAAGCTGCGCACCAAGTCCAGCCGGCGCATGGTCAGGTAGCGGTAGGGGCTGGTGCCGAACAACAAACGAAAGTCTCGCGACAGCGCCCAGCGATCGCGACCGCAGTGGTCGGCCATTTCATCCAGGGTGATGCTGCGGCCCAGGGCGCTGTGGATAAACTCGCGGGCGCGCTCGGCAGCCACATAATCGAACGACTTGCGGCTGATGATCGCGCCGGACGCTGCGTTCAGCGCGTGTGCCAGGTCGAACAGGGCGTCCTGTTCCTGCATCGGGTCAACCGGGCAGTCGAGGTTTTGCAGCAACACTTCGCTGGCGCGGAAAAGGCGTGGGTCAGTCGACAAACCGTTGTGGATAAACGGCAATGGCCGACCACCGAGAATCTGCTGGATCAGCGCCGGCTCCACATAAATCATCCGGTACTTGAACCCCTCCACGCTGCTGGCGCGGCCGTCATGGGATTCATCGGGGTGAATCACCATGGTCCTGCCCGGCAGGCTATGGGTCATGCAGCCACGGTAGTGGTAGCTTTGCACGCCAAACAAGGTGCGGCCGATGGCGTAGGTGTCGTGGCGATGCGGGTCAAACGCAAAGCCTGCAAAGTACGCCTCGATACGGTCCAGGCCGCTGGCGTGCGGGGCGCGGTGCAGCCAGTCGAGGGTGGAAGTGGGTTGGCCCATGATGACTTGTCACATGTAGAGGTGGAAACACGTTAACCGAGTCTGCATCGGTTGTCTGCCGAGGTCTTGTACGATTGTGCAGGCGTTGGGCGAGGCCTATGATCCGGGTTCGTGTACTGCGCTGACGGAGCTGCCCATGGACGTTATCAACCCTGCCTATGTGGCCCCGCTGGTCTCGCTGGCGCTGCTGTGGACAGTCGCTGTCGTAACGCCTGGGCCGAACTTTTTCAACACCGCGCAGTTGGCTGCCAGCTGCTCCAGGCGCCATGGCGTTGTGGCGTCGGCGGGTGTAGCCAGCGGCACGATCATTTGGGGCTTGGCGGGCGGCTTGGGCATCAAGTCGCTGTTTACCGCCGCGCCGATGCTCTACCTGGCATTCAAGATCATCGGCGGTTGCTACCTGATCTACCTTGGGCTCAAGTTGTTCAAACGCTCGGCTCCGGCTGCGGGCCAGACGGTTCTGCCCGACGCACCGCGCCGCTCATTGTTCTCTGCCTGGCGGTTCGGGTTACTGGGCAACTTGTCCAACCCCAAGGCTGCGCTGTTCGTCGCGACGGCCTTTGCCTCGACCATGCCGCCATCTCCTTCGCCCGCGCTGCTTACCCTGGCCGTCATCACCATGGCCACCTTGTCGTTCAGTTGGTATTCCAGTGTTGCCCTGGTGTTTTCCAGCGAGCGCATGGCCAGCCTTTACGCGCGTTCACGCAAATGGCTCGACCGCTTTGCCGGTGGTTGCTACCTGCTGTTCGGCGCACATCTGGTAGCGAATCGCTGACCGCTCATGGTAAGAAGCCTTACTTTCAACAGTGAGGCCGGGTCATGAGCAAGGTGCGTGTAGGTATTATTTTTGGTGGCCGTTCGGCCGAGCACGAAGTCTCGTTGCAGTCGGCGCGCAATATCGTCGATGCGCTGGACCGTTCGCGCTTTGAGCCGGTCTTGATCGGCATCGACAAGGCCGGCCACTGGCACCTCAACGACACGTCGAACTTTCTGATCAACCAGGAAAACCCGGCGCTCATCGCTCTTAACCAATCCAACCGTGAACTTGCAGTGGTGCCGGGCAAGGCCAACCAGCAAGTGGTAGAAACCTCCGGTCAGGGCCTGCTGGAACATATCGACGTGATCTTCCCCATCGTCCACGGCACCCTCGGCGAAGACGGCTGCCTGCAAGGCCTGCTGCGCATGGCCGACCTGCCTTTCGTCGGCTCCGACGTGCTGGGTTCGGCGGTCTGCATGGACAAAGACATCAGCAAGCGTCTGCTGCGCGATGCCGGTATTGCTGTCACACCGTTTATCACCCTGACTCGCCGCAACGCGGCGCGTACCTCGTTTGAAGCGGCTGTGAACAAGCTCGGTTTGCCGATGTTCGTCAAACCCGCCAACCAGGGTTCTTCGGTGGGTGTGAGTAAGGTTGGCAACGAGGCCGAGTACCACGCCGCTGTTGAACTGGCCTTGGGCTTCGATGAAAAAGTGCTGGTGGAGTCCGCGGTCCAGGGCCGTGAAATCGAATGCGCCGTATTGGGCAACGACAACCCCATCGCCAGTGGCTGTGGCGAGATTGTGGTGAGCAACGGCTTCTATTCCTACGACAGCAAATACATCGACGGCCAGGCGGCCCAAGTGGTGGTGCCGGCCGATATCAGCGTCGAAGCCAGCGAGCGCATTCGCCACCTCGCCATTGAGGCGTTTGAGGTGCTGGGCTGCGCCGGCCTGGCGCGGGTTGATGTGTTCCTCACCGATGACGGTGAAGTGCTGATCAACGAGATCAACTCACTGCCAGGTTTCACACGTATCAGCATGTACCCGAAGCTGTGGCAGGCGGCGGGGATGAGTTACAGCGAGTTGGTGGGCCGGTTGATCGAGCTGGCGCTGGAGCGGCATGCCGGGCGTAAGGGGCTTAAGATCAGCCGATGAAATGACTCGAGTAACATGTGGCCTCTGTGGCGAGGGAGCTTGCTCCCGTTGGGGCGCGAAGCGGCCCCAACACCAGACAGCACGGTTCTACCTTGAAATAACGTAGTGGCTAAATTGGGGCTGCTGCGCAGCCCAACGCGGGGCAAGCCCGCTCGCCACAAAAGCGCCCTTGGCACTGATCAGGGGTTGCAAGCAATCCACGAATAGATCAACGTCTTCGCTTCTTCAGGGTGATGCGTGCGCCTGCGATAGCTGGCGAAAGTGGAGGATGTGCAATACGTACACACTTCACTGACTTCGATCTGCTCACGCTTAAGCCCTGCTGCTAACAGCAACATTACCCCGAAGCCGCTCAAATCAAACCAGGCACTTCCTGTTTGCCTGGCATAGGGCGGGGCAATTTCGGGGGGCAGCAATGGCGCCGGTTGTACGAAGCTCCACGGTGCCCGGTCGTCAGGCCACAGATGGCCTTGATCCGCCTGAAACTGCGCAATAAAGTCCTCGCTCACTTCATAGCAGCACGGTTTGATTGACGGCCCGATTGCCACCTGCAACTGCTCCACGGCGATGCCTTTGTCGGCAAATTGCTGCACGGCATTGGCGATGATCCCGCCTTGCAACCCCTTCCAACCGCCATGCACCGCTGCGACCGTCGCACCGTCTTCAGCCGCGATAAGAATGGGCAGGCAATCGGCTGTGATCACCGCAATCGGCTGATGCTCGCGCGTGAACACGCCATCCGCCGCCACGCTGTTGGTTGCCAACTGCGCCTGCCATTCAATCACCGTCGCGCTGTGTACCTGCTTGCAGATGAACACTGCATCCGGGCGCTGGGGGTCATTGATCGAGCAAAAACCATGGTCGACGCCGCCAAGGGCGCCGAGGTTATCGGCCTGTTGCACAGCACGCTCTCCGTTCGTAGAACATTCAGTCACCGACCGCTTCGCCTTCACGCCGAGGGTCGGCGCCGCCGCTCAGGGTTACCTTGCCTTGAGCATCGCGCGTGCGAACAATGGCCTGGATGCCGCTGGTCATATCGATTTCGCTCAACGCGTGGCCCTTGTCACGCAGCGCTTGTTTCAACGCAGGGCTGAACAGGCCGGCCTCCAACTCGGTCGCGCCGTTGCGGCTACCAAAGTTGGGCAGGCTGATGGCGGCTTGCGGGTCGAGGTTCCAGTCGAGCATTGCCACCAGGGATTTGCTCACGTATTCGATGATTTGCGAACCGCCCGGTGAACCCACCGTCGCCAGCAGCTCGCCGCTCTTGCGGTCGAACACCAGGGTAGGCGCCATGGCTGAGCGAGGGCGCTTGCCGGGTTCGACGCGGTTGGCCACGGGCTGGCCGTTTTCTTCAGGGAGAAACGAAAAGTCGGTCATCTGGTTGTTGAGCAAAAAGCCCTGAACCATCACGTGGGAGCCGAACGCCGCTTCTACCGTGGTGGTCATCGACACCGCGCCGCCCTGGTCATCCACTGCCACCACTTGCGAGGTGGAGATGCGCAGCGGCGAGCGGTCCGGCGCGTAGGCCACCTGGATGCCCGCTGGTGTGCCCGGCTTGGCAATGCCCATGCTGCGTTCGCCAATCAATGTGGCGCGCTGTGCCAGGTAGTTGGGGGCGACAAGGCCCGCGACCGGTACAGGGGTGAAGTCCGAGTCGGCCACATACAGCGCACGGTCGGCAAACGCCAGGCGGCCGGCTTCGGCGATCAGGTGTACGGCTTCGGGCACAGGCTCAAGGCCGGCAGGCGATGCACTCTTCAGCGGTTTCATCGGCGCGATGGCCAGGCGCGGGTCACGGGCCTCCACTGCCTGCAAGGTGCCGAGGATCTGTGCGACGGCTATCCCGCCCGACGACGGCGGCGGCATGCCGCACACCCGGTATTGCTTGTAGTCGGTGCACAGCGGCGTGCGTTCCTTGGCGGTGTAGCCCTTAAGGTCAGCCTGCGAGAGGCTGCCCGCATTGCGATTGCCCTGGACCTTGCGCGCGATTTCATCGGCAATCGGCCCGTGGTACAGCGCGTCTGGGCCTTCCTTGGCGATGCGCTTGAACACAGCAGCCAGCGCCGGGTTTTTCAACAGTGTGCCGGTGGCTTTAGGCGAGCCATCGGCGTTCAGAAAGTAAGCCGCCATTTCCGGCGACTGGGGAATGTAGCGGTCGGCCGCAATCAGTGCGTGCAAGCGTGGGGAAATCGCGAAGCCTTGCTCCGACAGCCTGATCGCCGGTTCAAACAACTTGGACCATTGCAGGTGCCCGGTCTTTTGATGCGCCATCTGCAGTGCCCGCAAGACGCCCGGCGTGCCGACCGAACGCCCGCCAATCTGCGCTTCGGGAAACGCCATCGGCGTGCCGTCGGCCTTCAGGAACAAGCGCTCAGTCGCGCCGGCGGGTGCCGTTTCACGGCCGTCATAGGCGTGTACGTTCTTGCCGTCCCACAGCATGATGAACGCGCCGCCGCCGATGCCGGAAGACTGCGGTTCCACCAGGGTCAGCACCGCCTGCATCGCTATCGCGGCGTCAATCGCCGAACCGCCCTGGCGCAACATCTCCCGCCCGGCTTCGGCCGCCAGCGGGTTGGCGGCGGCGGCCATATGGCGTTCGGCGTGGCGGGTGGTGAGGTCGGTGCGGTAACCCGAGCCCAGTTCCGGTGCCGGAGGCTGTTCGTTGACGGGTGTGTGGCAGCCGGCCAGCACCAGGGCTGCGGCAACCATCGACAGTTGACGGCGGGAAATCGTGAACACGCGCTGAACTCCGTTCATTTTGAGAATGATCTGTTGTCCTTGGGCAATCCCTTTTACAGGTAAATCGTGCCTTGCAGGTAGAGTGCTGCATGGCCTGAGATGATCACGCGGTCACCTTTGAGTTCACACCGCAGTTGCCCACGGCGCCTGCCGCCCTGTTCGGCGCTCAACTGCGACTTGCCCAGGCGCTCGGCCCAGAACGGTGCCAGCGAGGTGTGTGCCGAGCCGGTGACCGGGTCTTCATTGACGCCCACATTCGGGCCAAACCAACGGGAAACAAAATCAAAGCGCGTGCTTTTGGCCGTCACTGCTATCCCGCGTTTGGGCAGGCCCTTGAGGCGTGCAAAATCTGGCGTGAGTGCCGCGACCTGGGCTTCGTCATCAACGACAACGATATAGTCATCAGTGGCATACACCTCGGCGTGTTCGAGCCCCAGCGCGCTCAACATGCCGGCTGGCGGCTCGCAACGCTCGGGCTGTTTGGCCGGGAAGTCCATTGCCAGTTCGTCGCCATTGCGCGTCACGCGAAGCTCACCGCTGCGGGTGGCAAAACGCAAGATCTCAGGGGGATTCGGGAGTTTGTGAATCAGCACCCAGGCAGCGGCCAACGTCGCATGGCCACACAGGTCCACTTCGACTTCGGGGGTGAGCCAGCGCAGCTCATACACCTCGCCACGAGGCACGAAAAATGCGGTTTCGGAAAGGTTGTTTTCGGCGGCGATGTGGTGCAGCTGCTCTGTGGGCAACCACTCGGTCAGCGGGCAGACGGCCGCCGGGTTACCACCGAAGACCTGTTGGCTGAACGCGTCGACTTGATAGATATCCAGTTTCATCACAGGTGCTCCATGTAGGGAGGCAGGACACTAGCAGTGGGTTACGTGGAGCGTCAAAGTACAGATCCTCAGTTTTTTTGCGCGCATGTGTCCTGGTCAGCCCAGGCGCAACACCATCGCCCCGACGGCAATAATGCCGGCGGCAATGATGCGAGCCTGCGTTAAATGCTCTTTGAGCACCCACGCCGAAATCACTACGCCAAACAGGATCGAGGTCTCACGCAAGGCCGAAACCGTCGCGATGGGCGCGTGTGTCATCGCCCACAACGCCAGGCCGTATGACGCCACAGTGCCTGCGCCCCCGACGGCGCCAAGCTGCCAGTTACGGGCGACGTAGCGACAGAACGCTGCACGCCGCGCGGCTAAGGCCCACGCGGCGAGCGGGATGCCGGTCAGCAAAAATATCCACAGCGTGTAAGCCGCGGGTGCGCCGGACTTGCGCACGCCAAGGCCATCAATCAGCGTATAGCCGGCTATCACCAAGGCGTTTATCAGCGCGAGCACCAGCCCTTTTTTATGACCGGCCGAGGGCGCTGCGGCCATGCTCAAGATACCCAGGCAGATCACCCCAATGCCAAGCCAGGCAAACGCCGAGAGTGGCTCGTGCAACACCAGCACACTCACCAACGCCACCAGCAGCGGCGCAGTGCCACGCATGATCGGATAGGTCTGGCTCATGTCGGCAATGCGGTAGGTCGAGGCCACCAGTACGAAATACAACACCTGCAAAACCACCGATGCGCCGATGAAGGGCCAGCTTTCTCTGGCCGGTAGCGCCAGAAACGGGATGGCCGCCAGCGCAATCAATGAAGCGGCGGATGCAATCATGCAGGTGGTCAGCAGCTTGTCGACGCCGCCTTTGACCACCGCATTCCACGTGGCGTGAAGGGCGGCGCCCAGCAGGATGATTGCGAATACGCTCAGGCTCATGGATGGCACTCAAAGCAGCATTTTGGGGTGTTAATCGCAGAGAGTATGCCCGAGCACTTTTGTGCAGGCATAAAAAAACGGCCTACCTTTCGGTAAGCCGTTTTTAGTACTTGGTGGCTACGCAGGGACTTGAACCCCGGACCCCAGCATTATGAATGCTATGCTCTAACCAACTGAGCTACGTAGCCAAGTGGCGCGCATTATTCGCGTAGAACGCATATGCGTCAAGCGTTTATTTTAAAAATTTATCTACGCTTTCAACTGTTTAAACAGAATAAGGCCAAACGGCGACGAGTGGTGTGGCGGATACGGGTATTTCAGCCACGAAGATCCCACATGGGTTTTGCGGTGTTCTGCTGACGGTATTCAACGCGTGATCGCAAGGGTGTGGCGCTGTAAACACTTTGACGATGACCCCCAAGGTGCCATTCGGCGCGGCTTGTGATCCTGTTCTGCGCACGGTAAAGCGTCATTCGGTTGGGCAGATATCCCTGCCGCCCAACGCTTGCCCCCCAGGGCTTGCTTACGGATGCTGCGGTGTGTGGGTGACGCGCTTCAGGTGTTCGCGCGCCCGTGACAGACGTGAGCGAACGGTACCGATGGGGATGTCCAGCACGTCGGCGGTGTCCTGGTAACTGCCATCGGTTTCCAGGGAGGCATATAACGTCTTGCGCATCTCAGCCGGCAAATGATCGATGGCGTTCAAGGTTTTTTCCAGCCGGCGGTTGACCTCGAATTCCCAATCCAGATTCTTGTTTTCTTCCTGGCCGTGCCACAGCGATTCATCGAACTCGCAATGCACCGGTTTGGCATACAGGCGCCGGAAATGGTTGCGGACCAGGTTCTGCGCAATGCCGCACATCCAGGTACTGAGGGTAGCCTGGCCACTGAACCGCTCTCTGTTACGCCATGCCTCCAGGTAGGTCAGTTGCAGGATGTCGTCGGCGTCTTCGGGATTGAGTACGCGTTTATGAATAAAACGCCGGAGTTTTTTTTGCTGGTCGTCCGTCAGTTGGAGCATGAATTGAGGCGAGTCGCCAACGAGCTGCGCTAAAGCTTCAATAGGAATATTCACGATTTTTTCCTCAGGGTAGACGCTATCGAAATAATTTCGACGGGAACCCCTTTAGCACTGGCTGTGCCAAACAAAAAAATCTTATAACTTGCTGATTTATATATATAAATAAATTGAAATAGTGTGATTTTGCGCAGGTACTTGCAAAACGATTGGCGGCTTTGTGCAGGTATTTTCAAAGCGGGGAGTGTGGGTGGTTTTTATGGAACCGTATGGCACCGGGTTGCCACATAGAGACACAAACTCCCTGTCCTGGCATGCCCATGAAAGTCGAATTCAACCCCGATCTGCACAGAATCCAGCGCTTGGACCCATCCGTTTCAGAGAAGGTCGCCACGACCACATCGCAGGATGCCGCGCCAGGTTTTGATGCGCTCGCGGGCATCTTCAGCCAGGAAGCTGCGGCCCATGGCACTGCGTTGACCCGACGTGCCATTGGGGGGCCTGTCACGCCGGTCGAGCAGCTCGCGCAGTTGTATGATCGACTGGGCCATCCCGCCCAGAAAAGCCTGGCAAAGATGGTCATCGTGGCCAGGCAGTATCTGGAGCGCCAGCTTAGTCTCGAAAAATTGGTGGACCTCACGGGTGGAGACCCTGCACGTACCTATGTCGTGCTTCGTCAGCTTACGGCGCAGGCCGAGGCGCAGGTGCGCCAGACCCAATCCGCGTTGACGCGTGATGCGCAAGTCAAGAGCGAGGCAGCGCTGGCTCGGGCAGCGCTGGCGAGGCTGGAGATTCAGTACAAGAGGGAAATACAGGCGGGCCTTAATATTGCCCTGGCGTTGCAGTCAGGCAGTGACGATCCGGCGCAATGCCAGGCGATACGTACGCTCTACTACGCCAATGTGGTCGTGCGCCAATCCCTGGCCAGCATGATGCAGGCGCTTTTGAAAGAGTACGGTGGCGAGCAGTTTACGGTCGGGCTCAACCTCATGCGCCGGGCCCTGGCGGATGATATTGCGGCGTACGTCTCATCGATTCCCACCGCCAAATTGCGCACGCTTTTGTTGGGGTTACAGAGCTGCGGTCAATTGGGCGGGGTACTGTCCAATTGCCAGGACCTGGTTCAGCGTCTGAACGTTGAGCACGACGCCGTTGACCTGTTGCAGCGTCTGTTGGGTTATGCCGGCAATGGCATAGCCCCCTCCGAGGTTCAACTGCTGGCGGATGAATTGGCTGGGGATGCGGCGGCCCGCCAACTGGCCTCTCTCAATGCGCTCTATCCCGTGATCAAAGGTTTGCCTGCGGCCTTATGGCGCGACTCGCGGGGGCGCGAGGAGGCTTTGCATAACTTCCTGCTGGTGATGGATGAGTTCACGCGCCTGGAGAAGGGCCAGATTGAGCCGAGGGCGTTGATGTGACGGTGCTGGCGTTTATCAACCACTGGCTGCTCAAGGTTGCGCAACGTGCTGAAGTCCTTGGTGCTGTGGTGGTACTGGCCATCGTCTTTATTTTCATCGTGCCGCTGCCGACCTGGCTGGTGGACATCCTCATTGCGCTCAATATCTGTATTGCCTGCTTGTTGATTGTGCTGGCGTTGTACCTGCCCGGGCCTTTGGCGTTTTCGTCGTTCCCCTCGATTCTGCTGTTGACCACGATGTTTCGCCTGGCACTGTCTATCGCGACCACGCGTTTGATCCTGCTGGAGCAGGACGCCGGCGACATCGTCGAGGCGTTCGGCAACTTTGTGGTCGGTGGCAACCTGGCGGTAGGGTTGGTGATCTTCATGATCCTCACCCTGGTCAACTTCCTGGTCATCACCAAGGGCTCGGAGCGGGTTGCCGAAGTGGCCGCACGCTTCAGCCTGGACGCGATGCCCGGCAAGCAGATGTCCATCGACAGCGACTTGCGTGCGGGACTGATCGACGGCAATCAGGCGCGGGACAAACGTGACCAGTTGTCCCGCGAGAGTCAGTTGTTCGGGGCCATGGACGGCGCCATGAAGTTCGTCAAGGGTGACGCTGTTGCAGGCCTGGTGATCGTGTTGATCAACCTGTTGGGCGGTTTTTCCACGGGTATGTTCCAGCATGGCATGAGCGCCAGCGAATCCATTGCGTTGTATTCGGTGCTGACCATCGGTGATGGTTTGATTGCGCAAATCCCTGCGCTGCTGATCTCGCTGACGGCGGGCATGATCATCACCCGCGCCGCACCGGATGGGCGCCGGGGCGTGACTAACATGGGCGCAGAAATTGCCCGTCAGATGACCAGCGAACCCAAGAGCTGGATGATTGCGTCAGTGGGCATGCTCGCGTTTGCGGCGTTGCCCGGCATGCCGACCCTGGTATTTATTCTTATCTCACTGATGACCGGCTCCCTGGGCTATTACCTTGCGCGCCAACGTCAACGGCAAGAGGCGCCCGAGGCCGAGGCCACGCAGGCCGTGCGCCCGGAAGAAAACGGTGACGAGGACTTGCGCGGGTTTGACCCGTCGCGCCCCTATCTCTTGCAATTTTCTCCCGTCTTGCGCGGAACGCCTGAGGTGATCGAGCTGGTTCATGGCCTTCGTCAGACGCGTAATGCACTCGTTGCGAATATCGGGCTCACGCTGCCGCCGTTTGAAGTCGAACTCAACGACTCGTTGGCGGACGACGAAATGCGCTTCTGCGTACACGAGGTGCCGATGATCAAGGCCTCGGTTGTCACCAATGTGGCCGTAGAGCGTAAAGCCTTGGCACAGGTGCCTGAGCACGCAATACCAGGCCTGGCTGAACGCGATGAGCAAGATTGGGTGTGGTTGGCGCAGGATGATCCTTTGCTCGATGACCCCCTGCTGGAGCGCTTCAGTGCGACGAGCTTGATCGTCGAACGCATGAAGCAAGCGATGATGCTGTCCGGCCCCCAGTTTCTGGGAATCCAGGAGAGTAAGTCGATCCTCAGTTGGCTTGAACATAACCAGCCGGAATTGGTACAGGAGCTGCAGCGAATCATGCCGCTGTCGCGTTTCTCGGCAGTCCTGCAACGCCTGGCAGGCGAAGGCGTACCGCTGCGTGCTGTGAGGCTGATCGTCGAGTCGCTGATTGAATACGGCCAGCATGAGCGAGAGCCGGACGCGTTGGCGGACTACGCGCGCATTGCGCTTAAAGCGCAGATTTTTCACCAATACAGTGAGGCCGACGGCCTGCATGCCTGGTTGCTGTCCCCACAGACCGAAAACGTGCTGCGCGAATCGCTGCGCCAGACCCAGACCGGGGTGTTTTTCGCCCTTGATAATGACAGCAGTGCTTCACTGATCAACCTGCTCAACCAAGCCTTCGTGGCCCGGCCAAAAAGCAAAAGCGTGATGTTGGTTGCACAGGATTTACGCAGCCCTTTGCGCACTCTTTTGCTCGAAGAATTCAACCATGTACCTGTGATGTCTTTTGCCGAATTGGGGAGCACCTCAAAGGTAAAAGTGTTGGGGCGTTTTGACCTCGGTCAGACTGACCTGATGCGTGGTACTGCGGCATGAGAAGTGCGCCAGTTTCTGCACAGGAGAGCGCTCAATGATGTTTGAGCTGCGTGTTCTCGATGGCCTGCACCAAGGGGCTGCGCTGCCGCTGTTTGGTGAACAGTGGAGCATCGGTGCTCATGCAGAGGCTGATTTGGTGCTCAGCGATCCGGGGATCGCCGAGCAGCATGCGTTGTTGCGGCTGGTCGGATCCAGTTGGTCGGTGCAGGCCCAGGCAGGGCTGTTGCAGGATGCGAAAGAGCAGGTAGTGGCACAGATCACGAATCTGGCGCTGGGCGAACAGTTTGGCGTGGGCGCCATACGGTTGTATGTCGCCGTGGCGGATCAGCCCTGGCCCGAAGCACCCGCCCCGGCCACACCGGCCAAGGTTTCGGCCAAGGTGACGGCCAGGAAAACTTCCCCGCCGTTGACGTTGTCGTCGTTGGGACACTCGCAGCAAAAGCGCCTGATCAGTGTGGTGCTGGTGGTTGCCGTCATCCTCATGGTGGTGGGTATTGCTTCCACGGGCGAGCGTGATCCCCAGGCCTCGTTGATGCCGGCAGTGCCCCACAGAGTCGAGCTGGCCTCGCCATTCGAGGTGCGCCAACAGTTGCTGAATATGCTCAGTGAGCGTGATTTGAGCCAGCGGGTCAGTTTGCAGGTCATCAATGGCCAGGTTGCACTCAACGGCGATGTTTCCGAGGAGGATCTGGCGTTGGTGACGCGCATGCTCGACCGCTTTGGTGAGCAGTTCGACAGCGTTGTACCGGTGATCAGCCGGGTGCGTGCGCGTAACAATGAGTTGCCGTTCAAGATCGTTCAGATTATCGGAGGGGCGAACGGTCACGTTGTGCTGGAGGACGGAACCCGACTGTTTGTGGGGGACCAAGTGGACGACTTGCGCCTGGTGATGATTGACAACAGCAAGGTGGTTTTCGAAGGCGCGCAGCGTTATGAGGTGCGCTGGTGATTAAGGATTTGCAGGCGCGTCTCGACACTTGGCAGCGGCACCAGACCCAGACGTTGGCAGGTTTTGCTCCGGTGACAATGCGCGGGCGCGTGCAGCGTGTGAACGGCATGTTACTGCAATGTCGGCTGCCTCAGGCACGTATAGGCGACTTGTGCCAGGTGGAAAAACAAGGCGATTACATGCTCGCCGAAATTATTGGTTTCGACCAGCAGGATGCCGTGCTCAGTGCGCTGGGTAACCTGGAAGGTGTGCGTGTGGGGGCCAGCGTAGAGCGCCTGGGCATATCCCATCAGGTACAGGTCAGCGAGAAGCTGCTGGGCCAGGTACTGGATGGATTTGGGCGGCCAATTACCGGCGAAGGCGCCAGCGCTTTTGCACTGGTCGACTCACCGGATACCAGCGCTGTGTTGTGCGAAGCGCCTTTGCCCACCGATAGGCCGCGAATCAACCGCGCGCTGGCCACCGGCGTGCGTTCGATCGATGGGCTGTTGACGCTGGGGGAGGGGCAGCGTGTCGGCCTGTTTGCCGGGGCCGGCTGCGGCAAGACCACATTGCTGGCGGAGATAGCCCGCAACGTTGAGTGTGACGTGATTGTGTTCGGCCTGATCGGCGAGCGAGGCCGAGAGCTGCGCGAGTTTCTTGATCATGAACTCGATGATCAACTGCGCGCCAAAGCGGTGTTGGTGTGTGCCACCTCTGATCGTTCGAGCATGGAGCGGGCACGCGCAGCCTTCACGGCGACAGCCTTGGCCGAAGGCTTCCGAAGCAAGGGCAAGCGCGTGCTGCTTTTGATCGATTCCCTCACACGGTTCGCCAGGGCCCAGCGAGAAATTGGCCTCGCCGCCGGCGAGCCTCTGGGCCGTGGTGGCCTGCCACCTTCGGTATACAGCCTGCTGCCGCGGTTGGTCGAGCGTGCCGGGTTGACGCGCGAAGGCGTGATCACGGCGATCTACACGGTGCTGATCGAGCAGGACTCCATGAGCGACCCGGTGGCCGATGAAGTTCGCTCGCTGCTCGACGGCCATATCGTGCTGTCTCGCAAGCTGGCCGAGCGTGGGCACTATCCGGCGGTGGACGTATTGGCCAGCCTTTCGAGGATCTTGAGCAACGTCGCCGAGCCTGGGGATATCCAGGCTGGCACGGCGTTACGTCGGCTGTTGTCGGCGTACCAGCAGATCGAGCTGATGCTCAAGCTGGGCGAGTACCAGCCGGGTAGCGATGTATTGACCGACTTGGCGGTAGACAGTCGCAGCGCAGTGGACAGTTTTCTGCGCCAGGACTTGCGTGAACCCTCGCCAATGGCGGAAACACTGGAGCAACTCAAGGAGCTGACGGCCTATGTCCCATTCTGACGTGTCGATGGCTGAAATCGAGACCCTGCGGCGCCTGCGCCGTCATCGGGCCGACCGCGCTGAGCGTGCATTGCGTGAGGCCAAGCGAGCACGGCAAACCCTGCAGGCACATATCCAGGATGCCCAGCAAACCCTTGAGCAAACCCGCCAGGAGGAGGCTCGGCAAAGTGCGCAGTTGCTCAGCCAGCATCAGGGCCAGGTGCTGACGCTCAAAGCGCTGAAGTCCTGGGGGTTACAAGAACGTTCATTGTCGGCAAGCACTCTGCGGGACGAAGGCCAGGTGCAAGCACTGCGAGCGCAGCACACGGAAAAGGAAATAGAGGTTGGCAGTGCCCAGAAGTACGCCACGGAGTGTTTGCGCCAGGTGGAAAAACTTCAGGAACTGTCCAAATTGCTCGCTCAGGAATCGATATGAAACAGGTTTCAAATGCCGCTCCTGAGCAGCGACGCATGCGCGAACTCCGGGAGGAGCGCGAACCCTCCGTGGCGGCCTACGTTCCCGTGGAGCAAGGGCGACTGTTTGCTTATCTGCTTGCAGGCGGTGCTGCAGAGAAACGTTTCGGACATTCGCGCATGGACATCAAGGCCTCAGTCGAGGCGGCCAGGGCCGATATGTTGGTTGAACAATTGGTGGCGCCTATACAGGCCGGTGGGCAGTGGCCGCTGCAGTTTGTGCTGTGCATGCCGCGCCTGGGGCGGGTTAACGCACTTGTACACCGTGAGCAGAACACCTGGGCCATTGAACTGGACGCAGAGGAAGAGGCAACCAACCGTTGGCTGCGTGGCGTGCGGCAGCAATGCCAGGAACGATGCACGCAAGCCTTGGGGCAGCCGGTCAAGTTCTACCTGCCAGGTACCCGTTCATGATGAAGGTGCCCTTTTTGACATTGCCTGTGGTCAAGCACAGCACGGTCGCTGCGCGCCGCAGGCTGGGGCGTGGGCTGCGCTTGCCGTTTAAGGTTGCCGGGCAAGAGGGTGAACTGCTCATTGAACCCGGGCGTGCCCCTGTTGGCGGCGAGGCGTTGTGCTTCGAAACCGCCCTCGGTGTATTGGCGCTCGCTGAAGCGGGGCCGCTGTTGAGCCTGCTGGGCGAATGCCCTGTGCCATTGGCCAAGGCAGGAAACGATCCACATTCTTGGTTCTGGCCGCTGTTTGAGCAGCACCTCAGTCCCCAAGTCAAAGCGCTGTTTGGCTATATGCGATTGCTGGTGACTGCGCGTCCCGCAGGTTTCGGCTGCAGGTTGAGCGTGACGTTGGGGGCCTCTCGGGTCGTAGGTTATGTGTGGCTGGCTCACCAGAGCTTTCTAGCGTTGTGCGATGCCGCACCTTGGCGCTCTATCGCCGCGCCGATGCCGGCGTCGTTCAAGCTGGCCATTGGCGTGCCCCTTGGGCGCGTGCAGTTACCGCTGGCACAAGTGCGCAACCTGCGGGCTGGCGATGTGTTGGTGCTTGAGCAGGCTTTTTTTCAACCCCAGGGCAATGGCTACGTGCAGGTTGGCAGGCAGCGCCTTCATGGCTGCATTGACGACGACACCGGGCCGCTGTGCCTGACCCTGACTTCTATAGAGGACACGAGTGTGGACGAGGACTTTTCAGCAGCCTATTACGCTGAGCCGGAAGACGAACCAGTGATGGAAGTGTTCGGGCATGAACCGTTCGATGAGCTGAGCATGTCGCTGAGCGTGCGTTGCGGTGTGCTGAACCTGACCCTGGGCGAACTGCGCAACCTGGTTGAGGGTTCAGTATTGGGTATTACCGGTTATGCGCCGGGAATGGCCGGCCTGTACTACGGTGATCGGCCGATCGGCCAGGGGCAGTTGGTGGAAGTGGATGGGCGCTTGGGCCTGCAAGTGACGCGAGTGGTTTTTTCTCGATGAGTATTCAGGGCATAGATCCCTTCGTACTTGCGCTGTTCCTGGGGGCATTGTCGCTGATGCCCATGCTGCTGATCGTGTGTACGGCGTTCTTGAAGATTGTCATTGTGCTGATGATCACCCGCAACGCTATCGGCGTGCAGCAAGTGCCTCCCAGCATGGCTATCAATGGCATCGCGCTGGCGGCGACGCTGTTTATCATGGCGCCTGTGGGTTACGAGATCGCCGAGAGCGTCAAGGTTTCGCCGCTGGATTTGAGCAGTGTGCAGATGGCTCTGCACACCGGCGGTGAGGCAATCAAACCCTTGCGTGCATTCATGCTGCGCAATATTGACCCGGATGTGTTGACGCACTTGCTGGAAAACACCGGGCGCCTGTGGCCGGCAGCCATGGCGCAGGAAGTCCAGCGAGAAGACTTGATTCTGTTGGTGCCTGCCTTTGTGCTGTCGCAATTGCAGGCGGGGTTCGAGATCGGCTTCCTCATCTACATTCCGTTCATTGTGATCGACCTGATTGTCTCCAATTTGCTACTGGCATTGGGCATGCAAATGGTCTCGCCGATGACCATTTCCTTGCCGCTCAAACTGTTGTTGTTCGTGATGGTTTCCGGGTGGTCACGGCTGCTCGACAGCCTCTTCTTTTCTTATCTCTGAGTGGCGTATGGAACCGATCGTGCTGTTCAAGCAGGGCATGCTGCTGGTCGTGGTGTTGTCGGCACCGCCGTTGATTGTGGCGGTGGTGGTCGGCGTATTGACCTCCCTTGTACAGGCGCTGATGCAGGTACAGGACCAGACCTTGCCGTTTGGCATAAAGCTGGTGGCAGTGGGTGTCACGCTGGTCATGACGGGGCGTTGGATCGGTGTGGAGTTGATTCAGCTGATCAATCTGACATTCGACATGATCTCTCGCTCTGCGCTGAACTGAGGTCTTGCCTGTGCTGCAGTATCTTGACTACCTGCCCAGCCTGTTGATTGGCATGGCGCGAATCTACCCTTGTGCCTTTCTGGTCGCGGCGTTTTGTTTTCAACATATCCGCGGGATGCCGCGCCACGCCATTGTGGCAGTACTGGCACTGCTGCCTGCACCGGGTATATATGCCACCTTCGCCGACCAGGAACTCTCTACGCTGATGCTCAGCGCGTTGGTGCTCAAGGAGGCGGCCCTGGGGACCTTGCTGGGCGTATTACTGTCGATGCCGTTCTGGATGTTCGAGGCGGTGGGGGCGCTGCTGGATAACCAGCGGGGAGCCTTGGCGGGTGGCCAGCTCAACCCTTCGCTTGGGCCGGATGCCACACCCATCGGGCATCTGTTCAAGGAGCTGGCGATTTTTTTGTTGATGGCCACCCTGGGGCTTGGAGCACTGACGCAGGTGATCTGGGACAGCTACTCGGTCTGGCCGCCTACCGTTTGGTTTCCACTTCCGCACGCCAATGGGTTTGGCATGTTTCTCAACCTGCTCGGCGACACGTTCACCCACATGATGCTCTACGCTGCACCTTTTATCGCGGTGCTGCTGTTGTTGGAGTTTGGCGTTGCCCTGTTAGGACTTTATAGCCCGCAGTTGCAGGTGAGTACGCTGGCCCCACCGGTCAAGTGCCTGGCGGGTATTGGTATTTTGCTGTTGTATTTTGAACTGTTGCAGGACCTGATCGTCGGCCGCTTAAGCCTGCTGGGCGAGCTCAAGCACGCCCTGGGGCTGATGTTCAAGGTGGCGATGCCATGAGTGATTCCGGTGAGAAAAAACACCCGGCCAGTGCCAAGAAACTGCGTGATCAACGCAAGAAAGGCCAGGTTGCCCAAAGCCAGGATGTCGGCAAGCTTCTGGTGCTGACAGCCATCAGCGAGATCGCGCTATGGACCGCTGACCGCAGCCTGCAGCGGTTTCAGGAAATGATGCTGCTGCCGATATCCCGCATCAGCCGACCCTTTGTGTCAGCCTTGGAAGAGGTGCTGCTCGACGCCATGGTGGTGTTTTTTTCCTTTGCGTTGCTGATGGCTTCAGTGGCAATCGCCGTCAAGCTGCTCAGTAGCTGGATGCAGTTCGGCTTGCTGTTCGCGCCGGAAATCCTGAAGTTGGATTTCAAACGCCTCAACCCCCTTAGTCAGCTCAAACAGATGTTCTCCGCCCAGTCGCTGATGAACCTGTTGATGGGGGTCGCCAAGGCGGTGTTGTTAGGCGTGGTGTTGTACGCGGTGATCGGTCCTTCCCTTGGGGCCTTGATCAACTTGGCCAATAGCGACCTGTCCAGTTATATCCTGGCGCTGATTGATCTGTTTCGTTACCTGTTGCATGTGTGCCTGGGCCTGTTGCTGGTGTTGGCACTTCTCGACCTGACGCTGCAGAAACACTTCTTTGCCAAGCGCATGCGCATGACCCAGGTCGAGGTGGTCAAGGAATACAAGGACATGGAAGGCGACCCCCATGTGAAGGGCCAGCGACGGTCGCTGGCGCAGCAATTGGCTCAGGAGGAGCCAAAGGTCAAGTTGCCCAAGCTGGAAGAGTCCGACATGTTGGTCGTCAACCCGACGCACTTTGCCGTCGCGTTGTATTACCGCCCCGGCAAGACACCGCTGCCGTTGCTGGTGGACAAAGGCACGGATGCCGACGCGCGTGCACTGATCAAAAGGGCTAAAGCGGCTGACGTGCCGGTCATTCAGTGTGTATGGCTGGCCCGCACGCTCTACACCAATAAGCTCGGCGCCAGTATCCCTCGTGAAACCCTGCAGGCGGTCGCGCTGATCTACCGCACCTTGCGTGAGTTGGATGATGAAGCCAAGCGCGAAACCCTGGAGTTGCCTGAGCTGGAACAACGCTGATCAACGCGTGGCGCGGGCATCCAATGCATCAAGGTTGGCCAGTGAAAGCAAGCGGCTGACGGCACTATCAAGCGCGTTGTGGTGCGTAGGCAGCGAGCGCCAGATGACCAGGGTCCCTTGGGCGTCGAGATAGACAAAGCAACCGTCGTACCTCACTGCTTGTTCAAAACGTCGCTCCAGTGCCCGCTGCACCTGCCCGGCTTGTAATGCTTCGCGCGCGATGTGTAAGGCCAACCCCGGGCGGGTGCCGGCTTGCAGCGTACACAGGTGGATACCTGGGAGGAGTTGCAGGTGGGCGGCAACGCCTCTGCGCACGTCGGCCAAAAAAACCTGACGATGCAATGCATCGTCAGGCTGTGTCGTGAGTCTCATCGTTCCAGGGAAATGGTCTGGTAGTCTGCCCGCTCCCCAGAGGGGCCGGAGTCTACGCGCATCTCTGGTGGCCACCAGACCACCATTTTGTCACTGCTCGATTGCGGGCGCGTGCAGGAGTCGCCCTTGCAGGTTGGCGTACAGCCGGCGGCGATCATTGCTGCGCCGATCAGGATAATACTCAAGAGTCCGTGCTTCATGGCGTGGTCTTCAAGGGGGCGGTGAGAAGGGAAGGGCGGGGTACGCCGATGTGTTCATCTTTCACAACGGGCCGCATGGCGATAAACACTTCAGCTTCTTCACCCGGTTTAAGCCAGGCGCGTGGCCAGACACTGACCGCCAGCGTTTGTGAGTTGCTGCATTCTTTTTCATCGATGCGCACGTTGCGTTTGATCTGGTTGCGCACGACCACCACCGCCACATTGAACTGCGCGCCGGTATACCACTGGCTGCGCTCGCTGTTGAGCGCCAACAGATCGCGCGTGGCGCACAACGTGTCCAGTTGCAGGGGCATTGGCCCTGCCTTGAAACCGTCTGGGACTTCGCCGCTGACCAGGTGCGCCAGGGTGCTGGTGATATCGCTTCTGTTTATGGGCGGCAGATGGGCGGCTTGCCGGCGCGCCAGAGGCTTGAGGGCAGCCTGCAATTGGGCCTGGTCCTCCTGGGGCAAGTAACGCGAAGGGTCAGATTGGTCGCCGATGACCCGTGGGGTGAGGATGAACAGTCGCTCGCGTCGACTGTTCTGTCGTTCAGTCGAGGAGAACAATGCCTTGCCCAGCAAAGGAATATCGCCCAGGAGCGGCACCTTGCTTTGTTTGTCCTTGTTGTCTGTGACATGGAAACCACCGACCACCAATGAGCGCTTTTCCGCCATTACCGCCTGGGTGCTCACCTTGCCACGGCGAACATCGAGGTCATCGGGCTGTAGGTTGAGTTCGTCGAAGTTACCGTCTTCAATATCCACCACCAAATGGATCTGGTGGCCACCACGGCTGGTGATCACCCGTGGTACCACCTGAAAGCTGGTGCCGACGGTCACGGGTAAAATGGTTGCGTAGTCTCTGCCGGCCTTCAGGTATCGCGTGCGGTTGAAATCGATGACCGCCGGCTGGTTCTCCAGGGTGAGCACGGAAGGGTTGGAGACCAGGGTTGCCAGCCCTTGGGACTCCAGGGCACGTATGTGAGCGTAGAAGCGCCCGGGGTTGCCAATCGACAACTGAGAAGTCGTGCCCGGTGCCACGTTGACGCCGCCGCGCCAGCGGCTGTTTTGAAAGCCCCATTCAACCCCGAACTCTTGCAACTTTGTGCGTTCGATGTCGAGGATGATGGCGTCTATCTCCACCAGCTTGCGTGCAACGTCGAGTTGGGTGATCAACTCGCGGTACATCGTTTGGCGCTCAGGCAGGTCGTAGATCAGAATCGCGTTATTACGCACGTCGGCTTCGACCCGGATTCGGCTGGTTGCGCGTGGGGCGCGAGGGCCGAGTGAGGCGCCCGTCGACAGCCCTCCTGCATTCGTGGGGTTGGCGAGCATCTGCTCCAGCAGAGGGTTGTTCAACCGCGGGACGTTGGGCGTAATCAGGGCCGACGGTGAAGAAGCGCCGGAAGATTGGGTGGCATTGGCGACTGTGGAGGTGGAGCGCGGCTCCAGTAACCCACGCAGCACGCTGGCCACGCCCGCGATGGTCAGCTTCTCTCCGCGATAATCGATGATCCGGTCCGCCGCGTTGGCGTACTTGAGCGGGTAAGTCAGCACGCTCTGTTTTTCATCCGGAGATCTGCGTTGGCTGCTGAACTGTTTGATCTGCTCGATATAGCGTTTAGGACCGGAGACGAGTACAACGCCATCATCCGGCAATTCACCCCAGCCAAATCGGCTGTCGAGCAGGCCGATATCGGTCAGGGCCTTTTTAAGGTCAGCGATCGTTTCCGACGAAACTTCCAGCCGCGCAGACTCTTGCTGATCCAGCGTGCTGATGTACAGGGTGTTGTTGTACAGGTACCACTGGAAGCGGTGTTCGACCCCCAGCCTGTCGAGCATGGACTGGGGAGTATTAGCGCGTATTTTGCCATTGACCACGCCCTCCAGCAGGCCCTCGATTTGCAGTTGGGTGCCGAAGGTCTGGGCGAAGTCTTCGAGCACTTCGCGTACAGGCTTGTACTGGGTTTCGTAGGCATACGCCGTGTTTTTCCATTCCGCTGGAATGGCGGCAAGGGGGCTTTGCAGAGGTATCAACAGGCACATCAGAACTATTGGAATACGCCAGTCGGCGTGTTTGAAACGCGCACAGGGCGAGCTGATAGACAAGCGTAAACGCTTGTAAATGAGGGTGTTCATATAGGATTCTCTAGTTAATAAAACTGCGCACGCAGTGGAGTTGGCCCACATTTTTTGGGCGTTCTGGCCAGCCGCTTGGCCGTGGAACGCCAGGTGTCGCGCTGATTGAGAAGGGATTCGAGTTGGTTAAACAGAACGGCCTGATGGTCTTCCTGCGTGACGCATTGAAGTAGCCAGAGCTGCCCCGTGGAGGGCTCGACTGAAAGCGCTCCCTGAAAGTACGCCAGGCTTGCTCCACCCAGTTGTAGCCAGGTTTCCATTGTTGTTTGTGCGTGCTTTAGCTGATGGGTAAGTTGAGCGCTGAGCAAAAAACACTGCGGGTAACGACGCAGGGTTATGGCGTCGTCGCCCTCCAGCAGCGTGATTTCTTGCTCTGCCCCCGCCAGCCACTGAGTGAGCCGCGCGCTGAAACACTCAGGTCCCATTGAAAATGATTTTTCCCATCTCGGCTCGGTGGCCGAGAACCGCTCCGGCGGCAGTCGTCTGTAGCATCAAGTTTTGTTTCAGCCTGAAGTGTTCACCCAGCAGTGATGAAAACTCTTTCGAGGTTATTTCATCAGGGATGCCCTGACCGAGTTGTTCGAACTGCCGGTTGTTTTTGCTTAAATCCCTGAAGATTTGCCCGCCCTCGCGTGCGTCGAGTTTCATATGCTGATCTCCGTTGAACGTGTATTTTTTATGTGGTTTACCTTTGGGATCCGTTCCACGATTTTTTAAATATCTGGATAAAAAATGCAGCAGGCCGGTTGAGAAGTTAATCCTCTGAAACAAAGTCTGTGTGAGACACCAACAGGGCATTGATCGAAGAGGCCCAGTCGATACGAAAGCTGCCTTCCTCTGCCTCCAGGATCAACATCTGTGGCTGAACAGACTCGTCACACAGCAGGTGCCAGGGCGCTTCGGTGTGTTGATCCAGCCAATGTTCCACATCCGCCTGATCCTGCGGGTTGCAGACCAACTTTGCGCGGATCGCCGGGGCCTGGGCTGCGAGCATTTGCTTGAGCATGGCAGACACCCGTTGAGTGGGCGTTGTGTCCTCGAGCAAGCTGCGAATGGCACTGTGGGTGACTGATGTGGCGATGCGTTCGATGTTGTCGAGGACCGCTTGCTGCTGCGTGTGCCACAGATGCAATTGGCGATTGGCGCGTTGCCAGAACTCATGTTGAGCCTGCAGCAGCAATTGGTCGCGTTGCACATAGGTCTGGCGCAGGATCTCATCTGCCTGAACCTGAGCACTGTTTAACAATTCGGTGTCGCGGGCGCAGTCCGCCAACGTTTCCAAGGGAATCAGCGAGCAGGTCCGTGAAGGAAGCGGCTTGCGTAGCTCAATCGTGCGTTTGCACAACATCGTCCTGGGACTCCTCGGCGAAGGAAAGCACCGGCTCGTTGTTTGACGCGCCGGTGCGCCATATTGCGGCCTTCCAAATAGTTTCAAGCTTGTCGTGGGCATCGATCAGTCGAGGGTTCTTCTCTAGGGCGAGCACCCGATGGCGGTCAAAGCTCAACCGCAGCCGCTGCCACACAGAGGGTTCTACCCAGGCGCGTAGATAGTGCAGGGGGTCTTCAGTGTGGGTTTGCAGGGTGTTGGGCAGCAGTGCCTTGGAAAGGCGTACGCACCAGAGTTGCAGGTCTTGGCTCAATGGCGTGCGGTTCTTGATCTGGTAAACACCGCCGACCAGCGTGAGGATGAGGTCTCTGCGTTGTTCAGGTTCAAGTACCAACTGCAACAGTGCTGGAGACGGTTCGACAGGCAGGCATGGATCAATTCCCAACGCCGTTGCCATTGCCGCGTGCTGGCTCTGGCAGAGTGTTCTCGAATAGGGCACTGAAGGGACGAAAGGCGGCCAGTCATGGGGCGAATCGAGCCATGGGCAGGCCCACCACTTGGCCCAACTGAGGCTGTCATGCGTCATTCGTGTTCGGCTCGGCTTGTTGGGCGCCGCGCGCCTTTTTCACCCAGAACCCCGCTGCAGCGCACCCCACTAACAGGGCGATAAAGAACAATGTCACCATGGTCTGCCAAAAAGCGAGGTCCCCGGGCTTAATCAGAAACGGCCCGAAGTAGGCGAGTTGCTGCTTTTCCTTGTAGGCGGTAGCCGGTACGAAGATCACGGTCAGTTTTTGCGGGTTTGCAACGGCTGTTGTCATGCCCGGTATGCTACTGGCGACCATCCGCCGAATGCGCGGCAGCAAGCTGTCGGGTTCCAGCCGTGGATCATGCTTGATGAAGACCGATGCCGAGGCCGGCTGTACCGGCTCTCCCGGTGCGACCCGCTCGGGCAGTACCACGTGTACCCTGGCGACGAGAACCCCATCGATATTGGACAAGGTCGCTTCCAGCTCCTGAGACAAGGCATAGATATAGCGCGCCCGTTCCTCAAGCGGTGTCGAGATGACACCTTCCTTGCGAAATACGTCGCCCAGCGTAGAGCGCGCAGTCTTTGGTAACCCGGCGGCGGCAAGCGTGTGGACCGCGGCAGCAATATCATCTGTGCGCACGCGAACGACCACGCCGTCTTTCTCCAGCTGTTTTTGTGCCCGAATGTGCTTGTCTGCCAATTCAGCGATTACCTCATTGGCTTCCTGCTCGGATAACTTGCGGTGCAGTTCGACGCTTTCACCGCATCCGCTCAGTACCGATAAGAGGGTCAGCCATAAGAGAATAAAGCGGCAGCGGCGCATGGTTCACCTATTGCAGGTTAGTGGTTTTCTCAACAAACGAAGTGCAGTGTTTTATTACCTTGACGCCGATGTTGAGGATTTCTTTTGATTCAATAATGGTCTGTGTGGCGTCCGCCATTTTCAGCTCGTTTTGGGTCTTGGTATATTCACGCAGGAGCTTGGGGATTTTTTCGTTGTTGGATTTCAACCGCTCTGATTGGCTCACCAGCGACCGACTGTTTCCTGGGGCGGAGGGGGCCGACGGATAGGGATTGTTCTGCTCCAGTGCTGCACTGAAGAAATGCGCGTCGTGGGCGCTATCACTGCTTTTTTCGACGGGAAACACAGGGGCACCTGAATAGGTTTCCCGCTCTTTTTCAAGCGTTGTGCGCATATAAACCTCCCTCAGGAAAATAGACAGGCTTTCTCTATTTAATACACTAGAGAAAGCCTGTGTTGCTTATTGTACTTTGTTAATTACCTGGCTCCACTTGCTGGCAATCGAAGCATCTTTATCCAGCTTTGCCATCTCGAGCGTTTCTTTGTTTTTTTCCTCAGTGAGCGTTTTCATTTGATCAAAAAGTTGTTTGCTGGTAATGCTGCCACCGCTGCCGACTGGAGATGTCATGATTTCACCTTTGGGTTGTCTATCGGATAGTTGAGTATTCGTCATGAGGCATTCGATTAATCGTGCTACATCGTTATTTGATAATCGATGCTCGTACACTGAGTGGCGATGCCTCTGGAAACAGTTCCATCGGCCTATTTCTACTTGTTTCAGCGTTTATTGCACTTCCTGAGCGTGCAAACACGCGTTGAGTGAAACACCCAGTTGCTTCATTCGGTAGTAGAGCGTGCGCTTGGCAACCCCCAGTTCCAACGCCACACAATCCACGCTGTAAGTGTGACGATGTAAAGACTCTTCAATGAGCGTTTTCTCAATACGCTGCAGACGGTCTTTCAGGCCCAGTTCCAGCGGTTCTGCATTCGATGCCGATAAAGGCGGCAGCCCAAGGACAAAACGCTTGGCCGTGGAGCGTAGTTCGCGGACATTGCCCGGCCACGTATGACACAACAACTGCTGGAGCAGTTCGGTTGGGGGGTGAGGGGCTGTGCAGTTGAAGTGCTCCGCCTCTTGTTTAATCATCTCCAGAAACAACGGTACGATACGCTCACGTCGGTCACGCAGCGGCTGCAGCTTGATGTTAATAACGTTCAGGCGAAAATACAGGTCCCGCCTGAAGCTGCCTTGCTCGACCATGTCATGCAGTGATTGTTGAGCGGACGCGATGACGCGCATGTCGACGGGGATGAAGCGTGTTGAGCCCAGCCGTTCAACCCCTCGTGATTCAAGCATACGCAATAGCTTGGCCTGCAGCGAAAGCGGCATGCTGTCGATTTCATCCAAATACAACGTACCCAGGTGAGCCGCCTCGATAAACCCTGCGCGTGATTGTACAGCCCCGGTATAAGCACCACTGTTGACACCGAATAATTGGCTTTCGGCGAGGCTCTCCGGAATGGCGGCGCAATTGACCGCAACAAAGTTACCTCGACGGCCGGACAGGCGATGTATTCGTTGTGCCAGGGTATCTTTGCCAGTGCCGGTTTCCCCCAGCAACAAGATGTCAACATTCAGTGTCGCGGTGCTATTGATCGTGTTCTCAATATCCGAGCCTTCAATGAATGGCGTATCGGTTTCGCTTTCTTTTTGATCGGCGGCCGACATCGGGTGGGTGCTCCACTAGCGTGATTGTTTACGATTAAAAGGCTGTGATTTAGACGGTGTTTGGGCAGAGCGTAAAGTATAAGATTTATCATCGAGTATGCAGGTAAGAGTAAGCCAGGCTTGCGTAGGAAAAGTCATTAACTTGTCGCTTAACGTCACTCGAGGTTGTTGGGCTGTTTTTGTTACGACAAATAGGAAACGTCTTAAGGTTTCAAATAGATAAGAGGATAGCTATTGTCGAAATACAAACAACCGCCCACAAAAAAGCCGATGCAGTGCATCGGCTTTTTTGTGGGCGGCAAAACCGCGATGGCGCTTAGACGTTGAAACGGAAGTGCATCACGTCGCCATCCTTGACGATGTACTCTTTGCCTTCCAGGCGCCATTTACCGGCTTCCTTGGTACCGGCTTCACCCTTGTACTGGATGAAGTCGTTGTAGGCGATGACTTCGGCGCGAATAAAGCCTTTTTCGAAGTCGGTGTGGATCACGCCGGCGGCCTGTGGTGCAGTGGCACCGACCTTGACGGTCCAGGCGCGGACTTCTTCAACACCGGCGGTGAAGTAGGTCTGCAGGTTGAGCATTTCGTAGCCGGCGCGGATCACGCGGTTCAGGCCAGGCTCTTCCAGGCCCAGGGCCTCGAGGAACATGTCTTTTTCTTCGCCGTCATCGAGCTCGGCGATTTCCGCTTCGATCTTGTTGCACACCGGCACCACGATAGCGCCTTCTTCGTCGGCGATGGCCTTGACCACATCCAGCAAAGGGTTGTTCTCGAAGCCGTCTTCGGCAACGTTGGCGATGTACATCACAGGCTTGGTGGTCAGCAGGTGGAAGCCTTTGATCACGGCTTTCTCGTCGACGCCCATGTTCTTCATCAGGCTGCGTGCCGGCTTGCCTTCGGTGAAGTGTGCGATCAGTTGTTCCAGCAGGCCTTTCTGAACCACTGCGTCCTTGTCACCGCCCTTGGCGTTACGCGCGACTTTCTGCAGTTGCTTTTCGCAGCTGTCGAGGTCGGCGAAGATCAGTTCCAGGTCGATGATCTCGATGTCGCGTTTCGGGTCAACGCTGTTGGAGACGTGAATCACGTTCTCGTCTTCAAAGCAGCGGACCACGTGGGCGATGGCATCGGTTTCACGGATGTTGGCCAAAAACTTGTTGCCCAGGCCCTCACCTTTCGACGCGCCGGCTACCAGGCCCGCGATGTCGACGAACTCCATGGTGGTCGGCAGGATACGCTTGGGATTGACGATCGCCGCCAACGCGTCCAGGCGCGGGTCTGGCATCGGCACGATACCGCTGTTGGGTTCGATGGTGCAGAAGGGGAAGTTCTCCGCCGCAATACCGGACTTGGTCAGGGCGTTGAACAGGGTGGATTTGCCGACGTTGGGCAGGCCGACGATGCCGCAATTGAATCCCATGGTGTTTCCCCTCGGTAAGAGTCAGGCCTTCTGGCTGTGCAGGTTTTTCATCGCGCGGTTCCATTCACCGGCGAAGATATCCGGCAGCACGCCGAGGGCAAAGTCGATGCTGGCATCGAGTTTTTCCTGTTCGGCGCGTGGCGCACGACCCAGGACGAAATTTGAAACCATACTGGCAACGCCTGGGTGGCCAATGCCGAGCCGCAGACGGTAAAAATTATTCTGATTACCCAACTGCGCAATGATGTCGCGCAGGCCATTGTGGCCGCCATGCCCGCCGCCTAACTTGAGTTTGGCAACGCCGGGTGGCAGGTCCAGTTCGTCATGGGCCACCAGGATTTCTTCGGGTTTGATCCGGAAGAAGCCCGCAAGCGCCGCGACAGCCTGGCCGCTGCGGTTCATGTAGGTGGTAGGAATCAGCAGACGAACATCCTGACCCTGGTGCGAGAAGCGCCCGGTCAGGCCAAAATATTTGCGATCGGCCACAAGGTTCACACCTTGTGCGTGGGCGATACGCTCAACAAAAAGGGCCCCCGCGTTATGCCGGGTCTGTTCGTATTCGGCGCCTGGATTTCCCAGGCCAACGATCAGTTTAATGGCAGTCACGACAGGGGCCCTTCCTTTGGAGTTGTGGATAACATCGCCGCAACCTGTGTGCGGCGAAAGCGGTCAACAAAAGATCATTTACTCAAGAGTAAACGCCGCGTTATCGCCCGCTTTCTCGCTACGTTCCGGTCCGCGATGTTTCCTCAAGCTCCGACATTACAGAGTGAATTACTCTGCAGCGCCTTCTTCAGCTTCTGGTGCAACGCGTGGAGCGTGAACGTTTGCAACAGCTTTGTCATCACCGTGAGCCAGTGCAACAAACTCAACGCCTTTAGGGGCTTTGAGGTCGGACAGGTGAACGATGTCGCCGATTTCCAGAGCCGACAGGTCGACTTCGATGAACTCAGGCAGGTCTTTCGGCAGGCAGGTCACTTCGATCTCGGCAACAACGTGCGAAACTTCGCCGCCTTTCTTGACCGGAGCTTCTTCACCAACAAAGTGCACAGGCACGATAGCGGTCAGTTTCTGACCGGCTACTACGCGTACGAAGTCAGCGTGCAGCACGTGGCCTTTGGCTGGGTGACGTTGCAGGGCCTTGATGATGACGTTCTGCTTCTTGCCACCAACATTCAGCTCGATGATGTGGCTGTAGGCCGCATCGTTTTCGAGCAGTTTGGCGATTTCTTTGGCCAGCATGCTGATGGATTCAGGGGCTTTGTCGCCACCGTAAACTACAGCTGGAACCAGGCTTGCGAGACGACGCAGGCGGCGGCTCGCACCTTTCCCCAGGTCGGAACGCGCTTCAGCATTCAGAGTAAAATCGTTCATGTTGTATCTCCAAAATAACCACATTCGCCCCAGCGTTTGCGACCAGCGCTAAAGGCGATATGGGCAAAAAAGCCCCGCCCCAACAGAATGCTGGGGCGGGGCGCTTTTCGTCAGTGGGATGTTTCGTAAGGTTTGACCCTTATCGGAACATCGCGCTGATCGATTCTTCGTTGCTGATGCGGCGAACCGCTTCGGCAACTACCGGTGCGATATCCAGTTGACGGATACGCGAACAGGCTTGAGCTGCTGCGGACAACGGGATGGTGTTAGTCACCACCAGTTCGTCCAGCATGGAGTTCTCGATGTTCTCGATCGCTCGGCCCGACAGCACAGGGTGTGTGCAGTAGGCGAAGACTTTTGCTGCACCGTGCTCTTTCAAGGCTTTCGCCGCGTGGCACAGGGTGCCGGCGGTGTCGACCATGTCATCAACCAGAATACAGGTACGCCCTTCGACATCACCGATGATATGCATCACTTCAGAGTGATTGGCTTTCTCACGGCGTTTGTCGATGATCCCGAGGTCCACGCCCAGGGATTTGGCAACAGCCCGTGCACGCACGACGCCACCAATGTCCGGGGACACGATCATCAGGTTTTCAAAGCGCTGGTCTTCAATGTCATCCACCAATACTGGGGAGCCGTAGATGTTATCTACCGGAATATCGAAGAACCCCTGGATTTGGTCAGCGTGCAGGTCAACCGTGAGAACACGGTCGATGCCTACCACGGTCAGCATGTCAGCAACGACTTTCGCGCTGATAGCCACACGTGCGGAACGCGGACGGCGATCCTGACGGGCATAACCAAAGTAAGGGATTACAGCTGTGATTCGAGTCGCTGAGGAGCGGCGGAAGGCATCAGCCATCACGACGAGTTCCATCAGGTTATCGTTGGTCGGAGCGCAAGTCGGCTGAATAATGAAAACATCTTTACCGCGGACGTTTTCATTGATCTCGGCTGTAATTTCGCCGTCGGAGAATTTACCGACAGAGATGTCACCGAGAGGGATATGCAGCTGACGTACGACACGTCGAGCCAGATCGGGGTTGGCGTTCCCCGTAAAGACCATCATCTTGGACACGCGCAGTACCTAGAGGCTGAGGGTAACCTGGATGAGTATTAGAAAATGGCAGGGGCGGCTGGATTCGAACCAACGCATGGCAGGATCAAAACCTGCTGCCTTACCGCTTGGCGACGCCCCTGTATCTGTTGCAACGAGTACCCAGTACTCGGTTCCTTTTAGAGCAGACTTTGCAGCTTGCGATGCAACATCGAAACGTTGCTTCCCTTTGCTACAAACCCTGTAAGGGTCTCTGTAAGAAGGGCCGAGACTTTATCAGCTTCAGCTTTGCTTGGGAAGCCCCCAAACACACAACTTCCAGTTCCGGTTAATTTTGCTTCGGTAAATTTACCTAACAAATTCAAAGCGTTACGTACCTCTGGATAACGCCTTGCTACAACCGGTAAGCAGTCATTTCGACTGTTTCCCTTGGGAACGGGGCGCACTTTAATGGGAGGAGAGTTACGTGTCAACAGTGGATCTGAAAAAATTTCTGCTGTACTTACAGATACTTGCGGAACAAGCACGACATACCAAGGCTCTTCGGGGTATTCCGGGGTGAGTTTCTCCCCGACGCCTTCGGCAAAAGCCGCGTGCCCACGCACGAAAACCGGCACGTCGGCGCCCAGTGTCAGGCCCAGCGTGGCCAGGCGATCGTGGTCCCAGCCCAGTTGCCACAAGTGATTCAAACCGAGCAGCGTGGTCGCGGCATTTGAGCTGCCGCCACCGATGCCGCCGCCCATGGGCAAAATTTTATCGATCCAGATGTCGATGCCGAGTGAGCAACCGGATTGCGCCTGAAGTTTTTTCGCGGCCCTGACGATCAGATTGCTGTCGTGGGGCACGCCTTCGAATTCGGTGTGCAGCTGGATCACGCCATCGTCGCGCACGGCGAAGGTGAGTTCATCGCCGTAATCGAGAAACTGAAACAGCGTCTGCAACTCGTGGTAGCCGTCTTCACGGCGACCCAGAATGTGCAGCATCAAATTGAGTTTGGCCGGGGAGGGCAGTGTCAAGGTGGTGGCGGTCACGTTATTGCCCCAGCTTGCGCGGTTGCCATTCCTTGATCACCAGCGTGACGTCAAGGTCGGTGCCATGCAGTTTGATGCGCTCGGGCAGCCAGTAGGCGCCCTGTTGCACGTAGCTGAGGTATTCAACCTGCCAGCCATCCTGCTCAAGCGTGGCCAGGCGGCTGTCGCCGTTGAGGCTCAGCCTGCTTTTGCTGTCCGGCGCAGGCAGGCCGCGTACCCACCACACAAGGTGCGAAACGGGGAGCTTCCAGCCAATCTGTTGTTCCAGCAGTTCTTCCGGCGTGGCTGCCTCATAGCGGCCTTGATTGGCCACTTCCAGGCTCACTTGCCCTGGCCGGCCGGTCAGGCGCGCAGCACCGCGGCCAAGTGGCCCGGACAAACGGATATCGTAATAGTCCTGGCGCTGCAGCCAGAACAACGTGCCGCTGCCGGAATCTTTCGGCGCGCGAACCCCGACCTTGCCGTCGATCTGCCAGCCGTCGATGCTGCTGAGCTGCTCTTTGTGCTGTTTCCATTGCGCCGGGTTGCCCTGGCCTTCAACGGATTCACGACTGCCGATGCCCGCGCAACCGGCGAGCAGGGCGATGAAACTGAAAACAATAACGTGGCGCAAAAACATAAGCTTAAAGGGTCTCGGATCCGGTCAGGCGCTTGATGGTGCCGCGCAGGATGGGGCTTTCGGGTTGTTCCTTGAGGAATTTTTCCCAGATTTGTCGCGCTTCGCGCTGTTTGCCATTGGCCCACAGCACTTCACCCAGGTGGGCTGCCACCTCTTGGTCAGGGAAACGTTCGAGTGCCTGGCGCAGCAGGCGTTCGGCTTCGTCCAGATTGCCCAGGCGGTAATTCACCCAACCCAGGCTGTCGAGCACGGCCGGGTCTTCCGGGTTGAGCTTGTGGGCTTGTTCGATCAGCACCTTGGCTTCGGCGTAACGCGTGGTGCGGTCCGACAGGGTGTAGCCCAGGGCATTGAGCGCCATGGCATTGTCCGGGTCGCGCTTGATGATCAGGCGCAGGTCTTTTTCCATCTGCGCCAGGTCATTGCGTTTTTCCGCCTGCATGGCGCGGGTGTACAGCAGGTTCAAATCGTCGGGGTATTGCAGCAAGGCTTGTTGCAGCAATTTCCAGGCGCGTTCGCCCTGCTTGTTGGCCGACAGTGTTTCGGCCTGGATCAGGTACAGCTGGATCGCATAGTCCGGTTCGGCATCACGTGCCGCCGCCAGGCGTTTTTCCGCTTCGTCGGTGCGGCCGTTGCTCATCAGGATATCGGCCTGACGCAGCTGGGCCGGCAGGTAATCGTTGCCGGGGCCGACCTGGGCGTACTCAAGCAGCGCAGCCTGCGGGTCGTTGCGTTCTTCCGCGATGCGGCCGAGGTTCAGGTGCGCCGAATCCACATGGCTTTCGCGCTCGATCAGCTCCTCCAGATAACCCTTGGCCTCGTCCCAGGCCTTGGCTTCCAGGCAGACCAGTGCCAGGGAGTAACGCAGCTCGTCGTCGTCGGGGTATTGCTGGACCAGGTTGGCGAACTGCACTTTGGCGTCTTCCATGCGGTCTTGCTCCACCAGCATTCGCGCATAGGTCAGCAGCAAGCGCTTGTCGCCCGGGTATTTCTTGATGCTTTTTTCCAGCAGTGGAATCGCTTCCTTGCCGCGATTAAGGTTCTGCAGCAAGCGTGCGCGCAGCAGAATCGGGGCGATCTCGCCGTCTTCCGGCGGGTTCTGCTCCAGCAGCTTGAGGGCGGCATCGGCTTCATCATCCTGCTGCAGCAGCAAGGCTTTGCCGAAAATCAGTTGGCTGTTCTTCGGATGCTTTTGCAGCAGGCGGTCAAAACTCTTCATCAAGCCATTGCGCGTGTCCTGGTCAGTGTCGGCAGCCGACAGCGCGAGGAAGTCGAAATGCGTGTCGCCCTTGCCCTGCAGGACTTTCTCCATATACACCATGGAGTCGTCATAGCGCCCGGCGCGTGCCAGTTGCACGGCCGCCGCACGTTGCGCTTCCAGGTCTTGCGGAGCGTTTTTCGCCCAGATCAGCGAAGTATCCAGCGCTGCCTGGTCAGCGCCCAGGTATTCGGCGATGCGAAACGCACGCTCCGAAATGCCCGGGTCCTGGGTGTTGATGGCCTGGGTCACATAGTTATCCAGGGCAATATCGAAACGATTGCGCTGGCCGGCGAGTTCCGCGGTCAGCAGGCTGTAGATCGTTTCTTCATTGAACGAGGAGTAAACCTTGGGCTTTTCAGGGGCTGGGGCGCTGTCTTCGACCGGCGGCGTACCGTCCGGCGACACGGGTGCCAAGGCCTGGCAGCCGCTGAGGAAGACAAAAGCAAGGAGCAACGCGGAAGATCTATTCATATAGGAAGAGGACGACTAACCTGCGGTCGGATCATCATGACACAAGCCTTCGGCCAAACATAACCGAGTCTCAGTGGGCGCCTTTATAGGCACAAGCTACTAGGACAATAGACGACGGTGGTTGTTCTGGATCTATCGAAGTAGGACAATTGTCGGCTTCCCGACATCATCAGCGATATTGAATGGCCTTCCTCGCACTCGGTATTAACCACAAGACTGCAACCGTAGACGTGCGCGAGCGCGTGGCGTTTACGCCAGAGCAGTTGGTTGAGGCCTTGCAGCAGCTCTGCCGGCTCACCGACAGCCGCGAAGCTGCGATCCTTTCGACCTGCAATCGCAGCGAGCTTTATATAGAGCAGGAACATCTCTCAGCGGATGTGGTGCTGCGCTGGCTGGCCGATTATCACCATTTGGATCTCGAGGACCTGCGCGCCAGTGCATATGTGCACGAAGAGGATGCGGCAGTTCGTCACATGATGCGCGTCGCCGCAGGGCTCGACTCGCTGGTGTTGGGCGAGCCGCAGATCCTCGGCCAGATGAAATCCGCCTACGCCGTGGCCCGCGAGGCTGGCACCGTCGGCCCGTTGCTTGGCCGTTTGTTCCAGGCTACGTTCAATTCGGCCAAGCAGGTGCGCACCGACACCGCCATCGGTGAAAACCCGGTGTCCGTCGCGTTCGCCGCCGTGAGCCTGGCCAAACAGATTTTCAGTGACTTGCAGCGCAGCCAGGCGCTGTTGATCGGCGCCGGTGAAACCATCACCTTGGTCGCTCGCCACCTGCATGACCTGGGCGTCAAGCGTATCGTGGTCGCCAACCGCACCCTGGAGCGCGCGAGCATCCTGGCCGAGCAGTTTGGCGCCCACGCGGTGTTGCTCTCGGACATCCCGGCCGAGCTGGTGCGCAGCGATATCGTCATCAGCTCCACCGCCAGCCAGTTGCCGATCCTGGGCAAAGGCGCGGTCGAGAGCGCGCTGAAGCTGCGCAAGCACAAACCGATCTTCATGGTGGATATCGCTGTTCCCCGTGATATCGAGCCTGAAGTCGGCGAGTTGGACGACGTTTACCTCTATAGCGTCGATGATCTGCACGAAGTGGTCGCCGAAAACCTCAAGAGTCGCCAGGGCGCAGCCCAGGCCGCCGAGGAAATGGTCAGCACCGGCGCCGAAGACTTTATGGTGCGCCTGCGTGAGCTGGCGGCGGTCGACGTGCTTAAGGCGTATCGTCAGCAGGGTGAACGCCTGCGCGATGAAGAATTGATCAAGGCCCAGCGCTTGCTGGCCAACGGCAGCAGCGCCGAAGAAGTGCTGATGCAATTGGCACGTGGCCTGACCAACAAATTGCTCCACGCCCCCAGCGTTCAGTTGAAAAAGCTTACCGCCGAAGGCCGCCTCGATGCGCTGGCCATGGCCCAGGAACTCTTTGCCCTCGGTGAGGGCGCGTCAGATAGCTCTTCGGATAAAAAACCGCAATGAAAGCGTCACTGCTCAATAAACTGGACGTGCTCCAGGACCGTTTCGAAGAACTGACCGCCTTGCTCGGCGATGGCGAGGTCATCTCCGATCAGACCAAGTTCCGCGCCTATTCCAAGGAATACGCCGAAGTTGAGCCGATTGTGGCCACCTATAAAAGCCTGATGAAAGTGCAGGCCGACCTCGAAGGCGCCCAGGCGCTGCTCAAGGACAGCGACCCGGACATGCGTGAAATGGCCGTGGAAGAAGTCCGCGAAGCCAAAGAGAAGCTGGCCGAGTTGGAAGGCGACCTGCAACGCATGCTGCTGCCCAAAGACCCGAACGACGGGCGCAACGTGTTCCTCGAAATCCGCGCCGGCACCGGTGGCGACGAGGCGGCAATCTTCTCCGGCGACCTGTTCCGCATGTACTCGCGCTACGCCGAGCGACGTGGCTGGCGGGTCGAGATTTTGTCCGAGAATGAAGGTGAGCACGGCGGCTATAAAGAAGTCATCGCCCGGGTCGAAGGTGACAACGTCTACGGCAAGCTTAAATTCGAGTCCGGCGCGCACCGCGTGCAGCGGGTTCCGGCGACTGAATCCCAGGGCCGTATCCACACCTCGGCGTGCACCGTGGCCGTGTTGCCCGAGCCGGACGAGCAGGAAGCCATTGAGATCAACCCGGCGGACTTGCGTGTCGACACCTACCGTTCGTCGGGCGCCGGTGGTCAGCACGTGAACAAGACCGACTCGGCGATCCGGATCACCCACTTGCCGTCGGGCATCGTGGTCGAATGCCAGGAAGAGCGTTCCCAGCACAAAAACCGTGCGCGGGCCATGTCCTGGCTGTCGGCCAAGCTCAACGACCAACAGACCAGCGCCGCCGCCAACGCGATTGCCAGCGAGCGCAAGCTGCTGGTGGGCTCGGGCGACCGCTCCGAACGCATCCGCACCTACAACTTCGCCCAAGGCCGGGTCACCGACCACCGGGTCAACCTCACGCTTTACTCCCTCGACGAAATTCTCGCCGGCGGCGTTGATGCGGTGATCGAGCCTTTGCTGGCCGAATACCAGGCCGATCAATTGGCGGCGATAGGTGAATAAATGACCATTATTGCCAGCCTCCTGCGCGCCGCTGACCTGCCTGACTCGCCCACCGCGCGTCTGGATGTGGAACTGTTACTGGCCGCTGCCTTGGGCAAATCGCGCAGCTACTTGCACACCTGGCCGGAAAAAATCGTCAGCAGCGAAGATGCGCTGACCTTTGCCGATTACCTGCAGCGTCGCCGCACGGGTGAGCCGGTGGCCTACATCCTCGGTCAGCAGGGTTTCTGGAAGCTCGACCTGGAGGTCGCGCCGCACACGCTGATCCCGCGCCCGGAAACCGAGCTGCTGGTGGAAGCCGCCCTTGAATTGTTGCCGGCCACGCCTGCCAAGGTCCTCGACCTGGGCACCGGCAGCGGCGCGATCGCCCTGGCCCTGGCCAGCGAACGCCCGGCCTGGCAGGTCACTGCCGTTGACCGTGTGCTCGAAGCCGTGGCCCTGGCCGAACGCAACCGCCAGCGCCTGCACCTGAAGAACGCCACGGTGTTGAACAGCCATTGGTTCAGCGCGCTGCACGGCCAGCGCTTCGATTTGATCATCAGCAACCCGCCTTACATTGCCGATAATGATCCGCACCTGGTGGCCGGCGATGTGCGCTTTGAACCGGCCAGCGCCTTGGTGGCGGGCCATGATGGGCTGGACGATCTGCGGTTGATCATCGCCCAGGCCCCAGCCCACTTGAATGCCGGTGGCTGGCTGCTGCTCGAACACGGTTACGACCAAGCTGCGGCGGTACGTGATTTGTTGTCGGGTGAGGGCTTTGAAGAGGTCCACAGCCGCATCGACCTCGGCGGCCACGAACGCATCACGTTGGGGCGCCGCCCGTGCTGACCGACCAGGAGCTGTTGCGCTATAGCCGACAGATTCTGTTGCAACATGTCGACATCGAAGGCCAGCTGCGTCTTAAAAACGGCCATGCGCTGATTGTCGGCCTCGGCGGCTTGGGTGCGCCAGTCGCGTTGTACCTGGCCGCTGCCGGCGTGGGCGAGTTGCACCTGGCAGACTTCGACACTGTCGACCTGACCAACCTGCAACGCCAGATCATCCACGACACCGACAGCGTCGGGCAGGCCAAGGTCGATTCGGCCATGCGTCGCCTGGCCGGCATCAACCCCGAAATTACGTTGGTCGCCCATCGCACTGCGCTGGATGCCGATTCACTCGCCGCCGCAGTGGCCGCGGTAGACGTGGTGCTCGATTGCAGCGACAACTTCGCCACCCGTGAAGCCGTCAACGCCGCTTGTGTTGCGGCTGGAAAACCATTGGTCAGCGGTGCGGCCATTCGCCTGGAAGGGCAATTGTCAGTGTTCGACCCGCGCCGCGACGAAAGCCCGTGCTACCACTGTTTATATGGGCACGGCAGCGACACCGAGCTGACCTGCAGCGAAGCCGGTGTGGTCGGTCCGTTGGTCGGGCTGGTCGGTAGCCTGCAAGCACTGGAAGCGCTGAAGTTGCTGGCAGGCTTTGGTGAACCCTTGGTGGGGCGCTTGCTACTGATCGACGCCTTGACCACGCGTTTTCGCGAACTGCGCGTCAAGCGCGACCCCGGCTGCAGCGTTTGCGGGACGGCCCATGGTTAAGGACGCGCCCATCGGTGTGTTCGATTCCGGCGTCGGCGGCCTGTCGGTGCTGGATGAAATCCAGCAGTTGTTGCCCCATGAGTCACTGCTGTACGTGGCTGATGGCGGGCATATCCCCTACGGTGAAAAATCCCCGGCGTTCATTCTTGAGCGTAGCCGTTTGGTCGCCGAGTTTTTTCGTGAACAAGGCGCCAAAGCCTTTGTGATTGCCTGCAACACCGCAACCGTCGCCGCCGTGGCTGATTTGCGCCAGGACTATCCCGACTGGCCTTTGGTGGGTATGGAGCCGGCGGTCAAGCCAGCCGCCGCTGCCACCCGCAGTGGCGTGGTCGGCGTGCTCGCCACCACCGGCACATTGCAAAGTGCCAAGTTCGCAGCATTACTCGACCGCTTTGCCACCGACGTGCGGGTGATTACCCAGCCGTGCCCGGGCCTGGTGGAGTTGATCGAAACCGGTGACCTCAACAGCACCGCGCTGCGCCAGCTGTTGCAGGGCTATGTCGACCCGCTGCTGAGCGCCGGTTGTGACACCATCATCCTCGGCTGTACCCATTACCCCTTCCTCAAGCCGCTTCTGGCACAGATGCTTCCCCCTAGCATCATCCTGATCGACACCGGCGCTGCCGTGGCGCGTCAGCTCAAGCGTCTGTTGGGCGAACGTAACCTGCTGTCGCCCGGCAAGCCTGAGCCAGCGCAGTTCTGGACCAGCGGCGACGTCGATCACCTAAGAAATATCCTACCGACACTCTGGAAATCTCCCGGTGTTGTGCGTAATTTTGGCTTGTGAAAAATTCGTGAAACATCGCGGTTAGAAGCTGAACTTCTGGCATCGCGCAAGCTTCTATAGCGTTAGCCTGTACAAAACCATACGACTTCGATCTCAAAGGATGTGCTCTTATGAAGCGCTTGTTCTGTTTGGCTGCGATTGCGGCCGCTGTGGTGGGACACTCAGTTTCGGCCCAGGCCGCCGGCCTGGAATTTGGGGTGGGGGGCACCAGCGATTCGACCATGACCTATCGATTGGGGCTGACGTCGGATTGGGATAAAAGCTGGTGGCAGAGTGATACGGGCCGACTGACCGGCTATTGGAGCGGCGCTTACACCTACTGGGATGGCGACAAACGCGCGAGTGTCAGCAGCCTGTCGTTCTCGCCGGTGTTTGTGTACGAGTTTGCCGGGGAGAAGGTCAAGCCCTATATAGAAGCCGGGATCGGTGTCGCGGTGTTTTCACGTACGCGGGTTGAAGACAACAACATCGGCCAGGCCTTCCAGTTCGAAGACCGACTGGGCTTTGGTTTGCGCTTTGCCGGTGGGCATGAAGTGGGCATTCGCGCCACGCACTATTCCAATGCGGGCATCAGCAGCAATAACGACGGGGTAGAGAGCTACTCGTTGCACTACACCTACCCGTTGTAACTCTCAAGCCTGCGCAAAACCATGTGGGAGCTGGCTTGCCTGCGATGCAGACACCTCGGTTTATCAGTTACACCGAAGTGATGCTATCGCAGGCAAGCCAGCTCCCACATTTTATATCCACCACATGTTGGATCAGCGATACGCCGTCGCAATGCCCTGGCGCTCTTCCAGGCACTCCGGCGCACCCATCTCGAATTCCCGACAGATCAACGGCCGCCGCTCGTAGATCGTGCACATCATCGTGTCCCGATCCAGCGCCGCGCACCAGCCGTCATCCAGGCGCAGCATCACTTCACCGCCCCAGTCGTCGGTATCGATATAGCGTTGCGGCACACCCGTGTCGGTAATCAGCATGACTTCCAGCTGGCAGCAGCAGGCCGCGCACGTCGAGCAGGTGACGGCGGGTTCGGTGATTTGAGTGTGGGGGATGTTGGTCATAGGCGCGCAGTGTAAGGCAAGCGCGCTGGGTGCGCATGAATGCTCTGACGGACGTCAGTGGCCAAGCTGTCGCGCCACCCAGTGCATGACGGGGAACAGGATCGCCCAAAGCAGCGCCAGGCCGATCAGTGTCAGTGTTGTGTCGTAGCCGAAACGAACACCGGCCAATTGGCTGCCGGCGTAGTAAGACAACGGCCCGCCCACCGCACCCAGCAGGCTGGCGCGCCACCAGGGTTGTGCGCTCCAGGCCAGGCAATGGCGCAGCGTAGTCGCGAGCAGTGCCCATAGCATGATTAGCCAGAAGGGAATCAGCGGCCCTGGAAAACCGAAGTGAAACACGCCAAAGGTACGCAACGAGGTATCGACTACGGTACCCAAAAGGGTCACGGCCAGGAGCACTTGGCCGTCTTCAGACCATGAGCTTGTCCACAGCAGGTGGATGACCAGCACACCAGCGCCCCCCCATAACCAACGGGTGTCACCGCCCAGCACACAGGCAAACCAACCGCACTGGAACAGCACGGCATTGGCCAGCGTTTTAAGCACTGAAACGCCCGAGCAACGGCGGGTTGATCGCCGCAGGCTTGGCCAGCAGCAACTGCGCGGTACCGATCGTTCGCTCCATAAACCCACCTTCGCAGTAGCACAAGTAGAATTCCCACAGGCGCAGGAAGTATTCATCGTAGCCCAACTCGGCAAGGCGGCCATGGGCGCGACGGAAGTTCTCATGCCACAGGCGCAAGGTGCGCGCGTAGTGCAAGCCGAAGTCTTCCATGTGCAGCAGGTTCATGTCGGTGTCGCGGCTGACGATCTGCAACATGTTCTGCACGGATGGCAGGGCGCCACCGGGGAAAATATAGCGCTGGATAAAGTCGACGCTGTTCTTGGCCTGCTCAAAACGCTGCTCACGAATGGTGATGGCTTGCAGCAGCATCAGGCCGTCGCTTTTGAGCAGGTGCGCGCATTGCTTGAAGTAGGTGGGCAGGAAGCGATGGCCGACCGCTTCGATCATCTCGATGGACACCAGCTTGTCGTACTGACCGGTCAGGTCGCGATAATCTTGCAGCAGCAGCTTCACCTGATCCTTGAGGCCCAAGGCCTCGATGCGTTTTTCGGTGTAGGCAAACTGTTCTTTGGACAAGGTCGTGGTGGTGACCTTGCAGCCATAGTGCTGCGCCGCATACAACGCCATGCTGCCCCAGCCGGTGCCGATTTCGAGCAAATGGTCAGTGGGTTTGAGCGCAAGCTTCTGGCAGATGCGTTCCAGCTTGTTCAACTGCGCCTGTTCCAGGCTGTCGTCGGGCGTCAGGAACTGCGCCGCCGAATACATCATGGTCGGGTCGAGGAATTCCTCGAACAGGTCGTTGCCCAGGTCATAGTGGGCGGCGATATTTTTCTGCGAGCCCTTGCGGGTGTTGCGGTTAAGCCAGTGCAGGCCTTGGGTGAACGGCCGCGCCAAGCGCGCCAGGCCGCCTTCCATTGCATCAAGCACATCAAGGTTGCTGACCATCACACGCACCACGGCGGTGAGGTCCGGGCTGCTCCAGTAACCGTGAATAAACGCCTCGCCGGCGCCGATCGAACCATTGGCGGCCACCAAGCCCCAGACCGCCGAATCGTGGATCTGGATTTCGCCCAACAGATGCGCTTCGCGTGCGCCGAACACCTGGCGTTCACCCTCTTCAATCACTACCAACTGGCCGTGGCGCAGTTGGCTGAGCTGGCGCAGTACACCTTTGCGCAACAGCGCACTGGTCACGCCGTTGACGTTCAGGCGGTTGGTCTTGACCGATAAGCTAGGGGATTTCATGGCGGCGATCCTTGGTATACCCGACTGCGGTGCGAGAGGCGCCATCGGCGGCCTGATGGGAAAAAATCGGTGTGCGTTTGAGCAACAGGCGCATGGCTTGCCAGTAAATCGCCAGGCAGGTCTTGGCGGTCATCCACGGGAAGCGCCACAGGTAACGGTGCAGGCTGGCGCGGGTCAGCGTTTCTTTTTGCAGGCTCAAGGTGGCGTCGAAGACTTTTTGCGTGCCCTGCCAATCGGCCATGTGCACACCAAGCCGGTCGGCCGGCGGGCTGAAACTCATGCGGTATTCCAGGTCGCGGGGTAAAAACGGCGACACATGGAACGCCTTGGCCACGGCGAAGTGCTGGTGTTCTTCGGCGCCTAACGCCTGGGCCGGCAGCACATAGTGGTAACGCTCGCGCCACGGGGTGTTGGTTACTTCACACAGGATCGCGGCCAGTTGCCCGTCGGCCTCGAAGCAGTAGAAGAAACTCACCGGGTTAAAAGCCAGGCCCCAACTGCGGGCCTGGGTCAGTAGGCAGATAACGCCCCGGGGCTCGCGCCCCAGTGCCTTGCCGACTTCCTGGCGCACGGCATCGCTCAAGCTCATGCCGTGACGCGTGAATTCACGCAGGTAGTCCTGCTGGCGAAAGCCGAAGGGCGCCAGGCGGCTGTTGCCGGCCAGGGGTGATAGGCCGAGCACTTTGTCTTGTTCGCTCAAGTCCAGGTACAGCAGGCCGATGCGGTAGCGAAAGGCGTGGGCCTTGGGCGCAAACCGGCGATGGGCGATCCAGCCGCTGTACAGGGCGCTGTTCATAGGGTTTCGCCAAAGGCCTGGGCCACGCGTAATGCGCTGCTCACGCCGTCTTCATGAAAACCGTTGGCCCAGTAGGCGCCGCAGTAAAAGGTGTGCCGCGCGCCGTGTAATTCTTCCCAGCGGTTTTGTGCGGCCACTGCCGCCAGGCTGTATTGCGGATGCGCATAGGTGTAGCGCGCGAGGATCTTCAGCGGGTTGATCATCGGTGTCTGGTTGAGGCTGACGCAAAAGGTGGTGTCGCTGTGGATGCCTTGCAGGATGTTCATGTCGTAAGTGACGGCCGCCTGGGTTTGCGCGCTGCCGCTCAGGCGATAATTCCAGCTGGCCCAGGCCAGTTTGCGATCGGGCAGCAGGCGCGTGTCGGTGTGCAGCACCACGTCATTGTCGGCGTAGGGCAGGGCACCAAGAATGTCCTGCTCAGCCTGGCTCGGGTCGGCCAGCAACGCCAGGGCCTGGTCGCTGTGACAGGCGAACACCACGCGGTCAAAGGTCTCGCTGCCGGCGAGGCTGTGGATAACCACGCCGTCGCCTGTGCGTTCGACTTTATCCACAGGGCAATTGAGGCGGATCTGCTCGCGAAAACTGCGGGTCAAAGGTTCGATATAACTGCTGGAACCACCTTCGATAACGCACCATTGCGGCCGATTGTTCACCGACAGCAACCCGTGGTTCTTGAAGAACCGCACAAAGAACTGCAACGGAAAACCGAGCATGTCCGCCAGCGACATCGACCAGATCGCCGCGCCCATCGGCACGATGTAATGGCGGATAAAGCGTGGGCTATAACCCCCAGCCTCGAGGTAGTCGCCCAGGGTCATATCGGCACTGATGCGTTGCTCTTGCAGGTCCAGCGGTGCCTGGCGGTTAAAGCGCAGAATGTCGCGCAACATGCCCCAGAATCCCGGCGAGAGAATATTGCGGCGCTGGGCAAACAGGCTGTTGAGGTTATTACCGTTGTACTCGAAACCTGCGTTCTGGTCGCACACCGAAAAGCTCATTTCGGTGGGCTTGAAGGTCACGCCAATCTGCCCGAGCAGACGGATGAAATTAGGGTAGGTCCAGTCGTTGAACACGATAAAACCGGTGTCCACGGCATAGGGTTTACCTTTGACCGTGACGTTGACCGTGTGAGTGTGCCCGCCAATGCGCTCGCCCGCCTCAAACAGCGTGATGTCGTGGCGCCGGCTGAGCAGGTAAGCGCTGGTCAGCCCGGCGATACCGCTGCCGATGATGGCGATCTTCACAGGTCGTCCTTCTTCGGTGGCGGGCTGCGCAGCATGCGTTTGCCGATAATCAGTTGCGCGCGGTTGGGCAGCTTCGACAGTGGCCACAAGGTGGCGATAAACATCGCGGGGAAGGCGATTTCCAGCGGGCGCTTTTCCAATTTGGCGAAGATATGCCGCGCAGCCTTTTCGGCGGACCAGCTCAGCGGCATCGGGAAATCATTGCGTTCGGTCAGCGGGGTGTCGACAAAGCCCGGGCTGATCACCGTGACGTCGATGTTCTCCGGCGACAGGCTGATGCGCAGCGATTCGAACAGGTAACGCAGCCCGGCCTTGGACGCGCCATAGGCTTCGGCGCGCGGCATTGGCAGGTAGGTCACGGCGCTGGCGACGCCCACCAGATGTGGGGTGAGCCCTTTGCGCAACAGCGGCAGCGCAGCTTCGATGCAATAGCTGCTGGCAAGCAGGTTGGTGCGCACCACGTGCTCGACGATGGAGGAATCGAATTGCCGGGCGTCGACATACTCACAGGTGCCGGCGTTGAGGATCACCGTATCCAATGAACCCCAGACCTCGCCGATGTGTTCGCCGATCTCGCGCACGGTCTGGCTGTTGGTCAGGTCGCCGGCTACCACCAGCACTTGGCCTGGATAACGCTGGGCGAACGCTTCCAGCGGGCCTTTGCTGCGCGAGCTGAGCGCCACATGCGCGCCACTGTTGAGCAGTTCGACGGCCAGAGCGGCGCCGATGCCACTGCTGGCACCGGTCAACCAATAACGGCGGGGCGGTACAAGGCTCATCCCATTCTCCTTTTTAGCCAACTGACCACACGGCCGACTACCGGTAAGTGTTCATAGAGCAACGCGCCCGCATCGAAATAATCGCGATGGCGGTAGACCTTGTCGCGCCACATCAGGTGCGAGCAACCTTCCACCCGGATTACCTTGCCATTGGCCAGGCGCGGGTGGCAAAAACTCATTTTCCAGCGCAGGTAGCCTTCACCTTCGGCGACCTGGTCGAAGCCATGGAAGTCAAAACGCAACTGGCTGATGTTGCTGTACATCTCGGTGAAGTAACCGCGCAAAGCGGGCAGCCCATGCACTTCGTGCAGCGGATCGGTGAAGGCAATGTCCTGGCTGTACAAGCTGTCGAGCAGGTGCAGGTTGTGCTTGTCCAGCGTGGTAAAGGCTTGGGCGAACCGGTGCAGGAAGTCACTCATGTTCGGCGACCTCCTGGCGTGAAGGCAGGTTGCGGAAGGCGGCGAGGGCGCGCTCGCGGGATTTTTTCAGGTCGACAATCGAGCGTGGGTAATCTGCCGCGCCGAACAGGCCACCGGCGGCTTCGGGGTTGTGCACTTCTTTTTTGTTCAGCGCCGCCAACTCTGGCAGCCAGTGCTTGATGAACACCCCTTCGCTGTCGAACTTTTCCGACTGGCTCAACGGGCTGAAAATCCGGAAGTACGGTGCCGCGTCGGTGCCGGTGGACGAACTCCACTGCCAGCCGCCGTTATTGGCGGCCAGGTCGCCGTCGATCAAGTGGCGCATAAAGAAGCGCTCGCCTTCACGCCAGTCGATCAGCAGGTTCTTGGTCAAAAACATCGCCACCACCATGCGCAGGCGGTTGTGCATCCAACCGGTTTCCAGCAGTTGGCGCATGGCCGCATCAATGATCGGCAGGCCGGTGCGCGCTTGTTGCCAGGCGGCCAAGTCCTTGGGCGCATCGCGCCAGGCCAGTGCCTCGGTTTCGGGGCGGAACGCACGGTGGCGCGAGACTCGTGGGTAACCGACCAGAATGTGTTTATAGAACTCGCGCCACAGCAACTCGTTGATCCAGGTGATGGCGCCGATATCGCCGCTTTCGAACTCGCCCTGGTTGGTTTGCAGGGCGGCGTGCAGGCACTGGCGCGGCGAAACCACACCGGCGGCGAGGTAGGCCGAGAGCTGGCTGGTGCCGGGTTTGGCCGGGAAGTCGCGTTCGTCTTTGTAGTAGCTGATCTGTTGGTCGGCGAAGGCGTCAAGGCGACGCCGGGCTTCTTCTTCACCGGCGGGCCAGAAAGCGCGCAAGGTCTCGCTGGGCGGCGCGAAACCGTCGACTTGATCCGGGATGGCGTCGCTGTGCACATCCTGCGGTGCCTGTTGTTGCGGCGTGGCCACCAGGCGCGGCAAGGCGCTGTGCAGGCGGCTGTAGCAGACCTTGCGGAACTGACTGAACACCTGAAAGTAAGTGCCGGTTTTGGTCAGCACGCTGCCGGGTTGGAAAAACAGTTGGTCGAGGTAGCTGTGGAACGTCACACCGTCAGCCTCCAGGGCGTTGGCCACGGCCACATCGCGACGGCTCTCGTGGATGCCGTATTCCTCGTTGACGTGCACCGACTCCACTGACAGTTCCCGGCACAGTTTGCCCAGCACGGCGGGCGCCTGGTCCCAGGTGTCGGCGGTGCGAATCAGCAAGGGAATGTTCAGTTCGCCAAGGGCCTGGCTCAGGAGCTTGAGGTTACGCAGCCAGAAATCGACTTTGCAGGGTGCATCATCATGGGCCAGCCATTGCTGCGGCGTGATCAGGTACACGGCGGCAACCGGGCCGCGCTGGCAGGCGGCGGCGAGGGCGGTGTTGTCGTGTAGGCGCAAGTCGGTGCGCAGCCAGATCAAATGCATTTAGACAATTCCACGCTGGATCAGTAACTGGTGGGCTGACAAGGGGTCTTCGGCCACGAACAATTCAGGAGTGTCACGGGTTAATACGGCTAACTCGTCCTGGTGGATGCATACCGTTGGTCCGGCAATCAAAATTGGGCAACTGATGCCGCCCAACAGTTTGCCGAGTGCCGACAAGTGGAGGGCTTTGCTTGAGTACAGCAGCACCGCACGCGGTTGCAGGTGTTCCACGGCCAGGGCCAGTTCGCCGGTCGGCAAAGGCCAATCAAAAACCTCCACGGGGCAGTCGGCGCTGCTGGCCAGCCAGGCGCTAAGCCACAGGTGTGGCTCCAGGGGCACGTCTGACTGGTTGACCAGCAGCAACGGCGCGCCCTGGAGCTGGCGGTTGTTGTGGTAAATGCGCGCGCCGAACTTGCTGCGCAGCCAGGACAGAAAAAACACTCGCTCCATTTGCGCGCCGAACTGGCCCTGCCAGCGTTGCTCCAGCGCGTTGAGCAGCGGCAGCATCAATTGCTCACACAAGGTGCGCGGCGGGTACAGCGCCATGGCCTGGTTGAACAGGTCGTCGACCCGGCGTTCGGCCAATTCGCTGATTGCGGTGAGCAGTTTATGACGCAGCACATGCCATTCATTTTCGACGCTGTCGGGGCTGGCCTGGGCGGAATCGATCAAGCCTTTGACCTGGCTGACCGGCACACCACGGTTGAGCCAGGTCAGAATGGTGTGGATGCGTTGTACATGTTCGGCGCTGAACAGCCGATGGCCCTTGGGCGTGCGCTGGGGCACGATCAGGCCATAACGGCGCTCCCAGGCGCGCAGGGTCACGGCGTTGACGCCGGTCTGGCGCGCCACTTCGCGAATCGGCAGCCAGCCGTCTTCGATGGCTTGGGCGATGTCTTCGACAGGGTCGTCTTGCAGGGCAGGTGTCATGGTCTAGATCGCATTACGCAGGCTGAGGTTTTCCGGGTGCGGCTGCAGGTACGCCTGCTGCGCGATGTAGCGGTCCGGGTGTTGGCGAAAGTGATGTTTGAGCAAGGTCAGCGGCACCACCAGCGGCACGATGCCGGTGCGGTATTGGCCGATGACGGTTTGCATTTCCTGCTTGTCCTCGGCGCTGATGGCTTGTTTGAGGTAGCCGCTGATGTGTTGCAGCACATTGGTGTGGGTGCCGCGTGTGGCGCACTTTTTCAGGCCGGTCATCAACTCGCTGAAATAGCCGGCGGCCAGTTCATCCAGGTTGATGCTCTTGCCCATGCTGCCCAGCAGGTGGCCAAGGCTTTTGTAATGCACAGGGCTGTGGGCCATCAGCAGGTATTTGTAGCGCGCGTGGAACGCCAAAAGGCGGTGACGGGTGATGCCCTCAGCCAGCAATTCTTGCCAGCTGGCGTACACGAACACGCGGGTGAGGAAGTTCTCGCGCAGCACCGGGTCATTCAACCGGCCGTCTTCTTCCACCGGCAGGTTGGGGTGGCGTGCGCAAAACGCCTGGGCATAAATGCCGCGCCCGCCGCCATCAACGGGCGTGCCGTTGTCGCGGTAGACCTTGACCCGCTCCAGCCCGCACGACGGCGACTTCTGCATGAAGATGTAGCCGCACAGGTCTGTGTGTTCCACAGCCATCTGCTGGCCGTAAGCATCCAATGGCTGCGTCACATTGAGGTCACGGTGCACGGTGCCGACCGCCTGCGGGTGGGCAGGGTCGCCCACCAGGCGAATCGGTTCGCGGGGGATGCCCATGCCGATCGCCACTTCGGGGCACAACGGCACGAAGTCGAAATAGTCGGCGAGCGTTTGGCTGCACAGCAGGGATTGTTTGTGTCCGCCGTTAAAGCGCACGTTCTCGCCGAGCAGGCAGGCACTGATGGCGATCTTCGGTTTTGCGCTGCTGGACATGCTCAACCCTCTGCGAAATTCCTATACAGATTTATAACTCTGTACAATTAAATCTCATCATAGGTTTGATGCTGTACAAGTCAAATTGTTTGTATAAGTATTTTCAGCGCCCGCTATTTCCAACCCATGCGCCAGTCTTCGGCATTTTGCAGGGTTTGCCACGGGAGGCGTTCGGCGCGGCGGGTCATGACCGCTTGCAGCTCGATTTCGAGCACGGTGCCTTCGTCATCACGGAACAGTTCGGTGACGAGGAAGTGTTTTTCCTTGTTGCGCGGGCGTGCTGCTGTCCACTTCGACAACAGCAATTTCGTCGGGTTGAGGCGGTTCATTGCAGGTGTTCGATCAGGCGGCGTGCGGCCTCCTGGCCGCTGAGCCACGCGCCTTCGACCCGCCCGGACAGGCACCAGTCACCACACACATACAAGCCCAGGTCGGCGTCGGCCAGCACGCCAAATTCATGCCGCTCCGACGGCCTGGCGTAAAGCCAGCGATGGGCCAGGCTAAAGGACGGTGCGGGCATGGCGCTGTGCAGCAGTTCGGCGAAGGCGCCGTGCAGGTGTTCGATCACCGCCTCTTTGGGCAAGTCGAGATTGGCCTTGCTCCAGGCGCTGGTGGCATGCAACACCCAGGTGTCGAGGGTGGCGTCACGCCCGGGTTTACTGCGGTTGCGCGCCAGCCAGTCGAGCGGGCTGTCTTGCACAAAGCAGCCTTGCATCGGCGTATCCAGCGGCGTGTCAAAGGCCAGAGCGACGGCCCAGGTGGGGTCCATCTTCACCCCGGCGGCCGCACTTGCAAGCTTGGGCGCGGCGGCCAGCAGGGCGGTGGCCTGGGGCGCCGGCGTGGCAATGACTACGTGGCTGAACGGGCCATGATTGCCGCCGTCGGCGTCCAGCAGGTTCCAGTGCTGCTTGCCTTGGAACACTTCGGTGATGCGGCAACCGAACTCAACCGGTAAGTCGTCAAGCAGTGCGCGGGTAATGGCGCTCATGCGCGGCGTGCCGACCCAGCGGATCTGCTCGTCGGGGGAGGGCGTGAGCTGGCCGGACTTGAAGTTGTACAGCTGCGGTTTCCACTGTTCGGCCCAGCCGTTGCTTTGCCAGCGCTGTACTTCGTTGACGAAGCGCCGGTCGCGGGCCGTGAAGTATTGTGCGCCCATGTCCAACGCGCCGGCATCGCTGCGCTTGCTGGACATGCGGCCACCACTGCCACGGCTTTTATCTAAGAGTTGTACAACGTGCCCCGCGTCTCGTAACGCTCGGGCGGCGGAAAGACCGGCGATGCCGGTGCCGATGATCGCGATGGGAACAGTCATTGGGGGCCTCGTTTTACCTTTGGGTACAGACTACGCCGACACCCATAGCTGTACAATATTGTTTTTTGGTATAAGTTTTGGCGTACCTGTTCTAACGGCGTGACCTAAGGTTAAGGGTGAGGGGTTAAGAAGGAGGCCTGAACCGGCCTCTGAAACCAACGTAACGCCCACTTACAAAAGATCCATGCTTATAAAATAGACTAGCGATGGGCGGCAAACGTTACATGAGGAGAAACCCATGCATATTTTGCTGACCGGCGGTACGGGCTTGATCGGTCGCCAACTCTGTCTGCACTGGCTTGCCCAAGGGCATCGCCTGACCGTGTGGAGCCGCGAGCCGGATACCGTGGCCAAATGGTGCGGTGCCGAGGTGCTCGGTGTTGGCCGCTTGCAAGACGTGATCGGCACGGTGGATGCGGTGGTCAACCTGGCGGGCGCGCCGATTGCCGATCGCCCATGGACCAAAAAGCGCAAGGCATTGCTGTGGAGCAGCCGCATCGGCCACACCGAAACCTTGCTGGCTTGGATGCAAGGCCTGGCGCAAAAGCCGGCGGTGTTGATTTCCGGCTCTGCAGTAGGCTGGTATGGCGACGGCGGCGAGCGCGAACTGACCGAAGCCAGTGGCCCGGTGCAGGATGATTTCCCCAGCCAACTGTGCATCGCCTGGGAAGAAACCGCGTTGCGCGCCGAAGCCTTCGGCACCCGCGTGGTGCTGGTGCGCACTGGCCTGGTGTTGGCGGCCAAGGGCGGCTTTTTGTCGCGCCTGCTGCTGCCGTTCAAACTGGGGCTGGGCGGGCCGATCGGCAATGGTCGGCAGTGGATGCCGTGGGTCCATATCAAAGATCAAATCGCCCTGATTGATTTTCTTCTGCACAACGGCGACGCCAGCGGTCCTTATAATGCCTGCGCGCCACACCCGGTACGTAATCGCGAGTTTGCCAACACCCTGGGCCAGGTGCTGCACCGCCCAGCGTTCATGCCGATGCCGGCGTTTGCCTTGAAGGTCGGTCTGGGCGAGTTGTCCGGGTTGTTGCTGGGCGGGCAGAAGGCCGTCCCCGAACGGTTGCTGGCCGCCGGTTTCACTTTTCAGTTCACTGAGTTGCACGCGGCACTGGAAGACTTGTCCAGCCGCCTCTAGCCATAGGATGTTGCATGACGGATCACGCGTTGTTACTGGTCAACCTGGGTTCACCGGCGTCCACTTCGGTGGCCGATGTGCGCAGCTACCTTAATCAGTTCCTGATGGACCCTTATGTGATCGACCTGCCGTGGCCGGTGCGGCGCTTGCTGGTGTCGCTGATCCTGATCAAGCGCCCTGAGCAATCGGCGCATGCCTACGCCTCGATCTGGTGGGAAGAGGGTTCGCCGCTTGTGGTCCTGAGCCGTCGCTTGCAAGCGCAAATGACCCAGCAGTGGACCCACGGCCCGGTGGAGCTGGCGATGCGCTACGGCGAGCCGTCGCTTGAAACCACCCTCACGCGCCTTGCGGCTCAAGGCATTCAAAAAGTCACCCTGGCGCCGTTGTATCCGCAGTTCGCTGACAGCACCGTGACCACGGTGATCGAAGAAGCCAAGCGTGTGGTCCGCGACAAGAAGCTCAACGTGCAGTTTTCTATCTTGCAGCCGTTCTACGATCAGCCGGAATACCTCGACGCCTTGGTCGCCAGCGCCCGGCCGTACGTGGCACAGGAATTCGATCACTTGTTGCTGAGCTTCCATGGGTTGCCTGAGCGCCATCTGAAAAAACTCGACCCCACAGGCCAGCATTGCTTCAAGGATGCTGACTGCTGCAAGAACGCTTCGCCCGAGGTGCTTGCCACCTGCTACCGCGCCCAGTGCTTCAGCGTGGCGCGCGACTTTGCCGCGCGCATGGGCTTGCCGGAGGGCAAGTGGTCGGTGGCGTTCCAGTCACGGCTGGGCCGTGCCAAGTGGATCGAACCCTACACCGAGGCCCGCCTGGAGACCTTGGCCCAGCAAGGCGTGAAAAAGCTGCTGGTGATGTGCCCGGCGTTTGTAGCGGACTGCATTGAGACGCTGGAAGAAATTGGTGATCGCGGGCTGGAGCAGTTCCGCGAGGCAGGGGGCGAGGAGTTGGTGTTGGTGCCGTGCTTGAACGATGAGCCGCAGTGGGCGGTGGCGCTTAATACGCTGTGCGAGCGGGCGCTAGTAGCGCTGTAGTCCGAGTGTCGAAACGATAGAGATCAACTGTGGGAGCCGGGCTTGCCCGCGATGGCGGTTTGTCAGTCGACATATTGGGTGACTGATAGGCCGCCATCGCGGGCAAGCCCGCTCCCACAGTGTTTTTCAGGGTTTATTCGTGATGCGGTTCACCGAGGAAGGTCAACGAAGTAAACAGCCCGCGGGTGGCCACGTCGGCGTTGTCCTTGAGCGGAATCTCCACCTGCGCGGCAATCACATTCAACCCTTCATTACGCACCAGCACCTGGGCGCGGCCGTCCTTGTCGGTCTCAGTGCTCAAGGTGTTCGGCGCATTGCGATAATCGCCCACCAGCTTGATCCCCGCCGCCGGTTTGCCGTCCAGCAGCACCCGCACCGGCAGTGACTTGCCTGGCCCTACGGTCAGCGGGTCGACTTCCGGCAGGATCAGCAGCTTGATCTGATCCAGTTTGGGCAGCTTCGCCCCCGGCTGGTAAATCGCCAGGCTGTACTTGAAGGTCTGGGTCGACTCAATCGCGCCTGGCACTTGGCTACGGCCCTGGTTGATCCACTTCTTGTCCGGCGTCTGCGACCACATCCCGTTATCCAACGCCACGGCTAAAACGGCGGGCGATTTGAGTGGCTTGAGGCGTGCGTGGTCGGCCAGGCGCTCCACGGTGACCGGGATCATTTTGCCGCTGGCGTCATACGCCCAGGCGCCGCTGATTTTCTGCGCCTTGAAGGCATTGTCTTCGGCGCCGTGGCCGTAGATCACTTCGATATTGCCGCGTCGTTGTTCGGTCCACAGGCCGTGGGCCGAGACTTGGCTGGCAAACAGCAGGCCGATCACGGCCAGGGATTTGAAGGCTTGCATGGGGCATCCTTTTACAGGTTAAGGGTCAGGCTGACGGTGAAGTTGCGCGGCTCGCCGGGAGTGACCCAGTAATTGCTGTAGGAGCGCTCGTAGTACTTTTCGTCGAATAGGTTGTTGAGGTTCAGGCCCACCGTGACGCTATCGCTGGCTTTGTAATGCGCCAGCAGGTCGACGGTGTGGTAGGCGGGCAGTTCGAACTGGCTGCCGGCCTCGCCGGAGCGATCACCAACGTAGGTGAACGCCGCGCCCAGGTCCGAGCCGCGCAGCGCGCCATTCTGGAATTCATACACACCCAGCAGACTGCCGCTGCGCTTGGCTACGCCCAGAATCCGGCTGCCGGTGGGGATGGATTTGTCGCCCTTGGTCACTTCGGCGTCGATATAGGCAAAGGCGCCGATCACGCGTACCGCGTCCGTCACTTGCCCGCTCAGTTGCAGGTCAAAGCCCTGGCTGCGCGCCTTGCCTATGGCGCGGCTGTTGTTGAGGGTGGCCGGGTCCTGGGTCAGAACATTTTCTTTTTCGATATGGAAGGCGGCGAGCGTGGTGCTCAAACGGTCGTCGAACAGCTCGCTCTTGATCCCCACTTCATAGCCCACGCCTTCTTCGGGCTTGAAGGATTTGCCGCCGGCATCCACACCGTTGTTGGGTTTGAACGAGGTTGACGCGTTGGCGAACACCCCGACTTGCGGCGTTAGCTGATAGAGCAGACCGGCGCGTTGAGTCAGGGCGTCGTGGGTATGCCGGCTCTTGGCGTGGTTGCGGGTGAAGTCGTCGGTGCGTTGTTCGACATGCTCGAAGCGCGCACCGAGCATGCCGCGCAGGCGGTCGGTGAAGATGATCTGGTCTTGCAGGTTCAGCGCCTGGCTTTTCGTCTGTTCGAAGACGTCGGTGCCGGTGCGTGCGCCGTTGGGTTTGGTCTGGCCGTAGATCGGGTTATAGATGTCGATGGGGTAGAGGCTGCCGGCAACCGCCGACACGCGTTCCTTCTTGCGGTAGTCCTCGTATTCGCCGCCGATCAACAGTTCGTGCTGCCAACTGCCGATGTCGAACTGGCCGCGCAGTTCCAGCTGGGTGATGCTGTCGTGCCAACCGGTGGAGCGTTCGCGCAGGCGGCGGTTAACGGTATGGCCGTTGGCATTCAGCGCACGACTTTCCGAGGCGTCACCCCACAGGCTGCCCTGTTTGTAGTGGCTGGCCAGGCGCAGTTTCCAGGCGTCATTAAGGTGATGTTCCAACGCGGCCTGGATGCGATTGTTGTGGTTGCGGATATTGCCGTCGTTGGGTTCGCCGAGGAAGGTCGAGCGGGACATGCCATGGTTGGCGACGATGCCCCGGTCGAAGGTGGAGCTGTGGCGCACGAACTCGCTTTCTACGAGAAGGCTGGTGTCGGGGTCCAACTGCCAACTGAATGATGGCGCGACGAACACGCGCTGGGCGTCGACGTGATCGCGGAAGCTGTGGTTGTCTTCCACGGCCAGGTTGACCCGCGACAGCACGCGGCCTTCGCTGTCCAGCGGCGTGTTCACATCCAGTGCGGTGCGATAGCGGTCCCAGCTGCCGGCACTGGTTTGCACGGTGGTAAAGGCTTCGGGCTGCGGCTTCTTGGTGACAATGTTCACGGTGCCGCCCGGATCGCCACGGCCGTACAGGCTGGCTGCGGGACCTTTGAGCACTTCAATGCGCTCGATGTTGGCCGCGTCCGGGGTGCTCGGGTAGCCACGGTTGGCGCTGAAACCGTCCTGGTAGAACTCCGACGTGGTGAAGCCGCGCACGCTGTACTCGTAAAGCGTCAGGCCGCCGAAGTTGTTTTGCTTGGACACGCCGCCGGCAAACTCCAGAGCACGTTCCACGCTGGTGCTGCCCAGGTCCTCGAGCACCGTGGCAGGAATCACGCTGATTGATTGTGGGATGTCGCGCAGATCGGTGTCAGTTTTGGTCGCGCTGGCGGAACGGGTGGCGCGGTAGCCTTTGACGGGGCCGGTGGCGGATTCATAGGCGTCGGAGGTGACGCTGATGGTGTCCAGTTCGACAGTGTTGTCATCGGCGTAGGCGGGGTCCAGCAGCAAACCCAAGGCCAGGCCAGCAACGGGGGCGAATCTTTGAGACGGCATGATAGAGCGTTCCAATAGCGATATTGAAACAATATAACATGACCATTGAGAATGGATTTCTTTTGAAATATTCGGTAACAGGAGCCCGCGAACGGGCTCCCGTAGCCGTTATTCCTCTTCTTTCACCGGGGCGGGTGGCGGGCGCAGGCCGATCTCTGCCGACAGCTTGATCTCTTTGCCGTTGCGCATTACCAGGATCGACACCTTATCGGTCGGCTTGATCCGCGCCACCTGGTTCATCGACTTGCGGCCATCACCGGCCGGTTCCCCGTCGATGCTCAGGATCACATCGCCCAACTGCAGGCCGGCTTTCTGCGCCGGGCCGTCGCGGAAGATCCCGGCCACCACGATGCCCGGGCGCCCGGTCAAGCCGAACGACTCGGCCAGTTCCTTGGTCAACGGCTGTACTTCGATGCCCAGCCAGCCACGGATTACCTGGCCGTGCTCGATGATCGACTTCATCACTTCCATTGCCAGCTTCACCGGGATCGCAAAGCCGATGCCCTGGGAACCGCCGGACTTGGAGAAAATCGCCGTGTTGATACCGGTCAGGTTGCCATTGGCATCCACCAATGCGCCGCCAGAGTTCCCCGGATTGATCGCCGCGTCAGTCTGGATAAAGTCTTCGTAGCTGTTGAGCCCCAACTGGTTACGCCCGGTGGCGCTGATGATGCCCATGGTCACGGTCTGGCCGACGCCGAACGGGTTGCCGATGGCCAGTGCGACATCACCGACGCGTAGCCCTTCGGAGCGGCCGATGGTGATCGAGGGCAGGCTCTTGAGGTCGATCTTCAGCACCGCAAGGTCGGTTTCCGGGTCGCTGCCGACCACGCGGGCCAGGGTTTCACGGCCGTCGCGCAGGGCCACCACAATCTGGTCGGCGCCGGTGGTCACGTGGTTGTTGGTGAGGATGTAACCTTCCGGGCTCATGATCACCCCGGAACCGAGGCTGGATTCCATCCGGCGCTGCTTGGGCCCGTTGTCGCCGAAATAGCGGCGAAACTGCGGGTCTTCAAACAACGGATGCGCCGGTTTATTGATGACCTTGGTGGTGTACAGGTTGACCACTGCAGGCGCGGCGATGACCACCGCGTCGGCGTAGGTGACCGGGCCTTGCACCACCGAGCTGCTTTGTGGGGCCTGTTGCAGGTTCACATCAAGGCTGGGTAAGCCCACCCATTGGGGATAACGCTGAATAATCAGCATCGCGATCAGCACGCCAGCCAACAATGGCCATCCAAAAAAACGCAGTGCCTTGAGCATCAAGTAAGTCCTGACAGGTTGCAGGGGGCGGGATAGCGCCCATAATGTCGCGCATTATACGAGGCTGCGAGCGCCTCGGAACGGGATATTTAGGAGTCTTTTATGGCTGTCCCCCTTAGCACCCTGGTCGAGGAAGCGGACCGCTACCTTGGCAGCGCAAAAATTGCCGATTATTGCCCCAATGGCTTGCAGGTCGAGGGGCGCCCGCAGGTGATGCGCATTGTCAGCGGCGTCACGGCCAGCCAAGCGTTGCTGGACGCCGCCGTCGAAGCCCAGGCCGACCTGGTGCTGGTGCACCATGGTTATTTCTGGAAGGGCGAAAACCCGTGCATCACCGGCATGAAGCAACGCCGCCTGAAAACCCTGCTCAAGCACGACATCAGCCTGCTGGCCTACCACCTGCCGCTGGACCTGCACCCGGAAGTGGGCAACAACGTGCAACTCGCCCGTCAGCTGGACATCACCGTCGAAGGCCCGCTGGATCCGAACAACCCGAAAATCGTCGGCCTGGTCGGCTCCCTGGCCGAACCCTTGTCGCCGCGTGATTTTGCCCGACGCGTGCAGGATGTAATGGGTCGCGAGCCACTGTTGATCGAAGGCAGCGAGATGATCCGCCGGGTGGGTTGGTGCACGGGCGGCGGGCAAGGTTACATCGACGATGCGATTGCCGCCGGCGTCGACCTGTACTTGAGTGGCGAAGCGTCCGAGCAGACCTTCCACAGCGCGCGGGAAAACGACATCAGCTTTATTGCTGCGGGCCATCACGCTACTGAGCGTTATGGCGTGCAGGCGTTGGGCGATTACCTGGCGCGGCGCTTTGCCCTGGAACATCTGTTCATCGATTGCCCCAACCCAATCTAAAGAACACCAAGGCTCAAATGTGGGAGCTGGCTTGCCTGCGATTGCATCACCTCGGTTTGCCTGAATGACTGAGGTGCCTGTAGAGCAGACAAGCCAGCTACCACAAGCCAAACTGAGGGGCATATTCATATACCGTTTCGATCTAGCTGGCTCCCTGAATAGAAGAAGGTGCTGTGCTAGCATGCCCCGCTCGAACACGGCCCGCTGGCCGTCCATAAGATCGTTTTTCCGTGAGTAGCCATGGTCGACAAACTGACGCATCTGAAACAGCTGGAGGCGGAAAGCATCCACATCATCCGCGAGGTCGCCGCCGAGTTCGACAACCCGGTGATGCTCTACTCGATCGGTAAAGACTCCGCCGTGATGCTGCATCTGGCGCGCAAGGCCTTCTTCCCGGGCAAATTGCCGTTCCCGGTGATGCACGTCGACACCCGCTGGAAATTCCAGGAGATGTACAAGTTCCGCGACAAAATGGTCGAAGAACTGGGCCTGGACCTGATCACCCACGTCAACCCTGATGGTGTGGCGCAGGGCATCAACCCGTTCACCCACGGCAGCGCCAAGCACACCGACATCATGAAGACCGAAGGCCTCAAGCAGGCCTTGGACAAGCATGGTTTCGACGCAGCCTTCGGCGGTGCCCGTCGCGATGAAGAGAAGTCCCGCGCCAAAGAGCGTGTGTACTCGTTCCGTGACAGCAAACACCGCTGGGACCCGAAGAACCAGCGCCCGGAGCTGTGGAACGTCTACAACGGCAACGTCAACAAAGGCGAGTCGATCCGTGTGTTCCCGCTGTCCAACTGGACCGAGCTGGACATCTGGCAGTACATCTACCTCGAAGGCATCCCGATTGTGCCGCTGTACTTCGCCGCCGAGCGCGACGTGATCGAGAAGAACGGCACGTTGATCATGATCGACGACGACCGCATCCTCGAGCACTTGTCCGACGAAGACAAAGCCCGAATCGTCAAAAAGAAAGTACGTTTCCGTACCCTTGGCTGCTACCCGTTGACGGGCGCGGTGGAGTCCGAAGCCGAGACGCTGACGGACATCATTCAGGAAATGCTCCTGACGCGAACTTCCGAGCGCCAGGGCCGGGTCATCGATCACGATGGCGCAGGCTCGATGGAAGATAAAAAACGTCAGGGTTATTTCTAAGGGGCTGTCACCAATGTCGCATCAATCTGATTTGATCAGCGAGGACATCCTCGCCTACCTGGGCCAGCACGAGCGCAAAGAGATGTTGCGCTTCCTGACCTGCGGCAACGTCGACGACGGCAAGAGCACCCTGATCGGGCGCCTGCTGCACGACTCCAAGATGATCTACGAAGATCACCTGGAAGCCATTACCCGTGATTCGAAAAAATCCGGCACCACGGGCGATGATATCGACCTGGCCTTGCTGGTTGACGGCCTGCAGGCCGAGCGTGAACAGGGCATCACCATTGATGTTGCCTACCGCTACTTCTCCACCGCCAAGCGCAAATTCATCATCGCCGACACCCCCGGCCATGAGCAGTACACCCGCAACATGGCCACCGGTGCGTCCACCTGCGACCTGGCGATCATTCTGATCGACGCCCGCTACGGCGTGCAGACCCAGACCCGCCGCCACAGCTATATCGCCTCGTTACTGGGCATCAAGCACATCGTGATTGCCGTCAACAAGATGGACATCAATGGCTTTGACCAAAGCGTGTTCGAGTCGATCAAGGCCGATTACCTGAAGTTTGTCGAGGGCATTGCGTTCAAGCCGAGCACCATGGCGTTTGTACCGATGTCGGCGCTCAAGGGCGACAATGTGGTGAACAAGAGCGAGCGCTCGCCCTGGTACACCGGCCAGTCGCTGATGGAGATCCTCGAAACCGTCGAGATCGCCAACGACCGCAACTACACCGACCTGCGTTTCCCGGTGCAGTACGTCAACCGTCCGAACCTGAACTTCCGTGGTTTCGCCGGCACCCTCGCCAGCGGCATCGTGCACAAGGGCGATGAAGTCGTGGTGCTGCCGTCGGGCAAGAGCAGCCGCGTCAAATCCATCGTCACCTTCGAGGGTGAGCTGGAACACGCAGGCCCAGGCCAGGCCGTGACCCTGACCATGGAAGACGAGATCGACATCTCCCGTGGCGACCTGTTGGTGCATGCCGACAACGTGCCGCAAGTCACCGACGCTTTCGACGCCATGCTGGTCTGGATGGCCGAAGAGCCGATGCTGCCGGGCAAGAAATATGACATCAAGCGCGCCACCAGCTACGTGCCGGGTTCGATCACCAGCATCGTGCACCGCGTGGACGTGAACACCCTGGCCGAAGGCCCGGCAAGTTCGCTGCAACTGAACGAGATTGGCCGGGTCAAGGTCAGCCTCGACGCCGCCATTGCGTTGGATGGCTATGACAGCAACCGCACCACCGGTGCGTTTATCGTCATCGACCGTTTGACCAACGGTACTGTGGCTGCGGGCATGATTATTGCGCCGCCGGTGGGCCATGGTGGCGCTGCGCAACACGGCCGCCTTGCTCATGTAGCCACCGAAGAGCGCGCCCAACGCTTCGGCCAGCAACCGGCTACCGTGTTGTTCAGCGGCCTGTCCGGCGCCGGCAAAAGCACCTTGGCCTACGCGGTTGAGCGCAAGCTGTTTGACATGGGCCGTGCGGTATTCGTACTGGATGGCCAGAACCTGCGCCGCGACTTGAACAAGGGCTTGCCGCAGGACCGCGTCGGGCGTACCGAAAACTGGCGCCGTGCTGCTCACGTGGCGCGTCAGTTCAACGAAGCCGGCCTGCTGACCCTGGCCGCGTTTGTTGCCCCGGATGCCGAAGGCCGTGAACAGGCCAAGGCGTTAATCGGCAGCGACCGCTTGCTCACCGTCTACGTGCAGGCCTCGCCGCTGGTGTGCGCCGAGCGTGACCCGCAAGGCCTGTACGCGGCGGGCGGGGACAACATCCCAGGCGAGTCCTTCCCGTACGACGTGCCGCTGAATGCCGACTTGGTGATCGACACCCAGGCCACGTCGCTGGAAGACAGCGTCAAGCAAGTGCTGGAGCTGTTGCGCCAGCGCGGCGCGATCTAAACCTCGCCGCCACAAAAAAGCCCGCCACCGATCATTCGGTGGCGGGCTTTTTACTTTCTCAAGGTCTGGCGCGGTCACTGTGGGAGCTGGCTTGCCTGCGATAGCGGTGGGTCAGCAACATACCCATCAACTGACAGTCAGCTATCGCAGGCAAGCCAGCTCCCACATTAGATTGCATTCACAGGTCGGTCAGTGGCGGCCTGGGTATTCCGTGTGAAGCTTATCCAGCAGCGCATCCTTGTCTTCCCACAACCGGTTGATCCACCCCTGGAACGCCAACCGATACTCCCCATCCTGCTCATAATTCTTGCCGATAAATCCGGCTGGAATCTGCACTTCCTCAAAGTGCACCACCACGTCTTTCACATTCCCGCACAACAAATCCCAATACCCTGGACGCCCGGCCGGGTAGTGGATGGTCACGTTCACCAATGACTTGAGCTGCTCGCCCATGGCATCCAGCACAAACGCAATGCCACCGGCCTTGGGCTTGAGCAGGTAACGGAACGGCGATTTCTGCTGTGCGTGCTTGCCCGGCGTAAACCGCGTGCCTTCGGCAAAGTTGAAAATACCCACCGGGTTGTCGCGAAACTTCGCGCAGGTCTTGCGCGTGGTTTCCAGGTCTTTGCCTTTCTTCTCCGGGTGCTTCTCCAAGTAAGCTTTGGTGTAGCGCTTCATAAACGGGAAGCCCAGCGCCCACCATGCCAGGCCAATCACCGGCACCCAGATCAGTTCCTGCTTGAGGAAAAACTTCAGCGGCCGAATCCGGCGATTGAGCACGTATTGCAGCACCATGATGTCGACCCAGCTCTGGTGGTTACTGGTCACCAGATACGAGTGCTGGTAGTCCAGGCCTTCAAGGCCAGTCAGGTGCCAGCGTGTGCGTCGCACCAGGTTCATCCAGCCCTTGTTGTTGGTCACCCAGGCTTCGTGGGTGTGGTTCATCAGCCATTCGCTGAAACGTTTGGCAAATGGCAGCGCCTTGAACAGCGCGACAACAAACAGGAACGAACACAGCAGGATCGTGTTCAGCGCCAACAACAAGGACGCGATTACCCCGCGTACGGCGGCAGGTAGAAAATCCAGCATTTAGATATCCATAGGTCGGTTGGCGGCTTGAATCGCCGTCAGGGCGATGGTGTACACGATGTCGTCCACTTGCGCACCGCGCGGCAGGTCGTTCACCGGTTTGCGCAAGCCTTGCAGCATGGGGCCCAGGCTTACGCAGTCGGCGCTGCGCTGCACGGCCTTGTGCGTGGTGTTGCCGGTGTTCAGGTCCGGGAACACAAACACCGTGGCTTTACCGGCGACCTGGCTGTTGGGCGCCAACTGCCTTGCCACGGTTTCATTGGCCGCGGCATCGTATTGCAATGGGCCGTCGATCAGCAGCGAGCTTTGCTGTTCGTGGGCGAGCAAGGTGGCTTCGCGGACTTTCTCCACTTCTTCGCCGCTGGCCGAATCACCGCTGGAATAGCTGATCATCGCCACCCGTGGCGTAATGCCGAAGGCAGCGGCGGAGTCGGCACTTTGCAGGGCGATTTCCGCCAGTTCCACGGCGCTTGGGTGCGGGTTCATCACGCAGTCGCCGTACACCAGCACCTGCTCGGGGAACAGCATAAAGAACACCGACGACACCAAGGTGCAGCCCGGCGCCGTTTTAATCAGCTGCAGGGCAGGGCGGATGGTGTTGGCGGTGGAGTGAATAACCCCGGAAACCAGGCCGTCCACTTCATCCAGCGCGAGCATCATGGTGGCGATCACCACCGTATCTTCCAATTGTTGCTCGGCCATCGGCGCGTTGAGGCTCTTGCTCTTGCGCAGTGCGACCATTGGCTCGACATAGCGCTGGCGAATCAGGTCCGGGTCGAGAATCTCCAGGCCTTCGGGCAATTCGATGCCGTGGGCGCGGGCGACGGCTTCCACGTCGGCAGGTTTGGCCAGCAGCACGCAGCGTGCAATGCCGCGGGCCTGGCAGATGGCGGCGGCCTGCACGGTCAACGGCTCGCTGCCCTCGGGCAACACGATGCGTTTGTTGGCGGCCTGGGCGCGCTGGATCAACTGATAGCGGAACACCGCGGGCGACAGGCGCATTTCCCGTGGCGTGCCGCAGCGTTGGTGCAGCCAGCGTGCATCGAGGTGGCTGGCGACGAAATCGGTGATGATCTCCGCGCGCTCGCGGTCATCAATCGGGATTTCTTTGTTCAGGCTGTTGAGCTGGTTGGCCGTGTCGTAGGAACCGGTGCTCACGGAAAGGACTGGCAGCCCGGCCTGGAAGGCGCCACGGCAAAGGTCCATGATGCGCGGGTCGGGCAGGGTGTCGCTGGTCAGCAACAGGCCGGCCAAGGGGACGCCGTTGATCGCGGCGAGGCTGACGGCCAGGATGATGTCGTCACGGTCGCCCGGCGTTACCACCAGCACGCCCGGCTTTAGCAGCTCCACGGTGTTACGCATGGTGCGCGCGCAAATGATGATCTTGGTCATGCGCCGGGTTTCGTAGTCGCCGGCGTTGAGGATCTGTGCGCCCATCAGGTCGGCCACGTCGCGGGTGCGCGGGGCGTTGAGTTCGGGCTGGTAAGGGATGCACCCGAGCAGGCGGAAATCGCCGCTACGCAACAGGGGCGAGTGCTCCTTGAGGCGCGCCGAGAAGGCTTCCATGCTTTCGTCGGTGCGCACCTTGTTGAGGATCACGCCCAGCACTTTCGGGTCTTTGGGGCCGCCGAACAGTTGGGCCTGCAATTCCACGCGGCCCGATAGCTCGGTGAGCACTTCGTTTTCCGGTGCCGACACCAGGATCACTTCTGCGTCGAGGCTCTTGGCCAGGTGCAGGTTGACCCGCGCCGCATAGCTGGCGCTGCGGGTCGGCACCATGCCTTCGACGATCAGCACGTCTTTGCCCACGGCGGCTTGCTGGTACAGGGTGATGATTTCTTCGAGCAGCTCGTCGAGCTGGCCGTCGCCGAGCATGCGTTCCACATGGGCCAGGCCCAAGGGTTGTGGTGGCTTAAGGCCGTGGGTGCGCGCGACCAGTTCGGTGGAGCGCTCGGGGCCGGTGTCACCCGGATGTGGCTGGGCAATCGGTTTGAAGAAGCCGACTTTCAGCCCGGCCCGCTCAAGGGTGCGCACCAGCCCAAGGCTGATGGAGGTCAGACCCACACCAAAATCGGTGGGCGCGATAAAAAAAGTCTGCATGCGAATTCTCTGGAGGTGCATGGCTTCGGTGGCGTTCTATGGCTGAGCGCCTACCGGGAATCAGGCACCAAGGTTATCGTTATTCAGGCGCTTGCGCACACCAGCCGCACGTAAAGGGTTGGCCTATTTTTTCAAGACGTTGCGCGGTATCGAGTACCCAGGCGCGCGACTGCCATGGCGGCTGGTGGCGCAGGTGCTGGGTGTGGCCGCAAGACAGCTCGGCCACCCAATGGTTGTCCTCATCCTGATGGAAACCGATGATGAAGGATGCCGTTGATCGGTTCCGTCTGTCCGGGTTCTGTTCGCTTTCGGGCAAATCCTTGTTTAGACTTGTCCGTTCTTCATTCTTATGCAAAAGGTCTCGCCCCATGACGATCGCCGCTAACAAGGCTGTCTCCATCGACTATACCCTGACCAACGACGCTGGTGAGGTCATCGACAGCTCCGCCGGCGGCGCGCCGCTGGTCTACCTGCAAGGTGCAGGTAACATCATCCCGGGCCTGGAGAAGGCTCTGGAAGGCAAGAACGTCGGTGACGAACTGACTGTCGCCGTAGAACCTGAAGATGCTTACGGCGAATACTCCGCCGAACTGGTCAGCACCCTGAGCCGCAGCATGTTCGAAGGCGTTGATGAGCTGGAAGTGGGCATGCAGTTCCACGCATCCGCTCCGGACGGCCAGATGCAGATCGTCACCATCCGCGATCTGGACGGCGACGACGTGACTGTCGACGGCAACCACCCTCTGGCTGGTCAGCGCCTGAACTTCCAAGTGAAGATCGTTGCCATCCGCGACGCCTCCCAGGAAGAAGTGGCCCACGGCCACGTCCACGGTGAAGGCGGTCATCACCATTGATTGTGGTTTGATCAATAGGTAGCAAAAACGCCCCGACTGGTTCGGGGCGTTTTTTTTGCGCCCGAAAATACACTGCAGTTCAAGTGTGGGAGCGGGCTTGCCCGCGATGAGGGCGTGTCAGCCGCCTTATACATCACTGACCCACCGCAATCGCGGGCAAGCCCGCTCCCACATTTTTGATCTTATCGCGCACAAACAAAAATGCCCCGGACCTTTCGGTTCGGGGCATTTCTTAACTGTTACGTAACCTGAGTTACACGGCAGTTGTTACCACTTAGGCTGCTGCAGCGACGTTCAGAGCCTTGATGTGGCCATTCAGGCGGCTCTTATGACGAGCGGCTTTGTTCTTGTGGATGATGCCTTTATCGGCCATACGGTCGATAACAGGCACAGCCATGTGGGAGCGGGCTTGCCCGCGATGGGGGCGTGTCAGCTGGCCTGTTCACCACGGACCCACCGCAATCGCGGGCAAGCCCGCTCCCACATTTTGATCCGTGCGCCCAAGTTATTGAGCACAAACAAAAATGCCCCGGACCTTTCGGTTCGGGGCATTTCTTAACTGTTACGCAACCTGAGTTACGTGGCAGTTGTTACCACTTAGGCTGCTGCAGCGACGTTCAGAGCCTTGATGTGGCCATTCAGGCGGCTCTTATGACGAGCGGCTTTGTTCTTGTGGATGATGCCTTTATCGGCCATACGGTCGATAACAGGCACAGCCAGAACGTAAGCAGCTTGAGCTTTTTCAGCGTCTTTGGTGTCGATGGCTTTAACTACATTCTTGATGTAGGTACGAACCATGGAACGCAGGCTGGCGTTGTGGCTGCGACGCTTCTCAGCCTGTTTTGCACGTTTTTTGGCGGAAGGTGTGTTGGCCACCGTCGAGCTCCTCGAAAGACTTTTTAGGAAATAGCAAACAAAATAGGCCGCGAATCATGCCGATGACTTGATGGGTTGTCAAGGGCGGCTGATGCGAACTGCTGAGTGGTCGATCTGAAGAGGCGGGTGATTTATTTCCGGCGCTTGACCTGTAAACTCGCGAGCTTTGGCTCTGTGCTGTTGCAGGCGCGCAGTATCGCATAAGTGGGCGCTTTGTTCGCCTGCTCTTTATCTAAAGGCGCAAACTCTTTCAATGAATCTGCTCAAATCGTTGGCTGCCGTCAGCTCTATCACGATGATCTCCCGGGTTTTAGGGTTTGTGCGTGACACCCTGCTGGCGCGCATTTTCGGCGCCAGCATGGCCACGGATGCGTTCTTTATTGCCTTTAAACTGCCCAACCTGTTGCGGCGGATCTTCGCCGAGGGCGCATTCTCCCAGGCTTTCGTGCCGATCCTGGCCGAATACAAAACCCAGCAGGGTGAAGAGGCGACCCGTACCTTTATTGCCTATGTCTCGGGCTTGCTGACCCTGGTACTGATGCTGGTAACCCTCGTCGGCATGCTTGCCGCGCCCTGGGTGATCTGGGCCACGGCCCCCGGTTTTGCCAATACCCCGGAAAAATTCGCGCTGACCACTGACCTGTTGCGGGTGACCTTTCCTTATATATTGCTGATTTCGCTGTCTTCCCTGGCCGGGGCGATCCTCAATACCTGGAACCGTTTCTCGGTACCGGCCTTCGTGCCGACATTGCTGAACGTCAGCATGATTATTTTCGCGCTGTTCCTGACGCCGTACTTCGACCCGCCGGTTATGGCCCTGGGCTGGGCGGTGCTGGCCGGCGGCCTGGCGCAGCTGCTGTACCAACTGCCGCACCTGAAAAAAATCGGCATGCTGGTGCTGCCGCGCCTGAACCTCAAGGACACCGGCGTATGGCGCGTGATGCGCAATATGCTGCCGGCGATCCTGGGCGTGTCGGTGAGCCAGATTTCCCTGATCATCAACACTGCGTTCGCATCCTTGCTGGTGTCCGGTTCGGTCTCCTGGATGTACTACGCCGATCGCTTGATGGAGTTGCCGTCCGGCGTACTGGGTGTAGCCTTGGGCACAATCTTGCTGCCGACGCTGTCGCGCACCTATGCCAGCAAGGACCGCCAGGAGTACTCGCGCATCCTCGACTGGGGCCTGCGCCTGTGCTTTATGCTGGTGTTGCCGTGTTCCCTGGCCCTGGGCATTCTGGCTGAGCCGTTGACCGTGTCGCTGTTCCAATACGGCCAGTTCAGCGCGTTTGACGCGTCAATGACCCAGCGCGCACTGGTCGCCTACTCCGTCGGTCTGCTCGGCATTATCGTGATCAAAGTGCTGGCGCCGGGCTTCTACGCCCAGCAAAACATCCGCACGCCGGTCAAGATCGCAATCTTCACACTGATCGTCACGCAACTGCTCAACCTGGTGTTTATCGGCCCGTTGGCCCATGCCGGCCTGGCCCTGGCCATCAGCGCGGGTGCCTGCATCAACGCGGGCCTGCTGTTTTATCAACTGCGCAAGCAGCAGATGTATCAGCCGCAGCCGGGCTGGGGCCTGTTTGCCCTCAAGCTGCTGGTGGCGGTGGCGATGATGTCGGCGGTGTTGTTGGGCCTGATGCACTTCATGCCCGCCTGGGATCAAGGCCATATGCTTGAACGCTTCATGCGCCTGGGTGTTCTGGTCGTGGCAGGTGTGGTGGTGTACTTCGGGATGTTGCTGTTGCAAGGCTTCCGTCTGCGTGATTTCAATCGAAAGTCGCTTGGCTAGAGACTTTGCCGTGATAAAACGGTTGTTTTATCGATTCGATCCATTTGGCCTGCGCTGTTGCCTGTCGTCCGGGGCCGGGTGTGGTTATAATCGACCACTTTATGAGCAAGAAGCGCGTTATGCAGCTGGTTCGAGGTCTCCACAACCTGCGCCCCGAGCATCGGGGCTGCGTCGCCACTATTGGCAACTTTGACGGTGTTCACCGTGGCCACCAGGCTATCCTGGGCCGGCTGCGTGAACGTGCGGTCGAGTTGGGCGTGCCCAGCTGCGTGGTGATTTTTGAGCCACAGCCGCGGGAATACTTTACCCCCGAGACGGCTCCGGCGCGCTTGGCCCGCCTGCGCGACAAGCTGCAACTGCTGGCTGAAGAGGGCGTGGACCGTGTGCTGTGCCTGGCCTTCAATCAGCGTTTGCAAAGCCTCAGCGCCGCCGAGTTCGTTGACCGTATCCTGGTAGATGGCCTGGGCGTGCAGCACCTGGAGGTCGGCGACGACTTCCGTTTCGGCTGCGACCGCGTCGGCGATTTCGACTTCCTGCAACACGCTGGTGTGAATCAAGGTTTTACCGTCGAAGCCGCGCAAACCGTCGAACTGGACGGCCTGCGCGTGAGTAGTACCCAGGTGCGTAACGCACTGGCGGCTGCCGACTTCGCCTTGGCCGAGCGTTTGCTCGGTCGCCCGTTCCGCATTGCCGGGCGGGTATTGCACGGCCAGAAGCTGGCGCGCCAACTGGGCACGCCAACCGCCAACGTGCAGCTCAAGCGTCGTCGTGTGCCACTCACCGGGGTTTACCTGGTGAGTGTCGACATCGACGGCCAATCGTGGCCGGGAGTCGCCAACATAGGCGTCAGGCCCACGGTTGCAGGTGATGGCAAGGCCCACCTGGAAGTTCACCTTTTGGATTTTGCCGGTGATTTGTATGACCGGCGTTTAACGGTGGTTTTCCACCAGAAGCTGCGTGAAGAGCAGCGTTTCGCCTCCCTTGAGGCGTTGAAAACGGCGATCAATGCGGATGTCGCCGCCGCCCGTGCACTAGCCGCACCTAGCGCCCATCGCTAACCGAAGAGCCTTAAATGACCGACTATAAAGCCACGCTAAACCTTCCGGACACCGCCTTCCCAATGAAGGCCGGCCTGCCACAGCGCGAACCGCAGATCCTGCAGCGCTGGGACAGTATTGGCCTGTACGGAAAGTTGCGCGAAATTGGCAAGGATCGTCCGAAGTTCGTCCTGCACGACGGCCCTCCTTATGCCAACGGCACGATTCACATCGGTCATGCGCTGAACAAAATTCTCAAGGACATGATCCTGCGTTCGAAAACCCTGTCGGGCTTCGACGCGCCTTATGTTCCGGGCTGGGACTGCCACGGCCTGCCGATCGAACACAAAGTCGAAGTGACCTACGGCAAGAACCTGGGCGCGGATAAAACCCGCGAACTGTGCCGTGCCTACGCCACCGAGCAGATCGAAGGGCAGAAGTCCGAATTCATCCGCCTGGGCGTGCTGGGCGAGTGGGACAACCCGTACAAGACCATGAACTTCAAGAACGAGGCCGGTGAAATCCGTGCCTTGGCTGAAATCGTCAAAGGCGGTTTCGTGTTCAAGGGCCTCAAGCCCGTGAACTGGTGCTTCGACTGCGGTTCGGCCCTGGCTGAAGCGGAAGTCGAGTACGAAGACAAGAAGTCCTCGACCATCGACGTGGCCTTCCCGATCGCCGACGACGACAAGCTGGCTCAAGCCTTTGGCCTGTCCAGCCTGCCAAAGCCTGCAGCCATCGTGATCTGGACCACCACCCCGTGGACCATCCCGGCCAACCAGGCGCTGAACGTGCACCCGGAATTCACCTACGCCCTGGTGGACGTCGGTGATCGCCTGCTGGTGCTGGCTGAAGAAATGGTCGAGGCCTGCCTGGCGCGCTACGAGCTGCAAGGTTCGGTCATCGCCACCACCACCGGCACTGCGCTGGAGCTGATCAATTTCCGTCACCCGTTCTATGACCGTCTGTCGCCGGTGTACCTGGCTGACTACGTGGAGCTGGGTTCGGGTACTGGCATTGTTCACTGCTCGCCGGCCTACGGCGTGGATGACTTCGTCATCTGCAAGAAGTACGGCATGGTGAATGACGACATCATCAACCCGGTGCAGAGCAATGGCGTGTACGCGCCGTCGCTGGAGTTCTTCGGCGGCCAGTTCATCTTCAAGGCCGACCAGGCGATCATCGACAAGCTGAGTGAAGTCGGTGCGTTGGTGAAGTCCGACACCATCAAGCACAGCTACATGCACTGCTGGCGTCACAAGACCCCGCTGATCTACCGCGCTACTGCGCAGTGGTTTATCGGCATGGACAAAGAGCCGACCAGCGGCGACACCCTGCGTGTGCGCTCGCTCAAAGCGATCGAAGAGACCAAGTTTGTCCCGGCCTGGGGCCAGGCGCGCCTGCACTCGATGATCGCCAACCGCCCGGACTGGTGCATCTCCCGCCAGCGCAACTGGGGCGTGCCGATTCCGTTCTTCCTGAACAAGGAAAGCGGCGAGCTGCACCCACGTACCGTTGAACTGATGGAAGCAGTGGCGCTGCGCGTTGAGCAGGAAGGCATCGAAGCCTGGTTCAAGCTGGACGCCGCCGAACTGCTGGGCGACGAAGCGCCGCTGTACGACAAGATCAGCGACACCCTCGACGTGTGGTTCGACTCGGGTACCACCCACTGGCACGTGCTGCGCGGTTCGCACCCGATGGGTCACGCCACCGGCCCGCGTGCCGACCTGTACCTGGAAGGCTCGGACCAACACCGTGGCTGGTTCCACTCGTCGTTGCTGACCGGCTGCGCCATCGACAACCACGCGCCGTACCGCGAACTGCTGACCCACGGCTTCACCGTCGACGAGACGGGCCGCAAGATGTCCAAGTCGCTGAAAAACGTGATCGAGCCGAAAAAGATCAACGACACCCTGGGCGCCGACATCATGCGTCTGTGGGTCGCCTCGACCGATTACTCGGGCGAAATCGCCGTGTCGGACCAGATCCTGGCCCGTAGCGCCGATGCCTACCGCCGTATCCGTAATACCGCACGCTTCCTGCTGTCGAACCTGACCGGTTTCAACCCGGCCACCGACATCCTGCCGGCCGAGGACATGCTCGCCCTGGACCGTTGGGCCGTGGACCGTACGCTGTTGCTGCAGCGCGAGTTGCAGGAACACTACGGCGAATATCGTTTCTGGAACGTGTACTCCAAGATCCACAACTTCTGCGTGCAGGAGCTGGGTGGTTTCTACCTCGATATCATCAAGGACCGCCAGTACACCACCGGCGCCAACAGCAAGGCGCGCCGCTCGGCGCAGACCGCGCTGTACCACATCTCTGAAGCGCTGGTGCGCTGGATCGCACCGATCCTGGCCTTCACCGCTGACGAACTCTGGGAATACCTGCCGGGCGAGCGTAACGAGTCGGTGATGCTCAACACCTGGTACGAAGGCCTGACCGAATTGCCGGCGAACTTCGAACTGGGCCGCGAGTACTGGGAAGGCGTGATGGCCGTCAAGGTTGCGGTGAACAAGGAGCTGGAAGTTCAGCGCGCGGCCAAGGCCGTCGGTGGCAACCTGCAAGCCGAAGTCACCCTGTTTGCCGAGGAAGGCCTGACCGCCGACCTGGCCAAGCTGAGCAACGAACTGCGCTTCGTACTGATCACCTCGACCGCGAGCCTGGCACCGTTTGCCCAGGCACCTGCGGACGCAGTGGCCACCGAAGTGCCGGGCCTCAAGCTCAAAGTGGTCAAGTCGGCCTTTCCTAAGTGCACCCGTTGCTGGCACTGCCGTGAAGACGTCGGCGTGAACCCAGAGCATCCGGAAATCTGCGGTCGTTGCGTCGACAACATCAGCGGTGCTGGCGAGGTTCGCCACTATGCCTAATGCTTCCAGTCGTTTCGGACGTCTGGGTTTGCTCGTGCTGAGCGTGCTGGTCCTGGTCATTGACCAGGTCAGCAAGGCTCATTTCGAAGGCTCCCTGCAGATGTTCCAGCAGATTGTGGTCATTCCTGACTACTTCAGCTGGACCCTGGCCTACAACACCGGTGCTGCCTTCAGCTTCCTGGCGGACAGCGGCGGCTGGCAGCGCTGGCTGTTTGCCTTGATCGCGGTGGTTGTCAGCGCTGTGCTGGTGGTCTGGCTCAAGCGTCTGGGCCGTGATGATACCTGGCTCGCCATTGCCCTGGCCTTGGTGCTGGGCGGCGCGCTGGGCAACCTGTACGACCGCATTGCCCTGGGCCATGTGATCGACTTTATTCTGGTGCATTGGCAGAACCGCTGGTACTTCCCGGCGTTCAACTTTGCCGACAGCGCCATCACCGTCGGTGCAATCATGCTGGCGTTGGACATGTTCAAAAGCAAGAAAACCGGAGAGACCGTCAATGACTGATCAGGTATTGGCTGAGCAACGCATCGGCCAGAACACGGAAGTCACTTTGCATTTCGCACTGCGCCTGGAGAATGGCGACACGGTCGACAGCACGTTCGACAAAGCCCCGGCGACCTTCAAAGTCGGTGATGGCAACCTGCTGCCGGGTTTTGAAGCGGCACTGTTCGGTTTCAAGGCCGGCGACAAGCGCACCTTGCAGATCCTGCCGGAAAACGCCTTTGGCCAGCCCAACCCGCAAAACGTGCAGATCATCCCGCGCTCGCAGTTCCAGGACATGGACCTGTCGGAAGGCCTGTTGGTGATCTTCAACGATGCGGCGAACACCGAGCTGCCCGGCGTGGTTAAAACCTTCGATGACGCGCAAGTGACCATCGACTTCAACCACCCGTTGGCCGGTAAAACCTTGACGTTTGACGTTGAAATCATCGACGTTAAAGCGCTCTGACTGACGAAACCGGCGCTTATGGGGCCGGCTTGTGTGGGAGCTGGCTTGCCTGCGATAGCATCACCTCGGTGTACCTGATACACCCGGTCGTTTGCATCGCGGGCAAGCCCGGTTCCCACAGGGGCTTACTCCTGTAGAGTTGAGTTGATCCAATTTCTTGCCCTGCAAGACACGAGGCACAGCATGCAAATCAAACTCGCCAACCCCCGTGGCTTCTGCGCCGGTGTGGACCGGGCGATCGAAATCGTCAATCGCGCCCTGGAAGTGTTCGGGCCGCCGATTTACGTGCGCCATGAAGTCGTCCACAACAAATTCGTGGTTGAAGACCTGCGCGCACGCGGGGCTATCTTTGTCGAAGAACTCGACCAGGTGCCGGACGACGTTATCGTCATCTTCAGCGCCCACGGCGTGTCCCAGGCAGTACGTACCGAAGCGGCGGGCCGTGGCCTCAAGGTGTTTGACGCCACCTGCCCGCTGGTGACCAAGGTGCATATCGAAGTCGCGCGCTATAGCCGCGACGGCCGTGAATGCATCCTGATCGGCCACGCCGGTCACCCGGAAGTCGAAGGCACCATGGGGCAGTACGACGCCAGTAATGGCGGCGCCATCTACTTGGTAGAAGACGAAAAAGACGTGGCCGAGTTGCAGGTTCAAAACCCTGATCGCCTGGCCTTCGTGACGCAAACCACCCTGTCGATGGACGACACCAGCCGTGTGATCGATGCCCTGCGCACGCGTTTCCCGGCAATTGGCGGCCCACGCAAGGATGACATCTGCTACGCCACGCAAAACCGCCAGGACGCGGTCAAGCAACTGGCCGACGAATGCGATGTGGTTCTGGTGGTCGGCAGCCCCAACAGCTCCAACTCCAACCGCTTGCGCGAACTGGCTGAACGCATGGCCACGCCGGCCTACCTGATCGATGGCGCTGAAGACATGCAGCGCAGTTGGTTCGACGGCGTTGAGCGTATTGGCATCACCGCAGGGGCTTCCGCTCCAGAAGTGCTGGTGCGCGGTGTGATCCAGCAACTGCAGGCCTGGGGCGCCACCGGCGCGGATGAATTGGCCGGTCGCGAAGAGAACATCACGTTCTCCATGCCCAAAGAGCTGCGGGTTCGTTCGCTGCTCTGAGTGCCACGGTGCCGGAGCCGCACAGCGCCTGCTCGGTGGCCTCACTGCGCAGGCTGATGCGCCCGCTGGGCGCCAGCACCACTTGATAGAGGCTCTGTACCGGGTCGGTGCCGCAGATGTGCACCGTACCGGCGCGGAAGCCACCTCCCGCAAACACCGGCTCACCCAGCCCGCTGAAGCGTACCTGGTTCTTGACTGGCCCATTGCCCGCCATCAGCACGCGCCCATTGCCCTGCCGTTCCAGCAGTATAGGGTTGTCGGTACCCGGCTCGCCGCGCCCGCTTGTATCCACGATGATTTGCCATCCTCGGCTCCAATCGTTCTCCAGCGCCTGAATGATCACTGCGCGATTGCGGGTGATTGCCTCAGTGCGCGCCAACCGCAGGCCTTCGGCAAGTGAGTGTGCCGCGCTGCGTTGCTGCTGCGACGCAAGCAACCCCTTGAAGGCGGGCACTGCCACGGTCACCAGGATGCCGCCCAGTAACAGGCCGAACAGAAGTTCGATCAGGGTGAAACCGCGTTGCTGCATAGTCTGTCCCTCCATGGGCAAGGGTAAAAATGGGTTTGGAGACCTAGGTATAGCGCCCGGCGGCGGGGCTGAATGATGGCCTTTATGTCCAAAGTATTTCCCTTTGTTCCGATAGCAGCGCGAGCCAAAAACCGGCGCTAGTCTTGGGTCTCACAGCAGCATTGCGCTGCTTTTTTCAGCCTTCGACACGGATGACGACGGTAATGCTTGCCTGCCCGAACAGACTTTTTCCCTGCGTGCTGCCTCGACAGCAAACCGGCATGACCTTGATCGAAGTGCTGGTGGCGGTGCTGATTCTCGCCGTCGGGTTGCTGGGCGCCGCAGTGACCCAGCTCAATGCACTCAAGTACACCGACAGCTCAAGGATGACCAGCCAGGCCAGTTTCATTGCCTACGATATGCTCGACCGAATCCGCGCCAACTCAGGCGCCGACTATGCATGGGGGGGCGCGCAAACCGCCCCCGTCCTTAGCGCGACGGCCAGCGTGCGGGACCTGGACCTGCATGACTTCGAAGCCAATATCATCGGCTTCGCCGGCGAGGACGCCAAAGGCTCGGTGGTGATCAGCAGTGGCGAGGTAACCGTGAGCATCAGTTGGGATGATGCCCGTGGGGCGAATACGCCCGGGGCGCGGGAAACCTTCACCCTCACCAGCCGCATTACCAGCGACCCGCAGGCGCCTCAATGAGAAGCTTTGTCCGTGGCTTCAGCCTGGTGGAGTTGTTGCTCGCGCTGGCTATCGGGTTGCTGCTGGTGCTGGGTGTCAGCCAGGTGACGATCAGCGCTCGCGCGACTCAAGCCAGCCAACAGGCCGCCATGCTGCTGCAGGATGACGCGCGGTTTGTGTTGGGCAAGATGATCCGGGATATCCGCCAGGCGGGCATGTTCGGCTGCCTGGCGACAGCCTCTATCGACAACGCACCCCCAGCCTTTGATCAACCTGTGGGTTGGCATTCTGCAGGCAGTTCCTGGTCGCTGACGCTGGTCACCGCCGATGTCGCAGGTGAGGGCGGCACGCCTGACTGGACGGTGCTCTCTGACTGCCTCGGCACGGCCCAGGCCTACGCGGGGAATTCACCGCCACCGACGCCAGGGCAGATCCGCTTTGCGCTGCGCCAACTCACCTACACCTATGAAACTGGGCAATTGAAGGTCAGTACGCCTGCGGCGCCGGCCAAGGCGGTGCTGTTGGACAACGTGCAGGCCTTCGACATCAGTTTCGGCGTGGCGGGCAAACCAGGTTCGCCTCAGGTAGCGCGCTATGACGCCAGCCCGGCGGATGAATCGCTGATCCGCAGCGTACGCCTGCGCATGACGCTGCAAGACCCGACCGGGCGCGTGAAAGATCAGGCCTACAGCGTCGTCGCAGCCCTGCGAAACCGGTTGGGGTAGGGCAGCATGTTCAATCTTCAACGCTTTTATGCAGGGCAAGCCGGCATGGTTTTACTGATCAGCCTGGTGTTTCTGCTGGTGCTGTCACTGATCGGCCTGGCATCGATGCAAGGGGCGGTGTCCCAACAAAAGATTACCGGCAGCGTATGGCATCGAAACCAGTCATTCCAAAGCGCCGAAAGTGGCCTGCGGTTGGGTGAGTCGGTGATCCGGCGGGCAGGCGCGACACTGCCGGTGTGTCGGGCAGTCAATACCTGTGCGCCGCCGGTCGAGTCGTCGCAGGTGATAGAGGCAGGCACAAACCCCGTGTCAGCAGTCACTTGGGTTGCCCTGAAGGGCGGCCTGTATGGCGTGCAATCCCTGGGAGTGGGCGTGGGGATGGCGGGTTTGCCTGCCGAAACACAGGCCGCGTTGTACCGCGTGACGGCGGTTGGGAGCAGTGGCCAAGTGCGCACGGTGCTGGAGGCGGTCTATGCACAGGCAGAGGGCGGTCTGAGCGTTCATCGGGTGCTATGGCGACAACTTCACTAGTAAGGAGCGTATCAATGGGCAAGGATTGCCAAGGTTTTACCCTGATCGAGTTACTGGGCGCGGTCGCGATCATCGCGTTTTTGGCCGGGATTGCTTACCCCGCGTATACCGGGCAGGTGAAAAAAGCCTACCGCGCGCAGATCGTTGCACTGTTGATTGAGCAGGCGCAGCACCTCGAACGTTTTTACACGCGCCACGGCACTTTTATTGATGCAAGCGGCGCCAGTGCCGGCAATGATCACTATAGAATCAGCACTGCATTGAGCCCCCAGTCATTCACACTGGTCGCCTCGCCTGCAGTCGGCGCCATCATGGCAAATGACCCATGCGGTGAGTTCAGCTTGTCCAGTACCGGCGTGCGCAGCAACCCGGGCGCGATACCTGAAATGTCGCGCCAGGCGTGTTGGGGGCAATGATGAGAGTACTGGATGAATGGGCGCCGGGTGCGCTTTTCCCTTTTTATCGGCTGGATCAAATGATGGCTAAGCAACAGCAAGTGGTGATTGTCGGTGGCGGTGTCATCGGCTTGTTGACCGCGTTTAACCTGGCCACGGAGGGGCAGGCCGTGGTGCTGCTGGAGCGGTCGGGGCTTGGGCAGGAGTCTTCCTGGGCGGGTGGCGGCATTGTTTCGCCGCTGTATCCATGGCGCTACAGCCCGGCGGTCACCGCACTGGCCCATTGGTCGCAGGATTTTTACCCGCAGTTGGCAGAGCGGCTGTTTGCGGCCACCGGGGTTGATCCAGAGGTTCACACCACAGGCCTGTACTGGTTGGACCTGGAAGATGAAGCCCAAGCGTTGGCTTGGGCTGCCCGAGAAGGTCGCCCGTTGAGCAAGGTAGATGTGTCGGCCGCCCATGATGCCGTGCCGGTGCTGGGCGGTGGATATTCCCAGGCGATCTACATGGCGAACGTGGCCAATGTGCGCAACCCGCGTCTGGTCAAATCCCTCAAGGCTGCGCTGTTGGCGTTGCCGGGCGTGACCCTTCATGAGCAGTGCGAAGTGGAGGGGTTTGTTATTGAAGGTGGCAACGTCGTGGGTGTAAATACCGCTGCGGGGCCGATCCTGGGCGATCAGGTGGTGCTGGCTGCGGGCGCCTGGAGCGGCGAAATACTCGGCAAGCTGGGTCTGTCGCTGCCAGTGGAGCCGGTCAAAGGCCAAATGATTTTGTACAAATGTGCGTCGGATTTTTTGTCGAGCATGGTGCTGGCCAAAGGGCGTTATGCGATCCCGCGGCGTGACGGGCACATTCTGATCGGCAGCACGCTGGAGCATGAAGGGTTCGACAAGACCCCGACCGAGTCGGCCTTGGAAAGTCTCAAGGCATCGGCGGTGGAGTTGATTCCCGCGCTGGCAGACGCGCAGGTCGTAGGTCACTGGGCCGGTTTGCGCCCCGGTTCACCGGAAGGTATCCCTTACATCGGTGAAGTGCCCGGTTTCAAAGGGCTTTGGCTCAACTGCGGGCATTATCGCAATGGGCTGGTGCTCGCGCCGGCATCCTGTCAACTGTTCGCTGACTTGCTGTTGGGGCGTCCCCCGATCATTGACCCGGCGCCGTATGCGCCCGCCGGTCGGATCAACGCTGAATAGACTTCGGCCCTTGTTCCAGGTGCGCCTGGGTGCAGTACCACTCCTGGCGTGAATTGAGTGCGCGATCCTGCGGCAGGTGCACGCCGCAGTGGGCGCAGCGCACCATCAGGGCCGCGCCTGGCTCGGCGGAGCGTTGCTGTTTAGCCGCCGGGCTTTTGAATTTGCGCCAGAACCATACCGCGGCAGCAATGACGGCAATCCAGAACAGTAGACGAAGCATGATGGGCAGTTTCTCGACAGGGAATGCGCCAGTTTAGCCAAGCGCGTGGCAAGCGCACAGCGCAATAACAAGACGCCCACAAAAAAGGAGCCTCGAGAGGCTCCTTCTTGATGACGCTGTGTGCAATCAGTCAAACACGCCGAAGGTCATGTAGCTGAACCACGAACGGTCTTCATTGTTGCCCAGGGCCTGCGGTGCTTCTTCTTCGATCACGTCGCCATTGGCGTCATGCGGCTTGAGCTCCGAAGGAATGGCTTCCTTGGCGTCCTGGAACTGCTTCATCACGTCCTGGTTGGCGCGGGTTTCGCCCGGCGGCAACGGTGGGCGGGAACTGATCAGGCCCAGGGTGTATTTGCTCAACCAGGAACGGTTGTCTGCTTCAGCTACCCGAGGCACGAACTGGCCGTCTTTCAGACTTGGGGAGTCCGGGTAGTTGAGCTTCAGGGTTTCCAGGCTGGTGGTTGCCAATGCATCCAGGTGCAATGCCTGGTAAGCCTGGGTCATCACCGCCAGGCCATCACCCACGGATGGGGTCTCCTGGAAGTTCTCAACTACATAACGACCACGGTTGGCGGCAGCTACATACGCCTGACGGGTCAGGTAGTAGTCGGCCACGTGAATCTCGTAGGACGCCAGCAGGTTGCGCAGGTAGATCATGCGCTGCTTGGCGTCCGGCGAGTAGCGGCTGTTGGGGTAGCGGCTGGTGAGCTGGGCGAACTCGTTGAAGGAGTCGCGGGCAGCACCAGGGTCACGCTTGGTCATGTCCAGCGGCAGGAAGCGTGCCAGCAGGCCAACGTCCTGGTCGAACGAGGTCAGGCCCTTCATGTAGTAGGCGTAGTCCACGTTCGGGTGCTGCGGGTGCAGGCGGATGAAACGCTCGGCGGCGGATTTTGCAGCTTCCGGCTCCGCGTTCTTGTAGTTGGCGTAGATCAGCTCGAGCTGTGCCTGGTCGGCATAGCGCCCGAACGGATAGCGCGACTCCAGGGCCTTCAGCTTGGCTGTGGCACTGGTGTAGCTATTATTGTCCAAGTCTTTTTGAGCTAATTGATACAGCTCGACTTCGCTCAGGTTTTCGTCGACGACTTCCTTTGTTGACGAGCAAGCAGCAGTCATGGCGAGGATGGCGATCAGCAGCAGGTGTTTCACTTGCATGGCGGCTTGCGTCCCTATGACGGCCGCTGTCTTGGGCGGGGCCGTCCTGTTATGATGAGCGCCCCGTTGAAAGCCTCGGGGCAAAAGACGCCGTATTTAACCACAAGCGCGCAGCCGAAACCAAAGGCTGTGCCACGCCTAGTCTGAGCATGTCCGATAAAATTGAACTTCGCGCAGAGGTGCCGTCCGAATTGGGCGGCCAACGCCTCGATCAAGTCGCCGCACAATTATTCGCTGAGCACTCGCGCTCGCGCCTTTCCGCCTGGATCAAAGACGGCCGCCTGACTGTGGATGGAGCGGTTATCCGCCCGCGAGACATAGTCCATGGCGGTGCGATTCTTGAGCTGACTGCCGAGCAGGAAGCCCAGGGAGAATGGGTCGCCCAAGACATCGAGCTGGATATCGTCTATGAAGACGATGACATCCTGGTCATCAACAAACCTGCAGGCCTGGTGGTTCACCCGGCGGTCGGGCACGCTGATGGCACTTTGCTCAATGCCTTGTTGCACCACGTGCCGGACATCGTCAACGTGCCGCGCTGCGGCATCGTGCACCGCCTGGACAAGGACACCACCGGCTTGATGGTGGTGGCCAAGACCATTCAGGCGCAGACGCAGTTGGTCACACAATTGCAGGCCCGCAGTGTCAGCAGGATCTACGAATGCATCGTGATCGGCGTGGTGGTGGCGGGTGGCAAGATCAACGCCCCGATCGGCCGCCACGGCCAGCAGCGCCAGCGTATGGCTGTGATGGAAGGCGGCAAGCCGGCCGTCAGCCACTACCGTGTGCTGGAGCGTTTCCGCTCCCACACGCATGTGCGGGTGAAGCTGGAGACCGGCCGCACGCACCAGATTCGCGTGCATATGGCGCACATCAACTTCCCGTTGGTCGGAGATCCGGCCTACGGTGGTCGCTTCCGTATTCCGCCAGCGGCCAGCCAGACCATGGTTGAATCGCTGAAAACCTTCCCGCGCCAGGCACTGCATGCACGTTTCCTGGAGCTGGATCATCCGACGAGCGGTAAGCGGATGAGCTGGGAATCGCCTCTGCCAGACGATCTGGTCTGGTTGTTGTCGCTGCTCAAGCAGGATCGCGAGGCGTTTGTAGGATGAGTGACTGGCTGATTCCTGACTGGCCCGCGCCGTCGGGAGTCAAAGCCTGCGTCACCACCCGTGCGGGCGGCGTCAGTCTGGCGCCGTTCGACAGCCTTAATCTGGGCGATCATGTCGAGGACAGCCTTGAGGCCGTCCTTGAAAATCGCCGCCGCCTCACTGATACCTTTGATATTCAGCCGGCCTGGCTGCGCCAAGTCCACGGGGTGCGCGTGGTCGAGGCTGATCCGGATCGCATTGCCGAAGCGGATGGCAGTTGGACCAGCACGCCCGGCGTCGCCTGCACCTCAATGACCGCCGATTGCCTGCCCGCGTTGTTCTGCAACCGCGCCGGCACACGTGTGGCGGCTGCCCATGCCGGTTGGCGCGGGCTGGCGGCCGGTGTATTGGAGGCTGCGTTTGAAAGCTTGAATGCCGAGCCCGATGAAGTACTGGTGTGGCTAGGCCCGGCCATTGGCCCGCAAGCGTTTGAGGTCGGCCCCGAAGTGCGTGAAGCCTTCATGCAGCAATTGCCGACCACGGCCGAGGCCTTTGTACCTAGCCGCAACCCCGGCAAGTACATGGCCGATATTTACCAGTTGGCGCGCCTGCGCCTGGCCGCGCGCGGTGTCACCGCTGTATATGGTGGCGGTTTATGCACCGTTACCGACCCACGCTTCTTTTCCTATCGTCGCAGCCCGCGCACCGGTCGGTTCGCCTCCCTTATCTGGCTTGAGCGCTAGACTCTCCTGACTTGGGTCAATGCTGATCCACATCAAGGATCAGTTGCTTGAATCTTCCAGAATCCACCCCATCTATAAGGGTATCTGGCAGGTTTCTTCATTCAGGATGTGTATTTCTAGCTCCGGCCTGCTCAAAAGGAAGGTGACTAATGCGTATTGATCGTTTAACCAGCAAATTGCAGTTGGCACTCTCGGATTCCCAATCCCTGGCGGTCGGCCTCGACCACCCGGCGATTGAGCCTGCGCACTTGATGCAGGCGCTCCTGGAACAGCAAGGTGGTTCTATTAAACCCTTGCTGATGCAGGTGGGCTTTGACGTCAACAGCTTGCGCAAGGAGTTGAGCAAAGAGCTCGACCAACTGCCGAAAATCCAAAACCCTACCGGCGACGTGAACATGTCGCAGGACTTGGCGCGCCTGCTTAACCAGGCCGATCGCCTGGCCCAGCAGAAAGGTGACCAGTTCATTTCCAGCGAACTGGTGCTGCTCGCCGCGATGGACGACAACAGCAAGCTTGGCAAATTGTTGTTGGGCCAGGGCGTGAGCAAAAAAGCTCTGGAAAACGCCATCAACAACCTGCGTGGCGGCGAGGCGGTGAATGACCCCAATCATGAGGAGTCGCGCCAGGCCCTGGACAAATACACCGTCGACCTGACCAAGCGCGCCGAAGAAGGCAAGCTGGACCCGGTGATCGGCCGTGACGACGAAATTCGTCGCACCATCCAGGTGTTGCAACGCCGCACCAAGAACAACCCTGTGCTGATCGGTGAGCCTGGCGTGGGTAAGACCGCGATTGCCGAAGGCCTGGCCCAGCGCATCATCAATGGTGAAGTGCCGGACGGCCTTAAAGGCAAGCGCTTGTTGTCGCTGGACATGGGTTCGCTGATCGCCGGTGCCAAGTTCCGTGGCGAGTTCGAAGAACGCCTGAAGTCCCTGCTTAATGAACTGTCGAAACAGGAAGGGCAGATCATTCTGTTTATCGATGAACTGCACACCATGGTCGGCGCCGGCAAGGGCGAAGGTTCGATGGACGCCGGCAACATGCTCAAGCCGGCGTTGGCGCGCGGTGAGTTGCATTGCGTTGGCGCGACCACGCTCAACGAATACCGCCAGTACATTGAAAAGGACGCGGCCCTTGAGCGCCGCTTCCAGAAAGTATTGGTGGAAGAACCGAGTGAAGAAGACACCATCGCCATCCTGCGTGGCCTCAAAGAGCGTTATGAGGTGCACCACAAGGTGGCGATCACTGACGGCGCGATCATTGCGGCGGCCAAACTGAGCCATCGCTATATCACCGACCGTCAGTTGCCGGACAAGGCCATCGACCTGATCGACGAAGCGGCCAGCCGCATTCGCATGGAGATCGATTCCAAGCCGGAAGTGCTCGACCGCCTGGATCGGCGCCTGATTCAGCTGAAAGTTGAATCCCAGGCACTTAAGAAAGAAGAGGACGACGCAGCGAAGAAACGCCTGGAAAAACTTCAGGAAGAAATCCTGCGTCTGGAACGCGAGTATTCGGACCTCGAAGAAATCTGGACCTCGGAAAAAGCCGAAGTGCAGGGTTCTGCGCAGATCCAGCAAAAGATCGAGCAGTCCCGTCAGGAGCTGGAAGCAGCGCGCCGTAAAGGCGACCTGAACCGCATGGCCGAGTTGCAGTACGGGGTGATCCCGGACCTGGAGCGCAGCCTGCAAATGGTTGACCAGCACGGCAAGCCCGAGAATCAGCTGCTGCGCAGCAAGGTGACCGAGGAAGAAATTGCCGAAGTGGTCTCCAAGTGGACCGGCATTCCCGTGTCGAAAATGCTTGAAGGCGAGCGCGACAAGCTGCTGAAAATGGAAAGCCTGCTGCACCAGCGCGTCATCGGCCAGGAAGAGGCCGTGGTGGCAGTGTCCAATGCGGTACGGCGTTCGCGGGCCGGTTTGTCCGACCCGAATCGTCCGAGCGGCTCGTTTATGTTCCTCGGCCCAACCGGCGTGGGTAAGACCGAGCTGTGCAAGGCATTGGCCGAGTTCCTCTTTGATACTGAAGAGGCCATGGTGCGCATCGATATGTCCGAATTCATGGAGAAACACTCGGTGGCGCGCCTGATCGGTGCTCCACCAGGCTATGTGGGCTATGAAGAAGGCGGTTACCTGACCGAAGCCGTGCGGCGTAAGCCTTACTCGGTGATCCTGCTGGATGAGGTCGAGAAGGCCCACCCGGATGTGTTCAACATCTTGCTGCAGGTGCTGGAAGATGGCCGGTTGACGGACAGCCACGGGCGCACTGTGGACTTTCGCAATACGGTGATCGTGATGACCTCTAACCTGGGCTCGGCGCAGATCCAGGAGCTGGTCGGTGATCGTGAGGCCCAGCGCGCTGCGGTGATGGATGCGCTGACCTCGCACTTCCGCCCGGAATTTATCAACCGGGTCGATGAAGTGGTGATCTTCGAGCCTCTGGCGCGGGATCAGATCGCGGGTATTACCGAGATCCAGTTGGGCCGTCTGCGTAGCCGCCTGGCCGAGCGTGAGCTTGACCTGGAGCTGAGCAGCGAGGCGTTGGACAAGTTGATCGCGGTGGGTTACGACCCCGTGTACGGCGCACGGCCTCTGAAACGTGCGATACAGCGCTGGATCGAGAACCCGTTGGCGCAGTTGATCCTGTCGGGCAGCTTCATGCCGGGGACCAGCGTGGCGGCCACGGTGGAAAACGACGAAATCGTCTTCCACTAAGCCCGGCCTGTATGGCGATAAGAGGAGGCCCCGCATTGCGGGGCCTTTTTTTTCGATAGGGCGTTGAACTGTAAGGCAAAGGCTTGTAAAGTGCGCCCCGCAGCAACGTCAGCCCACGGGTTTCTTCTCCCCAAGAAGAAATCAGAAACAAGCGCAAATCATTGTCTTAAAAGCAATTTAAAGGGTTGACAGGGGTTTTTAAGATTGTAGAATAGCGCGCCTCAGAGACGTGAACGTAGCGATACGGACAAGCCGATGAGAAGGTTGTAAAGCAGTAGAAGTTGTAAATTTGAAATATGTAGTTCCGTGATAGCTCAGTCGGTAGAGCAAATGACTGTTAATCATTGGGTCCCAGGTTCGAGTCCTGGTCACGGAGCCAATTTCAAAACCGGGGTATAGCGCAGTCCGGTAGCGCGCCTGCTTTGGGAGCAGGATGTCAGGAGTTCGAATCCCCTTACCCCGACCATTTTTGGGTCGTTAGCTCAGTTGGTAGAGCAGTTGGCTTTTAACCAATTGGTCGTAGGTTCGAATCCCACACGACCCACCATTTTTGAAACCAGTTAACGCTGGAATCGAATCTTAAGATCAGAGGCCAAAAGCACTGATCGAAGAAGGCGACTGAGAGGTCGCCTTTTTTTTACCGGGGTATAGCGCAGTCCGGTAGCGCGCCTGCTTTGGGAGCAGGATGTCAGGAGTTCGAATCCCCTTACCCCGACCATATTAAAAATCCTCGTATCGAAAGATACGGGGATTTTTTTTGTGCGCGCAAATCTTAAATATTGCGCAAAAAAATGTGGGAGCTGGCTTGTCGAATCGTCGCACCGCTGCGATAGCGGTGTATCAGCCTGTGCATCTTGTGCTGATCGATCGCCATCGCGGGCAAGCCCGCTCCCACATTAGTTTGTGCTGTTAATGGAGCTTGAGCCGAGGCTCAGTCCCGCGCCCAATCTTGCTGCCCAGCATCAGCATTGCCGTGCGGAAGAACCCGTACAGCGCCATCTGGTGCATGCGGTACAGCGACACGTAGAACATCCGCGCCAGCCAGCCTTCGAGCATCACGCTGCCCGTCAGGTTGCCCATCAAGTTACCCACCGCCGAAAAACGCGACAGCGAGATCAGCGAACCGTAGTCGGTGTACTTGTAGGACGGCAGGTCCTTGCCTTCGATCCGCAGTTTCAGCGACTTGGCCAACAGTGAAGCCTGCTGGTGAGCGGCCTGGGCGCGTGGCGGCACATTGCGGTCGGTGCCCGGTTGCGGGCAGGCGGCGCAGTCGCCAAAGGCGAAGATGTTTTCATCACGGGTGGTTTGCAGCGTCGGCAATACCTGCAATTGATTGATGCGGTTGGTTTCCAGCCCGTCAATATCCTTGAGGAAGGCCGGTGCGCGGATACCCGCAGCCCAGACCTTGAGGCTCGCTGGAATGACCTGGCCGCTGCTGGTGATCAACGCATCCGCGGTCACTTCGCTGACCGCCGAGTTGGTCAGTACCGTTACCCCAAGTTTCTCCAGGGTTTTGTGCACAGGCCCGCCGATCCGCTCCGGCAGCGCGGGCAATACCCGTGGGCCGGCTTCGATCAGGGTGATGTGCATGTTTTCCGGTTTGATGCGGTCCAGGCCATAGGCGGCCAGTTCATGGGCGGCGTTGTGCAACTCGGCAGCCAACTCGACGCCCGTCGCGCCGGCGCCGACGATAGCGACGCTGATGTTCTCTTCCACGTCGGTCTGGCCCGCATGGGCGCGCAGATAGTGGTTGAGCAATTGTTGATGGAAGCGCTCGGCCTGTTTGCGGGTGTCGAGGAACAGACAGTGTTGCGCCGCGCCCTCGGTGCCGAAATCGTTGGTGGTGCTGCCGACTGCGATCACCAGGCTGTCATAACCCAGCACGCGCGCAGGCACCAGTTCACGGCCTGCTTCATCGAGGGTCGCGGCCAGCTGAATTTTTTTCTGTTCACGGTCAAGCCCGCTCATGCGCCCCAGTTGGAACTCGAAGTGGTTCCATTTGGCCTGGGCGACGTAATTGAGCTCGTCTTCCGAAGAGTTCAGCGAACCGGCGGCCACTTCGTGCAGCAGCGGTTTCCAGATATGGGTGAGGTTGGCGTCCACCAGCGTGATGCTGGCGGTGCCGCGCTTGCCCAGAGTCTTACCCAGGCGGGTAGCCAACTCCAGGCCGCCGGCGCCGCCGCCGACGATAATAATACGATGGGTCATGGGGATATCTCGCAAGGCTAAAAGAAATCGGAGCAGTTACCCTCGCGAGCGCGATGCAGCTCATAGCGTCAGGTAACTCAAAAGGCGGCTCAGCAGGCCGAGCCCGATCACCACCAACAGCACCACACCCAGGAGCAGCCACGGCCGGAAAGGCTTGCGCTCGACTCGGTTTTGGGAGAGTTGCAGGTACTCTTCGACATGCTGTTGGTCATCGGGGTTCAGGCGGCTGGTCATAAAGGCCTCGTCAGGTAGACGTTGCAAAAGGGCGCCACGTTACAGCCAGAAGGTTGGCGGGTTCGCCACAAGCGTAGCCGGTGCCCGCGTCACAGGCTGATGCCCACGTCGAATACTATGCTGCGCCCCAGGTTGTTGCGCAAGAAGTCCGGTGCGTCCGGGTGGGCAAACAGTACGCGCGCAAAGGTCGGGCCTACCAACGACAGCGAGCGCCAGCCTTGGCGCAGGTATTCGGTAGGCGGTGGGAAATGGCTGTTGAGGTCCAGCACTTCACGCTTGAGGCTGGTGAAGGCAATCAGGTCCAACTCGCCCAGGTCTATGCCGCGTTCTTTGTAGTTATGTGCCTTTTTGCGCAACGTCGGCGCCAGGCGCAGCAGGAATTCATGGGCCGGAATGCGCCGTGGCTTGGCTTCGCGTCGCACCAACTGGCTCAAGGAAAACGCACTGCGCCGCCGCAGCAACTCATCACGCCATTCGTCGTTCAGGCGCCGGCCTTCATCCAATACGAAAAAAACTTCGAAACTGGCGTCGCGAAACAACACGTCCGGCGGCTCTTGGCCGGCGGGGTGAAACTCTTCGGCACGGTAAGGCACGTTCAAGCCTTGCAGCAGGCGCTGGCAGACCCAACGCTCACGCTCCCATTTGCGGGCATTGGACAGGAACGCATTGGCTTGTTCGGCCGCTACGGTGAGCAGGCGCAAATAATCTGAGTCATCCATATTGGCAGCTTAGCGTCCAATTGATGACCGCAGGAAGTCTTGCTTTGAAACGCCGGTGTAGACTGCTCATTCAACAGCAACTGCATGGACGAGGTGTGTGGTGAGGTTTTCTGCGAAGGCATTACGCTCGTGATCAGCGCTGCAGTGTTGGCGCCGCAAACGCTCATCATTGGCTGGCTGTTGTACGCGCCATTGGTCATGTGGGCGATCCTGCGCGCACCGTGGGTCGAGTTGCTTGCCGACCGGCGGCGCCAGCATTTGCTGTTCGGCACCGTGTTTGCCCTGTTTATGCTCTGGCTGGTACGGCGGGATTTCGACACCGGTGTGTCTTACCACTTTATCGGCATGACCGCCGTGACCCTGCTGCTGGATTGGCCCCTGGCTATCGTCGGCGGGTTGGCCGCGCAATTGGGTTTGGTGCTGCTGGGGCGCCAGGACCTGGCGGCGGTCGGGGTCAATGGTTTGCTGCTGATTGGCTTGCCGGTGCTGGTCACCGAGACCTGCGCGCTGCTGGTGGAGCGGGCGCAACCGCGCAACCCCTTTGTGTATATCTTCTGTTCCGGCTTTTTCGCCGCAGCGCTGTCGGCACTGCTGTGCCTGCTGGCGGCGTTGGGATTGTTGTGGTTTGACGGCCGTTTTGCCATGCCCGAGTGGCTGGAAGACTTCGTCGGTTACCTGTGGCTGATCATCTTCCCCGAGGCGTTTATCAACGGCATGGTCATCAGTGCCCTGGTGGTGTTCTGCCCGGAATGGCTGGAGACCTTCAACCGTACGCGCTACCTGTCGGCGCCGTGGAAGGATGACGATTCGCGGCGTTGATCCAGATCAAATCCCAGGCGGCCGCGCAGGCCCATGCTCTGCGAAATTTTACTGAGCAGGGCGGGGCACAGACTATGAGTGTGTACGAATGGGCGCGGCAAGAGTTGCGCAGAAGCCAGGATGCGGCACAGGAAATTGGTTTTGACCCAGGTCTTACCCTGCGCGCCATGCTCAGTGCGGTGGTGCAGCAGAGCAAGGGTGTGCGCAGTTTTGAAGACCTGGCCGACGAGCTGCAATACCTTGCAGAAAACCTCGACGACCAGCAGGAATACGCCTTTATGCGGCCTTAGTGGCGCGGCGGCAGGTCTTCTGAGAACAGCTCGTCCTCGGCATCCGGGCTCACCGGAATCTTGTGTTCTTCCGCGGCCCAGGCGCCAAGGTCGATAAGCTTGCAGCGGTCCGAGCAGAACGGCCGGTTGAGGTTGTCGGGTTTCCATTCCACGGGTGCGCCGCAGGTTGGGCAGTCGACGGTCAAGGGTTGGCTCATGATCGGCCTCCACGCAAAGTAAGGTAAAAGTGGTGCAGTCGCTCGACCTCGCTGTGCAGCCAGGCGAGGTCCTTGTCGTTGACCAGCACGTCATCGGCATGGTTCAGACGGTCTTCACGGCTGGACTGAGCCTTGAGGATCGCCTGCACCTGCTGTTCGCTGATGCCGTCGCGCTGCAGGGTACGCTGAATCTGCAGCGATTGCGGCACGTCGATCACCAGGATGCGCTGGGTCATGCTGTACTGGCCGGACTCGATCAGCAGCGGTGAGACCAGGATCGCGTAAGGCGATTGCGCACGCGCCAGATGGCTGCGAATTTCTTCGCCAATCAACGGGTGCAGCAGGGCTTCCAGCCAGCGACGTTCTTCGGGAACTTCAAAGATCAGCTTGCGCAGGGCGGCGCGGTCCAACTGGCCGTCCGCCTGCAGCACACCTGCACCAAAATGCTCGGCAATGCGTGCGAGTGCTGGCCGGCCGGGTTCGACCACCCAGCGTGCGGCATGGTCGGCATCGACCAGGTCAATGCCCAGGTCGATAAAGTGCTGGGCGGCCGCGCTTTTACCGCTGCCGATGCCGCCGGTGAGGCCTAGAATCCAGGGTGTTGCGACACAAGTGGTCATCTGAAACCGACAGACTGCAAATAGAAGTCGGTTATTTGACCACCCCAGAGCAATGCAATCCAGCCGGCAATTGCCAGGCACGGGCCAAATGGCATCGGCACCGATGCCTGGGACTTGCGCAAACGCATCAGGACAAGGCCTGCGAACACGCCCAGCAGCGACGCTATCAGCAGCGTCATCGGCAGGATCTGCCAACCACCCCAGGCACCGAGCAGGGCCAATAGCTTGAAATCGCCATAACCCATGCCGTCCTTGCCGGTGACAACCTTGAACACCCAGAACACGCTCCACAGGCACACATAGCCTATGACTGCGCCCCACAGCGCATCGGGCAGCGTCGCCAACAAGCCGCCGCTATTGAGGACCAGCCCCAGCCACAGCAGTGGCAACACCAGCACATCCGGCAGCAGTTGATGATCGATGTCGATCAGGCTCATCGCCAGCAGGCCCCAACCCAGCAGCATCACTGCGCCAGCTTGCCAGCCGAAGCCAAAATGCCAGGCGACCATGGCCGAGAGCAGCGCACAGGCCAGTTCGGTAAAGGGGTAACGCGCGCTGATAGACTCGCGGCAGCGGGCGCAGCGCCCCTTGAGTAGCAGGTAGCTGAGTACCGGGATATTTTCCCAGGGGCGAATCGGCTGGCTGCAATGCGCACAGCACGAGTTGGGATGCATCAGGTTGTAGACAGGGCCGGCGGGGTCGGCCGGCAGGCCGAGTATTTCCTGGGCCTGGGCGCGCCATTCGCGCACGAGCATCTTCGGCAGGCGCCACACCAGCACGTTGAGAAAGCTGCCGACGATCAGGCCGAGCACCAACGCCATCCCGACAAAGACCCAGGGTTGTTCACCCAGCAGCAGGCTCAAAACGCCGACCCCAACTGGAACACCGGCAGATACATCGCAATCACCAACGCGCCGACAATGCCCCCCAACACCATCATGATCAGTGGCTCCATCAGGCTGGTGAGGTTATCGACCAGGTTCTCCACATCGGCTTCATAGTGGTTGGCGACTTTTTCCAGCATGAGGTCCAGGGTGCCCGACTCTTCACCGATGGCCGTCATCTGGATGGCCATGCTGGGGAACAGCCCGCTGTGGGCCATGGACTGGTTCAACGGCACACCTGTGGATACATCGTGCCGCATATGTTCGATCGCCTTTGTGAACAATCCATTGCCTGCCGCGCCTGCCACGGAGTCCAGAGCCTGCACCAATGGCACGCCCGCGGCAAAGGTGGTTGAAAGTGTACGGGCGTAGCGGGCGATGGCTGAGCGCCTCAGCAGTGTGCCAGCCAGGGGCGCGTTCAACAAAGCGGCATCCAGCCGGTCACGAAACCCCGGGTAAGCCCGATAGGCATGGCGCAGCGCAGTTATTGCCATACTCAGCCCCAAGGCAAGCATCCACCAGGCGTGCTGCAGGAAGTTGGACAGCGCAATCACCAGCAAGGTAAAGCCCGGCAGTTGGCCGTTTACCCCGGCGAAGAGGTTCTGGAACTGCGGCACCACGTGGATAAGCAAAACTGCACTGACCAGACAGGCGACGACGATTACGGCGATAGGGTAGGTCATGGCTTTTTTGATTCGCGCCTTGAGCTGCTGGCTTTTTTCCAGGTGAATCGCCACCCGTTCGAGCAATGTTTCCAGGGCGCCTGCCTGTTCGCCTGCGGCAACCAGGTTGCAATACAAATCATCAAAGTGACGCGGCTGTTTGCGCAGCGCTGCTGCCAGGCTACTACCGGCGGCAATCTCCTGCTTCAAGCCTTTTATCAACGCGCGCATCTGCCGGTTTTCGAAGCCTTCGCAGATGATGTCGAACGCCTGCAGCAGCGCAATGCCTGCCTTTAACAGGGTCGCCAATTGGCGCGTGAACAGCGCGATGTCGGCGGGTTTTATCGGCGCGGCAAAATATGGCCGGTGCGAAGCCTTTTTGCGCACGCGTCCGGGGTAAATCCCCTGCTGGCGCAGCTGTGCCTTGATCAGTGCCAGGTTATGCCCGGTGGCTTGCCCGGACACCCGGCGGCCTTTGCGGTTGGTGCCTTCCCAGGCGTAGATCGTTGAAGCGTCATTCATGGCACAGGTCCGCACACAGGTCGTCGTAGATTTATAGCTTAGTCAGATGACGGATTCGGACCGCTCGTGGGCGCACGATAAAATGTCAGAATGTGCGTCTTACCCACAATTGGGCGCTCACGGATGAGTACACTGGCGCCGCTGCACACTGCGGGGCGCAGGACGCGCCTTGATAAGGTTTTTATTCTGGAGAGTGAATGTGATGCGTCAGAAAGGCTTTACCTTGATCGAGTTGTTGATCGTCGTGGCAATCATCGGCATTTTGGCCACCATCGGTCTGCCCATGTACACCAAGCACCAGGCCAAGGCCAAGTTCACGGCGGGGCTGGCTGAAATTGCGGCGTTGAAGGCCGGTTTTGAAGACACCCTTAACCAGGGCACTGTGCCGACCTTGCCTTTGATTGGTGGCACCAGCCCGACTGCCAACTGCACGATCACCCTAACCGGCGATGTGGCCACGGGCGTCGGTTCCATTACCTGCGAAATCCTCGACGCGCCGGCGCCGGTACTGGGCAAGACCATCACCTTGACGCGCAGCGCCACCCAGGGTTGGGCCTGTGCCACCACGGTCGAGGCGCAGTACGCCGCCAAGGGTTGCGGCGCCGACGGGGCGTAATGCCTGCCGGCGGTCAGCGAGTTTGTTGCTGCCTGCCCAATGCGGTGCTAGCTTTAGCCCACCGCCCGTGTAGCTCAGTTGGTAGAGCAGCGCACTCGTAACGCGAAGGTCGCAGGTTCGACTCCTGTCTCGGGCACAAGGCAACACTGTTTCAACGGCGACACTGTTTCAAAGGCAACGTTTTCAGATGATCCCAGAATGGTTCTGAAGGCCAGACGAGGCGGCATTCGTGCCCACTCTTTTGTATCTGCGCAACCTTGATGACCCAGATGCATCCCCATTCCATGATCTAAGAGAACAACATGACCACACAAGAAATGACCCAGGAACAGCGGCACGAAGCAGCCCTCAAAAAATACGTCGCGGAATCCCCGGAACTGCTCGACGAGATCAAGGACCTGAGCGCCGATGATCAAAAGGACCAGATCCAGTGGGCCTTCGAGGATGAGGCCGAGGCCCAGGGCCTGCAGCCATGGGAACTGACCCTCAAGTACACCTCGACGCCGCAAGAGTTCGAAGCGGCGCGCCTGGCCTTGCACAAGGAGGCCGCCGAGGTACTGGGCGTTGACTGGAACGAGTATTGCGGGATGAATAATCTCGCGATCTGAGCGCGAAATTGAAGGAGCGAGCAACCTCGCTCCTTTTGCTCGGATGTTGCTTGCTCAGATGCTCAGTCGCATCGACAAATCCACCGCCTTCACATCCTTGGTCATCGCACCGATGGAAATGTAATCCACCCCGGTCTGCGCGATAGGCAGCAAGGTGGTTTCATTGATCCCGCCGCTGGCTTCCAGCTTGGCCTTGCCGGCATTCAGGCGCACGGCCTCACGCATGTCATCCAGGCTCAATTCGTCGAGCATGATGATATCGGCGCCCGCCGCCAGTGCTTCACGCAGCTCCTCCAGGCTTTCCACTTCGATTTCCACTGGCTTGCCCGGCGCGATCTTGTGGGCGGCGGTAATCGCCTCGGCAATTCCGCCACAGGCGGCGATATGGTTTTCCTTGATCAGGAACGCGTCATACAACCCGATGCGATGGTTGTGGCAACCGCCGCAAGTCACGGCGTACTTCTGCGCCAGGCGCAGGCCCGGCAGGGTTTTGCGGGTGTCCAGCAACTTGACCTGAGTGCTGGCGACAAAGTCCGCCAAGTACTGCGCGCGCGTGGCGACGCCTGACAACATCTGCAGAAAATTCAGCGCACACCTTTCGCCGCTCAGCAGTGAGCGTGCCGGGCCTTCAAGGTGGAACAGCACTTGATTGGGGCTCACACGCTCACCGTCGGCCACCTGCCAATGCACTGCAACCCGTGGGTCGAGCTGGCGGAACACCGCGTCCACCCAGGCGGTGCCGGCGATAACGGCTGCGTCGCGGGTAATGATGGTGGCCTTGGCCAGCCGTTCGGCCGGGATCAGTTGCGCAGTGATGTCGCCGCTGCCGATGTCTTCCAGCAGTGCGCGGCGCACGTTGGCTTCGATTTCGGCGGTGAGGTCGGCAAGACGGAGATTCGGCATAACAGGCTCCACAAACAAAGTGCCTCGATTATAGGGGCAGCGCGCCGCCGAACCCATACTCGCCACTCATTTACAGCGCATTGGCAGAGTTCACTGGCGCAACAGCCCCCATTTGCAAGATAATCTCGCGCCTTGCGATTGGCGTCATAGCTTTGACGTCCTTGGAGATAACCGGTGTTTGCAGCCCGATGGGGCCTGTAGCCGATTTTTCCCCAACTCATCACCGCCGTTTCAGGAGGCCAGGATGCACATTGACGGAAAGGTGGTGCCCATCAATCGGGCACAGGCCACGCCATCGCCGCTCGCGCGCCTGCCGGTGGTGTTGCTGCAGGTTCGCGACAAGGCTGCACAGCAGTTGCAGCAAGGTTTGCAGGAGCTGTTCGACAACGCTGACGACACCTTGTTTGAAATGGCCGACAAGGCCCGCAGCAACGTCGACCACCATATTTTCTTTGAAGCCATGCGTGACCTGCGCCTCAAGCGCAAGAATTTCGAGCGCGTGTTCATGGAGCAATTGTTCGCCGCATTTATCGACCTGGGCCAGGCCGAGCGCGGTGAGTTTCACCTGGTGCCGATGGTGTCCTATGAGGCGGCGCCGGGTACGTCCAGTGATGAGCTGGAAAAAGCCGTCGCGCTGGAGGCCATGCTCGGCCGGGTGCGCCATCGCGATGGCCTGGCGCTGGGGCAATTAACCGCGCGCCTGGGTGCGCTGCTCGGCAACCCCCTGGATGAGCGCGATAACCCGCTGGGCCCGGCACTGCTGTGCGAGTTCTTCCTGCGTGCGGGGCGCAGCCTGGGGGTGGAGATTCGCGTCAAGCTGATCATGCTCAAGCTGTTCGAAAAGTATGTGCTCAGTGACGCCGACCAACTGTACGCCGAGGCCAACCAACTGCTGGTTGCCACTGGCGTTTTGCCGCAGCTCAAGGCTGTGCCGTCACGCCGCCCAGGTGGGCGTGAAGCTCGCGAGCAGCAGCGCGAAGGCAGTGTGCAGGCCGTTGATCAGCCCATGGATGAAAACGGCCAGCAAGCCTTCGCCGCGTTGCAGAAGTTGCTCGCTGCCGTGCGTGGCAGCGTCGCGCCCACCCTGGAAGCCAGCGCCGAACCCCAGCCCATCGCCACCCGCGATTTGCTGCGCCTGCTCTCCCACCTGCAACAATACGTGCCGGAGCCAGAAGCCGAAGACGACTTCGACCTGCGTAACCAGCTTGAGCAGTTGCTGACTCGCGTGAGCGTCAAGAGCGGCAAGTCCCGTGTGGTGGAAGACGCCGATGAGGATGTGATCAACCTGGTCGCGCTGTTGTTCGAGTTCATCCTCACTGACCACTGCGTGCCTGACGTATTCAAGGCCTTGATCGCACGCTTGCAGATTCCGCTGTTGAAAGTGGCGGTGCTGGACAAGAGTTTTTTCAGCCGCGCCAGCCACCCGGCGCGACGTCTGCTCAATGAAATCGCCAGCGCCGCCATGACATGGAGCCCGCGCGATGATTATCAGCGTGACAGCCTGTACGTGCGCACTGAGCAGGTGGTGCAACGGCTGTTGAATGAGTTCGTTGAAGACCTGGCGATTTTCCCCCAGGTGCTGGCGCAGTTCAGTGCCTCTACTGCCGACGAGCGCCACCGCAGCGAATTGCTCGAACAGCACACCTGTGAGGCCGAAGAAGGCCGGGTGCGCAAAGACGCCGCGCGTCAGCGGGTGGCCGAGGTGCTCAATCGACGGTTGGTGGGCCGAGTGTTGCCGCAGTCCGTGGTGCAGTTTATCCAGCAGGCCTGGAGCCAGGTGCTGTTGCTGGCCAGCCTCAAGCAGGGCGAGCAGTCAGTGCAATGGCAGGCGGCCGTGCGCACCATGGACGAATTGATCTGGAGCGTCAGCCTGCAAAAAGACACCGAGGCCGGCCGGCACTTACTTGAGCAGCTGCCCGGCCTGCTCAAAGCCTTGCGTGATGGGTTGACCAGTGCTGCGTTCGACCCCTTCAGCACCCGCGAATTTTTTGTACGTTTGCAGGCCATGCACCTGCAGTCGTTCGAAGGCGAGCGCCTGGACACGCTGATCGAGGTGCGTGAGCCGTTTTCGCTCAGTAGCGAGGTGCCTGACGCCATCCCGAGTCTGCCCAGTGATGATCCGGAGTTGCTCAAGGTCCAGCAGTTGCACATTGGTCACTGGTTTGAGTTCCAGCAGGAGGACGGCAGCCGGCTGCGTTGCAAGCTGAAGGCCATCATGGCGCCGGCCAACCGCTATATTTTTGTCAGCCGCACCGGGCTCAAAGCCCTCGAGAAAAGTGCCGGCCAATTGGCCGTGGCCCTCAAGCAGGGCGCGCTGCGCAGCCTTGATGAGGGGCTGCTGTTCGACCGCGCGCTGACGTCGGTGATTGGCACGCTGCGCCAACTCAATCGCGGCAAGTGATCGCAACCGCAGGGCTGAACGCGGCATACTGGTAACACCTCGTCTCATTCAAGGAACCCGTATGCAGTTGGACCCCACCAGCGGTTGGTGCCAGGGCATCCGTCATTGCCCGTCGCCCAACTTCAACGAGCGCCCCGCCGGCGAGATCTCACTGTTGGTGGTGCATAACATCAGCCTGCCACCGGGGCAGTTTGCTACTGGCAAAGTGCAGGAGTTTTTCCAGAACCGCCTGGACGTCACGGAGCATCCCTACTTTGAAAGCATTGCCAGCCTACGGGTGTCTGCGCATTTTCTGATTGAACGCGACGGCTTGGTGACACAATTTGTGTCGTGCCTGGAGCGTGCCTGGCATGCCGGGGTGTCCAGTTTCGAGGGGCGTGAAGTGTGCAATGACTTTTCCCTCGGGATCGAACTGGAAGGCACGGACGAGCTACCGTTCACCGATGCGCAATATGTGTCGCTGATCGACCTGGCCCGGCAACTGTTGTCGGCCTACCCAGGCATTACCCAGCAGCGTATTTGTGGTCACAGTGATATCGCACCGGGACGCAAGACCGATCCAGGCCCGGCTTTTGATTGGACGCGCTTTCGCAGCGCCCTGCAGGATGGAGGACACGCACGATGAGTTTCCTGGTGTTGGTGCTGGCGGTGTGGATCGAGAAGTTCTCGGCCCTGCGTCGGCGGTTGCAACGTGACGGCGGATGGCTGCGCGAACTGGCCAAGCTGGAAACGAGCCCGCGCATGGGCAAGCAGCCTTGGCTGATCCTGGTACTGCTGGTGTTGTTGCCGGTGGCCTTGCTGGGGTTGTTGCTGTTGGTGTTGGAGCCCGTGGCTTATGGTCTGTTGGCGTTGCCGGTGCATTTGCTGGTGGTGATCTACAGCCTGGGGCGCGGCGACCTGCTTGGCGAGCTTGGGCCGTTTCGCGACGCCTGGCGGCGCGGTGACCTGCAAGCTGCCGAGCACGTTGCCGAGCGCGACCTGAAGGTGGCCGCCGACAGTGGCGAGCAACTGCTGGAGCGGGTTCAAGGCCATTTGCTGTGGCAGGCCTACCAAAGCTTTTTTGCGGTGATTTTCTGGTATTTCCTGCTTGGCCCGGTCGCGGCCCTGGCTTATCGCCTGTTGGCATTGGCCAGCGAGAACAGCCAGAACCCGCTGGTCGCCGAACGCGCCGGGCAATTGCGTCACGCATTTGATTGGCTGCCGGTGCGTCTGTTGGCGGCCAGCTTTGCCCTGGTGGGTAACTTTGTCGCGGTCAGCCGGGTGATGCTGCATGAGCTGTTGAGCTGGGACATCAGCGCTGCGCAACTGATGGAAAAAGTTGGCTTGGTGGCGGCTGAAATTCCACCACCGGTGGTGGGGGCCGATGGCATCAACAGCCTGGATCGTCTGTGGGAACTGCTGCTGCGGGCTGCGGTGCTGTGGTATGCCGGGTTCGCGATCTGGACGGTGTTGCCTTAGCTCCTCGCAACAGGATGGCTGCATGCGGTCAAAGTGTGGGAGCTGGCTTGCCTGCGATGGCCATAGGTATCTACACAACCGGTTAGGCTGTTGTGGCGAGCAGGCTTGCCCTGCGTTGGGCTGCGAAGCGGCCCCAAACCCAGACGCTGAGTTCTTTCAGGAAAATTGCAGTGCCTTTACTGGGGCTGCTTCGCAGCCCAACGCAGGGCAAGCCTGCTCGCCACAGGAGAAAGTGGCTGCCTTCAAAAGTTGTGTAGATACCTATGCTGCGATCGCATCAACTCGGTATGCCTGATACACCAAGGTGCCTGCATCCCCACATTGGGTCTGTGGTGAATTTCCAAGCCGTTAACCTTACGTTACAAAACTCCCTTTCAAATTGAGCTATACAGTCAGAGCGCCAAATAGTGGCTATCTGCCGCCGCCCTGCGCCTCAATAAAAATAAGAAAGGGAGCTCACCCGTGAAGCGCTTGCTCTATCCCGCTGTCGCCCTGATGAACCGCCTGAGTTTTGGCATGAAGTTCAGCCTGATCAGCGTGCTGTTCCTGCTGCCGATGCTGGCGACCAACTATTTTCTGGTGCGTGACTCCTGGTCGCAATTCCAGGGCACCCGCATTGAACTGCAAAGCCTCGATTTGCTCGGCAGCAGCCTGGCCCTGCGGCGCGATCTGGAGACCCTGAACAATCAGGTGCAGATCAACGCGGTGCTGGGGCAATCAGGTAAGGCCGGCGACCTCGAAGGCAAGATCAGTGCCCTTGAGCAGAACGTACTGAGCCGCCTGCAAAGCCTCAACGCCATGACCGTCGACCCTGAGCAAGCCAGCGCCTTCGAGGGCAAACGCGACGAGTTAATCGCCGCCTTCAAGGCTCAGCAGCAAGAAACCTCGCTGCTGAGCAAAAGCGCGCTGATCGGCAAATTACTCAACAAGGCGCAGATGTTGAGCCAGATCATCGCCAGCCAGTCCGGCTTGAGCCGCGACCCTCAGAGTGATTTGCGCCAGCTCAGTGAGCTGCTCACCAGCGTCACCGCGCAAGTCACCCAAACCCTCGGCGAGGGGCGGGCCATGGGCGCGTACTCCCTCGGCCAGGGCTTTCTCAATTCATCCTCCAGCACGCGCTTTGACGAACTGTTGCAACAGTTGGAAAAACTCCAGGCTGAATACGCCTTGAAGCTGCAGGATGCCCTGGGCGCCAGTACCGCCGCGCACACGGCGCTCGACAGCTTGGCCCAGGCCAGCAGTGCCAGCCTCAAACAAGGCAGCGAGTTGTTTGAAGAGCAGGTCGTCATGGCGCAAACCCTCGACGCGCCGTGGCAGGGGTTCTACGAAGATGTCAGCCGACTGATGGCCCAGACCTACCAGCTCAATGACACCACCCTGAGGTTCCTTGAGCAGCAACTGCAGCAGCGCCTGGCGCAAAACCGCACGCACATGGTGGTGCTGGTGTGTGCCCTGGTGGCGGTGTTCTTGCTGATCTTCTATTTGTATGCAGGCTTCTATGCCTCCACGCGCACCACCTTGCGCCGACTGGGCGCGATGATGGACAAGGTGGCGGCCGGCGACATGACCGTCACGTTTGTGGCCCACAGTCGCGATGAACTGGGCGACCTGGGCCAAGTGTTCAACGGCACTGTGGCCAAGATCCACGACTTGATCGAACGCGTGGGGCACACCGTTAGCCAGGTCGAGCTGCAAGCCGGCCAGGTGCAGGCCGTGTCTTCGCAAAGCAATCAGGCGGTGTCCGGCCAGCGCAGCCAGATTGAACAGGTGGCGACGGCGATGAACCAGATGTCTTCCACCGCCCAGGAAGTGGCACGCAGCGCGGCCGCGGCGGTCAATAGCGCCCAAAGCGTCAACCACGAAACCGTCACCGGCCGTGGCCTGGTGCAATCCCAGCAGGGCAGCATTGCGCGCCTGGCGTCGGAGATTGATGAATCGGTGCGGGTGATCAATCAACTGGCCGCCGACAGCCAGTCCATCAGCAGCGTGCTGGAAGTGATCAAAAGCATCGCCGAGCAAACCAACCTGCTGGCGCTCAATGCGGCGATCGAGGCGGCGCGCGCCGGTGAGCAGGGGCGTGGTTTTGCGGTGGTGGCCGATGAGGTGCGCACCCTGGCCCGGCGCACGCAGCATTCCACCGAAGAAATCGAACAGATGATCAGCCGTTTGCACAGCGGTGTAGGCGCAGCGGTGAAGGCCATGGGCACCAGCCATACCATGGCCGATGGTACCGTGGCTCAGTCGGAAAAGGTCCAGCAGGCCCTGGAAAATATCCTTGGCGCCGTGGGCATGATCGTCGATCAGAACCAGCAGATCGCCGCCGCCGTCGAGCAGCAAACCGCAGTCGCGCAGGATATCGACCAAAACATCGTCGAAATCAATCGAGCCGGCGAACATGCGGCCCAGGGCGCGCAGCAGACCGAGGCCGCCAGCCGGCAGCTGTCGTTGCAGGTCATTGAACTGAAGCACTTGATCGGGGCGTTTCGTGTGTAAGACCTGCGCGTAGGAATAGGCTTGATGGTTTGTGGTGCCTGTCCTTATTTTTCGGTGTGCCTGTTTTGATCATGTGATTGGGTGAGAATTTGTTTCACCCAATCCGGGTACTCGGGAGGCAACGCGATGACGGCGGTTATCGGCATCAAAGGGCACTGCGCCCATTGCGACATCACCTTCGAACTCAAGCCCTGGCAATTGAACGCCATTGCCATCCGTGAGCCGTTTGATTGCCCGTATTGTCAGCGGGTCCTGGAGTTGAACTGCCCCAGGCAACTGCGCCAGTTCAAATCCTTGGACCACTGGGCCATGGTGCACCCCAGCATGATGGTACTGACCAGCGCGGTGCTGATCGTGGCGATGGTGGCCGAGTGGCTCGGCCTGATCAGTATGGTCGGGCAGCTCAACGTTTCATTGATAGTGGTACTTATGCACTTTCTGACGCTGCGTTACGTGCGCCACCGGCAGCGACTGACCTTGGATTTGCAGGTGGTCAACGTGCTACCAGTTGAACAGCTCGCACGCGTTGCGTGTGCTCGTTTCGGCCAGCACTGAAGGGCTGATGCCCATGCGTTCGGCCAAGGCGTCGCAGATAGCCGGCAGGTGTTGCGGGCTGTTGCGCTGGCCGGGGTACATGGCCGGCGCCATGTCCGGCGAATCGGTTTCCAGCACCAGCGCCTCAAGCGGCAGCTGGGTCAGCACCTTGTGCATACGCAGCGCCTGGGGCCAAGTGGCCGCGCCGCCCAGGCCCAGTTTAAAGCCGAGTTTGATGTATTCGCGGGCCTCCTCAACGCTGCCGGCAAACGCATGAATGATGCCGCCGCGCGGCAGGCGGATGCGTTTGAGGGTGGCGATCACTGCCGCGTGGCTGCGGCGCACGTGCAGCAGGGCTGGAAGCTGGAAATCCACAGCCAGTTTCAGCTGCGCTTCAAACAGGCTTTGCTGACGTTCGCGGTCCAACTGTTCGAGGAAGTAATCCAGCCCGATCTCACCGACGGCGCACAGTTGCCGATGGCCCTGTAGACGGGTCAGCCAATCACCCAACTCGATCAGGTCGGCGGGGCGATGATCCTCCAGATACACCGGGTGCAGGCCGAAGGCGGCAAATAAACTTTCATCGTCCTGCACCAGATCCCACAGCCGTTGCCAGTTCTGCTGATACACACCCAGCACCACCATGCGCTGCACGCCGAGTTGGCGGCTGTGGGCGAGGACTGCCCGGCGATCCGTGTCGAAATCCGGGAAGTCCAGGTGGGTGTGGGTGTCGATCAGCTCCACGCTCAAGCCTCGTGAATGCGCTGCTTGAAGGTCCGGCCGATGGCATGCACGCCGGGCTCATACTGTTCTTCTTCGATGGCCGCCAGGGCCAGGCGCAGGGCGGTGTCGGCGATCAGTTGATGTTGCTGGGCCATGGCGTTGACCGGCAAGGGCAGGAAGTCGAGCAGTTGGGTGTCGCCGAACGTGCCCAGGCGCAACGGCCGGGACTTGAGCGGGAAGTCATGCAACGCGTCGAACACACCTTGCAGCAGCACGTAGGAAGTCGTCACCAGCGCGTCAGGCAAATGCCCCAGGCGTTGCAGGAGTTCTTCCATCAGTTGGCGGCCACAGTCACGGCTGAAGGCTTCACCCTGCTCGATCAGCACGTCGCCCTTGAAGTCTCTCAAGGCTTCACGGAAACCGGCAGCGCGTTCCTGGCTGATGCTCAGTTCGGGGTGTGCGCCGATCAGCGCGATCTGCTTGGGCAGCGGCTGCAACAGGCTGCTGGTGAGTTGCTGGCAGGCCTGGCGGTCGTCGCTGACCACCGAGCAGAACTGCCCGGGTTCCATCACCCGGTCGATGGCGATCACCGGCAGGCCCTTGGCTTGCAGCTCACGGTAGCTGTCATCGCTGGCCGGCAAACAACTGGCCACGAACAGTGCATCGCAGCGCCGCGCGCGGAACAGTTGCAGCAGTTGGCGTTCGCTGTCGGCTTCATCATCGGAGCTGGCGATCAGCAGTTGGTAGCCGCGCGCCCGCGCGCCTTGTTCCAACAGCTTGGCGATGCGTGCGTAGCTGGGGTTTTCCAGGTCGGGCAAGATAAAGCCCAAGGTGCGCGTGTGCCGACTGCGCAGCCCGGCGGCCTGAGGGTTGGGCGTAAAGCCATGGGCTTCGACCACAGCACGCACACGCTCGACGGTGGCGCTGCTGATGCGTTGCTGTTCGGCCTTGCCGTTGATGACATAGCTGGCGGTGGTAACGGACACACCGGCCAGACGTGCGATATCACTGAGTTTCAAACCGGGATTTCCTTGTTTTTTAGAGCTTGCCCCGACATTTTGTCCAATCGTAACCGATTCCTGCACACGACTATTGTCTGAGCTCAAGTGCCGAGTGGTCCTTCAAGCTTGCATAATTAGCGCATAATCTGCCATAAATTCTAGATTAAACGTTTCAGCAAGCGTATTTTTACGATGTTCGCCACTGAGTGACTACTGCCAATTGACCACTCAGTCAGTTATTTATGAACGCGCCTGCGCTGATTTATTCAAAACAATACCTAGTGCCCACAGTGCACTAACTAGGAGAACGGCATGCTTGAGCTCACTGTAGAGCAGATTTCCATGGGCCAGGTGGCTGTGGATAAATCTGCTGCCTTGCACCTGCTCGCGGACAAACTGGTGGCCGATGGCCTGGTCGCCGAGGGTTATCTGAGCGGCTTGCAAGCCCGTGAAGCCCAAGGCTCGACTTTTCTCGGCCAAGGTATTGCCATCCCCCACGGTACGCCGGAAACCCGTGACCAAGTGTTTTCCACGGGCGTACGCCTGCTGCAATTTCCCGAAGGGGTGGATTGGGGCGACGGCCAGATCGTCTACCTGGCGATCGGCATCGCGGCCAAATCCGATGAACACCTGCGCCTGCTGCAACTGCTCACCCGCGCCCTCGGAGAAACCGACCTGGGCCAGGCGCTGCGGCGTGCCGGCTCCGCCGAAGCCTTGCTGAAACTGCTGCAAGGCGCACCACAGGAACTGGCGCTGGACGCGCAGATGATCAGCCTGGGCGTATCGGCCGACGATTTTGAAGAGCTGGTCTGGCGTGGCGCACGCCTGTTGCGTCAGGCCGATTGTGTCAGTAATGGTTTCGCCGCCGTGTTGCAGCAAGTCGACGCGCTGCCGTTGGGCGATGGCCTGTGGTGGCTGCACAGCGAGCAGACGGTGAAGCGCCCAGGCCTTGCGTTTGTGACGCCGGACAAACCGATGCGTTACCTCGGCCAGCCCCTGAACGGCCTGTTCTGCCTGGCCAGCCTGGGTGAGGCGCATCAAACCTTGCTCGAACGCCTGTGCGCCTTGTTGATTGAAGGTCGCGGCCAGGAATTGGGCCGCGCTACCAGCAGCCGCGCGGTGCTTGAGGTGCTCGGCGGCGAATTGCCACCGGACTGGCCGAGCGTGCGCATCACCCTGGCCAATGCCCATGGTTTGCATGCACGGCCGGCGAAGATCCTCGCGCAATTGGCGAAAAGTTTTGACGGCGATATCCGCGTGCGCATCGTTGATGGCCCGGTGGGTGCCGTCTCGGTGAAAAGCCTGAGTAAGTTGCTGAGCCTCGGCGCCCGTCGCGGCCAGGTGCTGGAGTTTGTCGCTGAACCTGCGATTGCCGGTGATGCATTGCCCGCGCTGTTGGCAGCGGTGGAGCAAGGGCTCGGTGAGGAAGTCGAGCCGCTGCCGACCGTGAGTGCCCAACCTGCCATCCTTGATATTGAACCCGCGATCAGCGCGCCTGTGTCCGGCAGCCAGGTCCAGGCTATCGCCGCCGCGCCTGGCATTGCCATTGGCCCGGCGCATATCCAGACCCAACAGGTCTTCGATTACCCGCTGCGTGGCGAGTCTGCAGCCATTGAGCGCCAGCGCCTGCACGCCGCGCTCACCGAGGTGCGCGCTGATATCCAGGGTTTGATCGAGCGCAGCCAATCCAAGGCGATCCGCGAGATTTTCATTACCCACCAGGAAATGCTCGACGACCCGGAGCTGACCGACGAGGTCGACACGCGCCTCAAGCAGGGCGAAAGCGCCGAAGCTGCGTGGATGAGCGTGATCGAAGCCGCGGCCAAACAGCAAGAGTCGCTGCAGGATGCCTTGCTCGCTGAGCGCGCCGCCGACCTGCGTGATATTGGTCGCCGGGTGCTGGCGCAATTGTGCGGCCTTGAAACCGCCCAGGAGCCAAGCGAGCCTTACATTCTGGTGATGGACGAAGTCGGCCCCTCTGACGTTGCCCGCCTGGACCCAACCCGCGTCGCCGGCATCCTCACCGCCCGTGGCGGCGCCACGGCCCACAGTGCCATCGTTGCGCGTGCCTTGGGCATTCCTGCTTTGGTAGGCGCCGGCGCGGCGGTGTTGTTGCTGGCCGCTGGCACACAGCTATTGCTCGACGGCCAGCGCGGTCGATTGCATGTCGACCCCGACGCGGCCACGCTGCAACGCGCCACGGTCGAGCGCGACACCCGCGAACAGCGCCTGCAAGCGGCCTCGGCCCAGCGTCACGAACCGGCCATGACCCGCGATGGCCATGCCGTGGAAGTGTTCGCCAATATCGGTGAAAGCGCCGGCGTTGCGACGGCGGTGGAGCAGGGCGCCGAAGGCATCGGGCTGTTGCGCACCGAACTGATTTTTATGGCTCACCCGCAAGCACCGGATGAAGCCACCCAGGAAGCCGAATACCGCCGTGTGCTCGACGGCCTTGGCGGTCGCCCGCTGGTGGTGCGCACCCTGGATGTGGGCGGCGACAAACCGCTGCCGTATTGGCCGATTGCCGAGGAAGAAAACCCCTTCCTCGGTGTGCGCGGCATTCGCCTGACCTTGCAGCGCCCGCAGATCATGGAAGCGCAATTGCGTGCGCTGTTGCGCTCGGCGGACAACCGCCCGCTGCGCATCATGTTTCCCATGGTCGGCAGTGTTGATGAATGGCGAGCCGCCCGCGATATGACCGAGCGCCTGCGCCTGGAAATCCCGGTGGCCGACCTGCAACTGGGCATCATGATCGAAGTACCGTCTGCCGCTTTGCTCGCGCCGGTACTCGCCAAGGAAGTCGACTTTTTCAGCGTCGGCACCAACGACCTCACCCAGTACACCCTGGCCATCGACCGTGGCCACCCAACCCTGTCGGCCCAGGCCGATGGCCTGCACCCGGCCGTGTTGCAACTGATCGACATCACCGTGCGCGCCGCCCATGCCCATGGCAAATGGGTCGGCGTGTGTGGCGAACTGGCGGCGGACCCGCTGGCGGTGCCGGTGCTGGTGGGGCTGGGTGTGGATGAGTTGAGTGTGTCAGCCCGCAGCATTCCCGAAGTGAAGGCGCGGGTGCGTGAATTCAGTCTGAGCGAGGCCCAGGGCCTGGCGCAAAAAGCGCTTGCGGTGGGTTCGCCCGCGCAAGTGCGAGCCCTAGTGGAGGCCGTGTAAATGGCGAAGATTCTGACCCTGACGCTGAACCCGGCGTTGGACCTTACGGTACGCCTGGCACACCTGGAACCCGGTGCAGTCAACCGCAGCGAAACCCTGTTGACCCATGCTGCCGGCAAGGGTGTGAATGTCGCCCAGGTGCTGGCGGACCTCGGGCATGAGGTGAGCGTGGGCGGTTTTCTCGGCGCCTCAAACCCTGAGGCTTTCGAGGCATTGATCGCCAGCCGCGGGTTTGGCGACGCGTTCATCCGCGTGCCGGGCGAAACACGTAGCAACATCAAGATTGCCGAGCAGGATGGTCGGGTCACCGACATCAATGCGCCGGGGCCGCTGGTGAGTGAGCAGGCGCAAAAACAACTGCTCAAAATGGTCGCGATCATCGGCCCTGAATTCGATGCGGTGGTGGTCGCTGGCAGTTTGCCGCGTGGCGTCAGCGCACAGTGGTTTCAGGAACTGATACACGCGTTGAAAGACCTTGGTTTGAAAGTCGTCCTCGACACCAGCGGCGAAGCCTTGCGCGCGGGCATCAAGGCCGGCCCGTGGTTGATCAAACCCAACACCGAAGAACTCGCCGAAGCCCTCGATTGCGGCACCGACTCCATCGCACAGCAGGCCCAGGCCGCCGAGCGTTTGCATGCTCAAGGCGTGGAGCATGTGGTGGTCTCCCACGGCGCCGAGGGCGTGAACTGGTTCAGCCCAGGCACCGCGCTGCATGCCACGCCGCCCAAGGTCAGCGTCGCCAGCACGGTGGGTGCGGGCGATTCGTTGCTGGCCGGGATGCTGCACGGTCTGCTCAGGTTTGATCTGCCGGAAACCACCTTGCGCCGGGCCACGGCGATTGCCGCCATGGCGGTCACGCAGATCGGTTTTGGCATCAGCGATGACGCGCAGTTGGCGCGCCTCGAAAGCGGCGTCCATGTGCGCACGCTGACAGAACAATAAGAGGGTTTGTGATGAAGTTAGCCATTGTTACCGCCTGCCCGAACGGCATGGTCACCAGTGTGCTGTGCGCCCGCTTGTTGGACGCCGCCGCGCAGCGCCAGGGCTGGAGCACCAGCACCGAAGTCGTAGATGTGCAGCACCCTGAGCGGGCGTTGTCCCAAGCGACTATCGACGCGGCCGAGTGGGTGTTGCTGGTCAGCAGCACGCCGGTGGATATGCAGCGGTTTGTCGGCAAGCGTGTATTCCAGAGCACGCCGGCCCAGGCGCTGGCGGATGTCGACGCGGTGCTGCGCCGTGGTGCCGAAGAGGCCCAGGAATACGTCGCCAACCAAGCGCCGGTGGCGGCGAAGAATGCCCCGCGTATCGTCGCGATCACGGCCTGCCCGACCGGCGTGGCCCACACCTTCATGGCCGCCGAAGCCTTGCAGCAAACGGCCAAGCGCCTGGGCTATGACTTGCAGGTCGAGACCCAGGGGTCGGTGGGCGCACGCACGCCGTTGAGCGCGCAGGCCATCGCCGATGCCGATGTGGTGTTGCTGGCGGCGGATATCGAAGTCGCCACTGAGCGTTTCGCCGGCAAAAAGATTTACCGCTGCGGTACCGGCATCGCCCTCAAGCAGTCCGAGGCCACGCTCAACAAGGCGCTGGCCGAAGGCGCGGTAGAAAACGCCGCCAGCGGTGCGGTCGGCAAAAAAGAAAAAACCGGCGTGTACAAGCACCTGCTCACCGGCGTGTCGTTCATGTTGCCGATGGTGGTGGCGGGCGGGCTGTTGATCGCCTTGTCGTTTGTGTTCGGCATCCATGCTTTTGAAGAAAAAGGCACCTTGGCTGCCGCCCTCAAAACCGTCGGCGACCAGGCCTTTATGCTGATGGTGCCGTTGCTGGCGGGCTACATCGCTTATTCGATTGCCGACCGTCCGGGCCTGGCGCCGGGCATGATCGGCGGCTTGCTGGCGGGCACCTTGGGCGCCGGGTTTATCGGCGGCATCCTCGCCGGTTTCCTTGCCGGTTACTGCGTCAAGCTGATCACCCGCGCGGTGCAATTGCCGCAAAGCCTGGAGGCGCTCAAGCCGATCCTGATCATCCCGCTGCTGGCAAGCCTGTTCACGGGCCTTGCGATGATCTATCTGGTCGGCCCGCCGGTGGCGCGGTTGCTCACGGGGCTGACGGATTTTCTCAGCACCATGGGCACCACCAATGCGGTGCTGCTGGGCATTTTGTTGGGCGGCATGATGTGTGTGGATTTGGGCGGGCCGATCAACAAGGCGGCGTATGCGTTTTCTGTCGGCCTGCTGGCCGCGTCCAGTGGTGCACCGATGGCGGCGACCATGGCCGCTGGGATGGTGCCGCCAATCGGCATGGGCATCGCCACCTTGCTGGCGCGGCGCAAGTTCGCCCAGACCGAGCGCGAGGCGGGCAAGGCCGCAATGATCCTGGGCCTGTGCTTTATCTCTGAAGGCGCGATTCCATTTGCCGCCAAAGACCCGCTGCGGGTGATCCCGGCCAGCATCGCCGGTGGCGCGTTGACCGGCGCGCTGTCGATGTATTTCGGCTGCAAACTCGCCGCACCCCATGGTGGTTTGTTTGTGTTGGTGATTCCGAATGCAATGAACCATGCGCTCCTGTACTTGCTGGCGATTGTGGCGGGCAGCTTGGTGACCGGGTTGGTGTATGCGCTGATCAAGCGTCCCGAGGCGGCGGAGCTGTCGATCACTTCAGCCAAGGCCTGACACTGTTCAAAATGTGGGAGCTGGCTTGCCTGCGATTGCTTTCTGTCAGTCACCCTTTCAGTGACTGATTCACCGCTATCGCAGGCAAGCCAGCTCCCACCTTTGATCTCCAGTGTTCTTACGGTCGGTGTCACATCCGCTTCATGCTCCCGTGTTTAAGTTGCCCTTTTGATACTCAAGAGGGCACCTGCATGAGCCACTTCGATCTCGGCCGTCGCCGCGTGATGCAAGCCGTTGGCGCCGGTTTGTTGCTGCCGGGCCTGGCGCCGGCAGTGATCGCCTCGGTCAAGGACCGCCCCCAACTCACCGACGGCGTGCAGTCCGGCGACTTGCTGGGCGATCGGGCGATGATCTGGAGCCGCAGCGACCGCCCGGCGAAGATGGTGGTGGAGTGGGACACCCGCAGTGTGTTCAGCAACCCGCGCAAATTTATCTCGCCCCTGGCCGACAGCCGCACCGACTTTACCGCCCGCGTCGAACTCACCGGGCTGCCGGTCGATCAGGCGATTTTCTACCGTGTGCACTTTGAAGACGCCCAGACCGGCGTGGCCAGCGAGCCGTGGTTCGGCCACTTGCGCAGCGTGCCGCAGCAGCGTCGTGATATCCGTTTTGTGTGGAGCGGCGACACTGTCGGCCAGGGCTTCGGCATCAACCCGGACATAGGCGGCATGCGCATTTACGAAGCCATGCGCCTGCGCCTGCCGGACTTTTTTATCCACAGCGGTGACACCATCTACGCCGACGGCCCAGTGCCGGCCCAACTGACCGTTGAAGACGGGCGCATCTGGCGCAACATCACCACTGAAGCCAAGAGCAAAGTCGCCGAAACCCTCGACGAATATCGCGGCAATTATCGCTACAACCTGCTGGATGAAAACGTGCGCCGCTTCAATGCCGAAGTGCCGCAGATCTGGCAGTGGGACGACCACGAGGTGATCAACAACTGGTCGCCGAGCAAGGTGCTCGATGAGCGTTACCAGACCAAGGACATCAACACCTTGGTCGGCCGCGCACGCCAGGCCTGGCTGGAGTATTCACCGATGCGCCGCCAGAGCGCCGATGGCGGTGGGCGCATCTATCGCAAGCTCAGCTACGGGCCGTTGCTGGATGTGTTCGTGCTGGACATGCGCAGTTATCGCGGGCCTAACGACGACAATCTGGGCGGCGAAAAGCCCTTTATGGGCCGTGAGCAACTGGACTGGCTCAAGCGCGAACTCAAGGCCTCCCAGGCGCAGTGGAAAGTCGTGGCCGCCGACATGCCTATCGGCCTCGGCGTGCCTGACGGCGAAGTCAGCCCCGGCGTGCCACGTTGGGAAGCCATCGCCAACGGCGACCCAGGCCCGGCCCAAGGTCGTGAGTTGGAGATCGCCGAACTGTTAGGCTTTTTGCGCGCGCAGCAGGTGCGCAACCATGTGTGGCTGACGGCGGATGTGCATTACTGCGCGGCGCATCATTACCACCCGGACCGCGCGGCGTTTCAGGATTTCGAGCCGTTCTGGGAGTTTGTGGCCGGGCCGCTGAATGCGGGGAGCTTCGGGCCTAATCAACTGGACAAAACCTTTGGACCGGAGGTGGTGTTCCAGAAGGCTCCGCCTGCGCAGAACACTTCGCCGTTTGCCGGTTTTCAGTTTTTTGGTGAAGTGCAGATTGACGGGCAGACGGCGGAGTTGACCGTGATCTTGCGTGACTTGGATGGGGTCTCGGTGTTCGAGCAAAAGCTGCAGCCCGCCTGACCTGCAATGCACGTAAAACTGTGGGAGCTGGCTTGCCTGCGATGGCATCACCCTGGTGTCACTGATACACCGAGGTGCCTGCATCGCAGGCAAGCCAGCTCCCACAGTTGCTCCTCGGTGTTTATGAGGGCTTAGTACACATCCCGACGATAGCGGCCCTGCTCAATCAAACGCTCCACCGCTTCGCTGCCCAGCACCTCGTGCAGCACTTGATCCACACCCGTGGCCATGCCCTGCAAGCTGCCGCACACATAAATCGCGGCGCCTTCGGCCAGCCATCTACGCAATACGTCTGCCGATTCGCGCAGGCGGTCCTGTACGTAGATTTTCTCTGCCTGGTCGCGGGAAAACGCCAGGTCCAGCAGGGCCAGGTCACCGCTGGCCAGCCAGCCTTGCAGCTCGTCCTGGCACAGGTAGTCGTGGGCAATATTGCGTTCGCCGAACAACAGCCAGTTGCGCTGCTGGCCATCGGCGATGCGCGCTTTAAGCAAACTGCGCAGGCCGGCCAGGCCGGTGCCGTTGCCCAGCAGGATCAGCGGCACCGGCGCTTCGGGCAAGTGGAAGCCACTGTTGCGGCGCAGACGCAGGCTGACGCCGGAGCCGATGGCGGCGTATTCGGTCAGCCAGCCCGAGCCCAGGCCCAGGCTGCCGTCGGGGTGGCGCTCCTGGCGTACGATCAGCTCCAGCACGCCGTCGCTGGCAATCGAGGCGATGGAGTATTCGCGCATGCCCAAGGGCACCAGCGCGTTGACCAGCGCTTGTGCGTGCAGGCCCACCAGATGCGCGCGGTTGTCCGGCAGTTGGCGGGTGGCCAAAGCCTGGTTGAGGGTTTGCGCCAGGCCGTCGATCAACACACCATCGCTGCCGACCAGGCCCAGGCCTGCGAGGAAATGCTCGATGGCCCACGGGCAATTGCGCGGCAGCACTTCCACCAGGTCACCGGCCAGCCAGCTTTGCGGCGCAGGCGGCGTGAGGCCCAGCAGGTAGATGTCTGAGCCAACGCTGTCGCGGTTAAGCAGGGTGCGATGGATGAGGGTCCAGTTTTCAAACTGAGGCGCTTGCCAGGCCGCTGCCGGTGCTTGGCCGGTGATTTGGCCCAGTTGTTGTTGCCACATCAGCAGCGCTTCGCTGTCGCCGCTGTCGACTTCCACCGGCGCGAACAACGGCGTGCCGCCCTGGTGGGTCAGCCAGAAGTGCAGGCGCCGGGCAAAACCGCAGAAGTGTTCATACTGGCGATCACCGAGGGCCAGCACCGAGTAGTTCAAGCCTTTGAGCGACAGATCCTGGCCGAGCACGCTGCGCTCAAAACCCCGGGCGCTGTCCGGGGCTTCGCCGTCGCCGAAGGTGCTGACCACGAACAGCGCATGCTGCGATTGGCTCAGGTCGTGCTGGCTGACGCTGCCCAGCGGCTGCACTTTCACCGGCAAGCCGGCGGCCTGCAATTGCCCGGCGGTTTGCCAGGCCAACTGCTCGGCAAAACCGCTCTGGCTGGCAAAGCCGATCAGCCAGGCCGGTGCATCGCTGTGGTTGGCGCCGAGGCCTTTGCGGGCGTCGCGCACTTGGCGCTTTTTGCGGCGACGGTCCAGGTACAGCAGCCAGCCGGTGATAAAGAACAACGGCATCATCAGCGAACTGAGGGTGAGGAGGATGCGCCCGGTCCAACCGAAGTAGCTGCCGGTGTGCAACGCATAAATGCTGGTGAGCAATTGGGACTTGAGCGTCTTGCTGGCGTACGGGGCGTGGGTTTTGACCTCGCCGGAGGACGGGTCCAGGTTGATCTGGTTCAGCGCGCGGTCGTGGGGCGATGTGTTGAGCAGGTAATACACAATGGCTGGCTGCCCGGCGACGGCCGGCATGCGAATGTTGTAGGCGATCAAACCGGGGCCGGCGTTGGCGTAGATGCTGCTCCATATGGCGTCGTAGTTGGCCACCGGCGCCGGGCCTTCGGGCGGCGGGCCGCGTTTGCGCAGGCGCTCGTTTTGCGGCGCGTCGGACAGCAGTTTGTTCAGGCCCTGGCTGTACCAGTCGTAGGACCAATACAGGCCGGTGAGCGCCGAGAACAGATAGAACAACAGGCACCAGGTGCCGAACACCGAGTGCAGGTCCCAGTTGAAGCTGCGGCCTTTCTTGCGCCAGTCCAGCGTCAGCCAGGCGCGCCAGCTTGCCACTTGGCGCGGCCAGCGCAGGTACAGGCCCGAGAGGCAGAAGAACACCAGGATGAGGCTGCAGGCGCCGGTGATGTTACGCCCGGTTTCGCCCATGGCGAGGAAGCGGTGCAGCTGCAAGATAAAGCCGAGCACATCCTGGCCGACGGCGTCGCCCATGTAGTCGCCGGTGTAGGGGTCGAAGTAGCGCATCTGGCCACGCCGTTCGCCCGGCGGGGCGGTGAAGAACACACGCGCGGCGTTGCCGCTGTCGCTTTCCACCCACAGCATCGATACGGTCTTGCCTTCGGTGGCCTCAAGCTTGCGCACCAGTTCGGCAGGCGGCAGCACACCGGCTTCGCGTTTTTCGACCTTCAAGACTGTGGGGTTGAGCGCCCGCAGGATTTCATCCTGAAACGAGACCGCGGCCCCGGTCATCCCCATCAACGCCAGCACCAGCCCGGCAGTGATGCCGAAGAACCAGTGCAATTGGAACAGGGTTTTTTTCAACACGTCGGACCGCCTCGCTCATCTGGATGTCGTTGTCACGGCGCGCATTATGCCGTGGGTTAACGAGAAAAATTCTGTTTTACACGCAAAAGCCCCACGCATCCGATGCGTGGGGCTTTTGGCTGAACGTTGACCGGGTTTAGAAGTGGAAACTGGTGGTCAACAGCGCCGTACGCCCGGCGGCCTGGTTGGCAAAGTGCGCCGCGTAGGCTTTGTCGTAGTAGATCTTGTCGGTCAGGTTTTGCACGTTCAATTGCAGGTCGACGTTCTTGGTCAGCTTGTAGCTGGCCATCGCGTCGTAGCGGGTGTAAGCCGGCACGTACACGGTGTTGGCCGGGTCGCCATACACCTGATCGACGTAGAACGCGCCGCCGCCGATGGTCAGTTTTGGCGTGATGTCGTAAGTGGTCCACAGGCTGAAGGTGTTCTTCGGCGTGTTAGGCATTTGGTTGCCTTTGTTGGAGCCGGCCGACACTACGTTTTGACGGTTGCCGATCTTGCCTGGGTCGACCAGTTCGCTTTTCAGGTAGCTGTAGCCGGCAAACACTTGCCATTGATCGGTGAGCTTGCCGCTGGCCGACAGTTCCAGGCCATCGACACGGGATTCGCCGCCGTTTTCGAAGGTGTTGGAGTCCACCAGGATTCGTGTGTTTTTCTTCTCGGTACGGAACACTGCTGCCGTCAACGACAGGCGGTTGTGGAACAGGTCCCACTTGGTGCCCAACTCGTAGTTGACGGTCTCTTCGGGTTTCAGGTCGCTGGTGTTGATGCCGGTGACGAAACCATTGGTTTCTTGCCCTTCACCCACCAGCCCGCCGACCGGCTGCGCCGAGGTGGCATAGGAGGTGTAGATGCTACCGTTTTCCAGCGGCTTCCAGACCAGACCCGCCTGCCAGTTGAAGAACTGGCTGTCGTCCTTGAGCTTGCTGCGCCCGGCTACGGCGTTGGTATTGGCTTGGGTATCAAAGGTGTCGTAACGCACGCCGACGTTCAGCAGCCATTTCGGGTCCAGCTCGATGGTGTCGAACACATAGGCGGCGCGGCTGGTGGCCTTGGTGTTGGTGCCCAGGTAGTTGCGGGCTACGCTGCCGGTCCAGGCGTCATCCGGTGTCGGGTTGCTCAGCGAGGTGCACTGGCCGCCCAGGCTGCCTTTGGCCACGGTGCAGGTCGGGTTGCTGTTCGGGCTGACGGTGTAGCTGCTGACGCGGGTTTCTTCACCGGTGAATTCCAGGCCGGTGGAGTACGAGTGTTTCATGCCCGCCAGTTGGAAGTTGCCGAACAGATCAGTCTGGTTGGTGGTGGTGTCGGTGGTTGACACGCGGGTGTTGGCGCGGCGCCACACGGTGCCGAAACGGCTGACGTTGCGCTGGCTGTCATCCGGCTGAGTGAGTACGTAATCCTGGCCGGTGCTGCCATGGCGCAGGGTGTTTTTCAGGGTCATGTTGTCGTTCAGGTCGTGCTCGATGGAGAACGTGCTGATATCGGCGCGGGTCTTGCGGAAATCGCGGTCTTTCAAACCGTAGAAGTTGTTGCTGTCGCCGCCGTCGGTGGGTTTGTCATGCTCGTGGGCAGTGGCGGTCGGCGAGCTGTAGCCATACGGAATGCCCGAGTCCGGCAGGTCGTCGCTTTCCATGTGGTAGTAGCTGAAGTTGACGCGGGTCGGTGTGCCCAGGCCGAAAGTCAGCGACGGTGCCACCCCCCAGCGGTCGTAGTTGATGGTGTCGCGGCCGGCCACATTCTGCTCGTGGCTCATCAGGTTCAAACGGAACGCGGCGTTGTCGAGGAACTGACGGTTCACGTCGAGTACGAGGCGGCGGGTCTGGAGGGAGCCGTAAGTGAAACCGCCGTTGGTGAAGTCACGCGCCTGTGGCGTCTTGCTCACCAGGTTGATGCTGCCGCCGGCCGAGCCACGGCCGCCGAACGAGGAATTGGGGCCTTTGCTGACTTCGATCGACTCGATGTCGAAGATCTCGCGGCTCTGGCCGCCGGTGTCGCGCACGCCATCCAGGTAGGTGTCGCCCTGGGCGTCAAAACCACGGATGAACGGGCGGTCGCCCTGGGGGTTGCCGCCTTCGCCGGCGCCAAAGGTGATGCCCGGTACGGTGCGCAGCGCATCCTGCAGCGAGGTGGCAGCGGTGTCTTTCAACACTTGCTGCGGCACCACGGTGACCGAGCGCGGGGTGTCCACCAGTGGCGCGGTGTACTTTTGCGACGAGGCTTTTTCGACCTGGTAGGAGGTGTTGTCCTGTTCCTGGCCGGTAATGCTGGTGGCGCCGAGGGAGATGCTGTTGCGCTCGCCTTTTTGTTCGGTGCTTTCGGCCGCTTGCGCCAGTTGGGCGGCAGAGCTGGCACTGAGTGCAACGCCGATGGCCGAAGCCAGCATGCGCGGTGAACTGGCAGGTGTTTTTAGCGTAGTGCGCGACATATCGAGTCCTTTCCCCAAGGAGGTGAGGTCGCGGAATATAGGGTCAACAAGACTTTCTATCAATTGCGATACATTACTATTCGCACTGAATTTACATTCTTTACACTTTTGCCTTACGGTTTTTACCCACTCATTCGTCCGCCGCGTTTTACAGGGAAGATAAGAATCAATACCATTAGCGCCTCTCTGTTTTCAGGTATTGCCCCATGTTGCTGCATATTCCCGGCCTGTTCTCTCGCGAGGAGGTGCTGCGCATTCGCCAAGCCCTGGAAAACACTGAGTGGGCCGACGGTAAAATCACCGCCGGGCACCAATCCGCCAAGGCCAAGCACAACCTGCAATTGCCCGAAGGCCACCCGCTGGCCAAGGAAATCGGCGCGGCAATGCTGGAGCGTTTGTGGAACAACCCGCTGTTTATGTCGGCGGCACTACCGCACAAAGTCTTCCCGCCGTTGCTCAACTGCTACACGGCCGGTGGCAGTTTCGATTTTCACATCGACAATGCCGTGCGCCAGGCGCGCGGCAGCCACGAGCGGGTGCGCACGGATCTGTCGTCCACGCTGTTTTTCAGCGACCCGGAGGAATACGACGGTGGCGAACTGGAGATCCAGGACACCTTTGGCCTGCAACGGGTAAAACTGCCGGCGGGCGATATGGTGCTGTACCCCGGCTCCAGCCTGCACAAAGTCAACGCCGTGACCCGTGGCGCGCGCTATGCCTCGTTCTTCTGGACCCAAAGCCTGGTGCGCGAAGACAGCCAGCGCACGTTGCTGTTCGAAATGGACGGCGCTATCCAGCAACTGACCACGGACGTACCCGACCACCCGGCGCTGATCCAGCTCACCGGCACCTACCACAACCTGCTGCGCCGCTGGGTTGAGGTGTAAGCATGGGCTTTTTATTGCGCCGTGAAGAAGTGCTCAATGTCGAGCAACTGCAAAGCATGCTCGACGACTCCCCGGTGCGCGCCGCCCAGGCGATTTTGATGGCGGCCAAGGAAGGCGTGGTCGACGCTCAAGCGTTGCTCGGGCAAATCCTGCTGGAAGGGCGCGGCATTGCACGCGATGAAGCGCTGGCACTGCGCTGGTTCCAGATCGCGGCCCATGGCGGGCATTGGATGGCGCGCAATATGACCGGGCGTTGCCTGGAGCATGGTTGGGGTTGCGCCGTCGATGAAGCAGCGGCTGCGCGCAATTATCGTCTGGCGGCAGAAGCTGGATTGGATTGGGGGCAGTACAACTACGCCAACTTGCTGGCGACCGGCCGCGGTGTTGCGCAAGACCGAGCGCAAGCGTTGGCGTTCTACCGGCTGGCCGCAGAGCAGGGCCATGCCAAGTCGATGAACCTGCTGGGGCGTTATCTGGAAGACGGCCAGTATTGCCCTCAGGATCTGGATGCGGCCGTAGCATGGTATCGCCGTTCAGCCGAAGGCGGGGATTTTCGCGGGCAGTTCAGCTATGCGGCGGTGCTGGCTGATAGGGGCCAGATCGAGGAGGCGCTGGGTTGGCTGCGCCAAGCACTGGCTGGAGGGAACCTCAAGTTTTTGCGCACGGCGCACAAGGCGCTGTTAAATGCAGCGCAGCCGGAAATCCGGTCTTTGGCTAAAGATTTCGAGCAGCGAGTGGCTCAATTAAACGATGAGCGGCATGGGTTAGCAGTTGCTGCACCGCTCTAAATCACTATGATTGAAGCTGATTCAGATTTAATCATATGTTTCGCAATGCTGAGAAGAGAGGATTTATGGGCGCCGACACTAAAGTACTGACCGCTCACGTCCCCACCGCCTTGGCGCAAAAAGTCGATCAGATGGCGGCACGGATGGATCGTTCGCGGGGCTGGATCGTTAAGCAAGCGCTCGCCGATTGGGTCGATATGGAGGAAGCACGCAGCCGGCTGACACGAGAGGCCATGGCCGATGTCGATGCCGGTCGGGTGATTGATCAGCAAGCGGTTCAAGCCTGGGCGGATAGTTTAAGCACTGATTCGCCGCTGCCGGTACCTCGCTGATGGAGTTGAAGTGGACCAGTAAGGCCTTATCGGATCTGGCTCGACTTTTCGACTTCCTGGCCGTCGTAAATCGCATGGCGGCGGCGCGCACGGTGCAGTCACTTTCCCAAGCACCTTTGAGTTTGTTAAGTAACCCGCGCATCGGTGAACGCGTTGAAGAATTTGAACCGCGGGACGTAAGACGACTGTTGGTTGGTCATTACGAAATGCGCTACGAAATTCAAGAATCAACACTCTATATTTTGCGTTTATGGCACGTGCGCGAAGATCGTTGAAATGTGCAAGCCCGTAAAAAAACCCATGACATGTCATGGGTTTTTTGTGTGCAGCGTTCTTACACGTAGTAAGACTTCAGCGGCGGGAAGCCATTGAATTCAACCGCGCTGTAGCTGGTGGTGTAGGCACCGGTCGACAACCAGTACAAACGATCACCAATCGCCAGGTTCAGCGGCAGGCCGTACTTGTAGTTTTCGTACATGATGTCGGCGCTGTCGCAGGTCGGGCCGGCGATGACCACTTCTTCCATCTCGCCTTTCTTCTCGGTCCAGATCGGGAACTTGATGGCTTCGTCCATGGTTTCGATCAGGCCGGAGAATTTGCCCACATCCGTGTACACCCAGCGCTCGACGGCGGTGCGCGATTTACGTGCAACCAGTACCACTTCGCTGACCAGGATACCGGCGTTGGCGATCAACGAACGGCCCGGTTCCAGGATGATTTCCGGCAGGTCGTCGCCGAAATCTTCCTTGAGGAAGCGGATGATTTCTTCGGCATAGGTTTCCAGGCTGTTGGTACGGGTGATGTAGTTGGCCGGGAAGCCGCCGCCCATGTTGATCAGCTTGAGGTGGATGCCGTCTTCTTCCTTCAGGCGTTCGAAGATCACTTTGACCTTGGCGATGGCGGCATCCCACACGCTGATGTCGCGCTGTTGTGAGCCGACGTGGAAGGAGATGCCGTAAGGCACCAGGCCCAGGTCGCGGGCGAGGATCAGCAGGTCCATGGCCATGTCGGTCTGGCAGCCGAATTTGCGCGACAAAGGCCAGTCAGCCGTGGTCGAGCCTTCGGTGAGGATACGCACATACACTTTCGAACCCGGCGCGGCCTTGGCGATGTTGCGCAGGTCGGCTTCGGAGTCGGTGGAGAACAGGCGCACGCCTTTATCAAAGAAGTAGCGGATGTCCTTGGATTTCTTGATGGTGTTGCCGTAGCTGATACGGTCCGGGCTGACGCCACGGTCCATCACTTTATCCAGCTCGTAGATCGAGGCGATGTCGAAGCTCGAACCCTTGTCTTTCAACAGGTCGATGATCTCGACGGCCGGGTTGGCCTTGACCGCGTAATAGACTTTGGCGAATTCGAAACCGGCGCGCAGGTCATCGTAGGCCTGGCTGATCATCGCGGTGTCGATCACCACGAACGGGGTTTCTTGCTTGTCGGCGAACGCCTTCATTTTGTCAAAAGTGGCGCGCGCGAAATAATCTTCGACGTTGATCGACATGCTGGGAACTCCTAAGGGCAAACTGTAGTAATCAATGGGTGCAACTGAACGTCCTCCGTATCCCCACTTTGGTTCGCCTACTTCCCAAGGCATGTCGCCGAAAGCAAAAAGGCCATGGGATAACCGCGTCCCTTGGCCTTGCTGTCTCGTCGTCAGTACTTGAGCCGGATGGATCGTTTCCAGCATGGACGTTCGGCGCGAACTTTAGGACGTGAGGGGCCATAGATCAACTAAAAATGTCGCGTTTTTGCACGCGTTCGTCGCGGGACCCGGTGCAGCTACTTATGTAACCGACAGGTGTGACGGATTGATGTTCCCCCGGGAGTGTTATTTGAGGGGGATTTGGAGCGCTTTGTGGCGAGGGAGCTTGCTCCCGCTGGGGCGCGAAGCGGCCCCAAAATCAGTCAACCCCGTTTACCTGAAACTATTGAGTCGTCTGTTCTGGGGCTGCTGCGCAGCCCAACGGGAGCAAGCTCCCTCGCCACAGAAGTTAATCAGGCCAGCGCGGTCTCGGCCGGCGACACGATACTGGTCTTGCCCCCACGCGACTTACCGGAACTCAGGTACTCGGCAATCGATTCCTGGGTCACTTCACCGAGGAACACCCGCTCAGCGTCCATCACCGGCAACCACGAACGGTTGAACTCGTACATACGCGACAGCAGGATGCGCAAATGCTCGTCATACGCCGCCGTGGCATTGAACTCGCGCAGGTACTGCCCGCAGGTACCGGTCTGACGGTGCAGGTCGCGACGTCGTACATACCCCAGCGCCTTGTTCTCGGCGCAGGTGACCACCACATAACGGCGGTCAGTTTCATCCATCAGCTCCAGCGCATCCGCCACCGGAGTTTCCGGGCTCACCGACGGGGCGTTGTCGGCTGCATCTTCGGCTTTGACCAGCAGCAGGCGCTTGAGGGTGCTGTCCTGGCCGACGAAGTTGCTGACGAACTCGTCAGCCGGATGCGCCAGCAAGGTGTCCGGATGGTCGATCTGCAGCAGCTTGCCGGCGCGGAAGATCGCAATCTTGTCGCCCAGCTTGATGGCTTCATCGATGTCGTGGCTGACCATGATCACGGTCTTGTTCAGCGCCCGTTGCATCTCGAAAAACTCGTTCTGGATCATCTCGCGGTTGATCGGGTCGACCGCACCGAACGGTTCGTCCATCAGCAGCAACGGTGCATCGGCCGCCAACGCGCGGATCACACCGATCCGCTGTTGCTGGCCACCCGACAGTTCACGCGGGTAACGGTGCAGGTACTGCTTGGGTTCCAGCTTGATCATGCTCATCAATTCGCGGGCACGGTCGTGGCATTTCTGCTTGTCCCAGCCGAGCAGCTTGGGCACGACCACGATGTTTTCCTCGATGGTCATGTTCGGGAACAGGCCGATCTGCTGGATGACATAGCCGATGTTGCGACGCAGGGTCACTTCGTCGAGGTCGGTGGTGTCCTCGCCGTTGATCAGAATCTTGCCCGAGGTGGGCTTGATCAAGCGGTTGATCATTTTCAGCGTGGTGCTCTTGCCGCAGCCCGACGGGCCGAGGAATACGCAAATTTCGCCTTCGTTGACGGTCAGGCTTACGTCGTTCACGGCGGAGACAGTCTTGCCGTTGCTTTGAAAAGTCTTGGTCAGGTTTTGAAGTTCGATCATTTGAGCAGTCCTTTTGGAGTCAGCGAGCGTTGCAGCCATTGCAGAAGCAGGTCGGCGAAGATGGCCAGGAGACTGACCAGCACGGCGCCCACGATCAGCATCGACATGTCGCTGCGGCTGATGGAAGCCAGAATAAGTACACCCAGGCCACCGGCGCCGATGGTGGCGGCGATGGTCATTACACCAATGTTCATCACCACGGCGGTGCGCACACCGGCGAGGATCACCGGCACGGCAATCGGCAGTTCGACCATGCGCAGGCGCTGGCCGAAGGTCATGCCGATGCCTTTGGCGGCTTCGCGAATACCCGGCTCCACGCCCGTGAGGGCGAGGTAGGTGTTACGCATGATCGGCAGCAGTGAGTAGAGGAACACCGCGGTAATCGCCGGCATCGGCCCCAGGCCCTGGCCGAACTTGGAGTAGAACGGCAGCAGCAGGCCGAACAGCGCGATGGACGGCACGGTCAGCAGCACCGTGGCGCTGGCTTGCAGCGGGCCGGCCAGGGTCGGGAAGCGGGTCATCAGCACGCCGAGGGGCACGCCGACGACAATCGCGAGAATGACCGCAATGCCGACCAGGGTGATGTGCTGCCAGGTCAGTTGCAGGACAAGTGCCCAATCAAGATGGGAAAAGGCGTTCAGGAATTCCATGTCTTCTCCTCTTATTGGCTGATGGGATGTTGGCGCAGAAAATCTGCGGCCACGGCGGATGGGCTTTCATGGTCGACGTCGACCCGTGCGTTCAACTGGCGCATGGTGGCGTCGTCAAACAGCGCAGCCAGCGGCTTCAGGTCGGCGGCCAATTGTGGGTGGGCGTCGAGATAAACCTGACGCACCACGGGCGCTGCGGTGTAGTCCGGGAAGTAGTGCTTGTCGTCTTCCAGCAGCTTCAATTTGAAGGCGTTCAGGCGACCGTCGGTGGTGTAGACCAACCCGGCAAACACCTGGCCATTACGCAGCGCGGTGTAGACCAGGCCGGCGTCCATCTGCCGAGTGTTTTTACGCGTGAGGTTCATGTCATACAGCTTGACCATGCCGGCCATGCCGTCGGAACGGTTGGCGAACTCGGTGTCCAGGGCTACCAGGCGGTTTTCCTTGGTTTTTTCCGCCAGGGCTTGGGTCAGGTCGCTGATGCTATTGACCTGCGGGAACTCCTTAGCCACGTTCTCCGGCAATGCCAGGGCGTAGGTGTTGCTGAATTTCGACGGCGACAGCCAGACCAGGCCTTTTTTCGCGTCGAGTTCTTTCACCCGAGCGTAAGACTGTTCGCTGTCGAGCTTCTCGTCGATATGGTTGTAAGCCACCAGCGACACGCCGGTGTACTCCCAAATTAAATCAAGCTGCCCGCTTTCCTGGGCACTGCGCGCCAGGTTACTGCCCAGGCCGCCGGTCACACGGGTGTCGTAGCCCTTGGTGCGCAGGTACTGGGAAGTGATTTCGGCGAGCAGGGTCTGTTCGGTGAACACCCGGGCGCCGATGCGAATCACCGGTTTTTCGGCGGCTTGCGCAATGCCTGCAAACAGCAGGACGCAGCTCAATATCAAAGTCAGTTTTTTCATGTGATTTCCTTTGCCAAGCCTTAAGACGCACGCACTCCGCGTTCCAGCCAGAGGCGGCTGGCCATGGTCACCAGACCGTCGAGCAGCAATGCCAGCAGCGCGGTGCACGCGGCGCCGAGCAGCAGTTGCGGCTGATTGTTCAGGGCGATGCCGGGGAAAATCAGGCTGCCCAGGCTGTTGGCGCCAATCAGGAACGCCAGCGGGGCGGTGCCGACGTTGATCGCCAGGGCCACGCGCACACCGCCGATGATGATCGGCACGGCGTTGGGCAGTTCCACGCGAAACAGCACCTGGCGCGGCGTCATGCCGATGCCGGTGGCGGCTTCTTTGAGTGAGCCTTGAACGTTTTTGAGGCCTTCGTAGGTGTTGCGCACAATGGGCAGCAACGAGGCGAGGAACAACGCGAAGATGGCCGGGCCGCTGCCGATGCCGAGGACGCCGAGGGCGATGGCCAGTACGGCCAGGGGAGGGACGGTGTTGCCGATGTTGAAGATCTGCATGAAGCGTTCTGCGCGCCCGACCATGTTCGGTCGGCTGAGCAGGATGCCGGCGGGGATGCCCACAACGAGGGCGGCCAGCATGGAGACTAGAACGAGGATCAGGTGTGCTTGCAGGTAAAACAACAAATCGTCGCGGTACAGTTCGATCGTGTTGATGCCGATCCAGTGGACCAGCAGGGCCAGGAGTGCGACGACAACCGCACCTCCTATCAGCCCTTTGCCATAGCGAATAGCCACAGGCGGACTCCTTTTTTTCTTTTGTCGGCGAACACATTCTCCGGCGGCAATGCCATTGCTGGCTGCCTTCGAATGTGTTCGCGAAAAGCAGCTCGCCGATACCGGCAACGCGGTATGCGATCGAGCCATGAGCGCAGCCTCGTCAGGCTAACTTGCTGATTTTTCAGCCCCTGTTCCGAGTGCGGTAGCAGGGGAGTGGACGTCTCTACCTTTTAAAAGGTTCCATACTTGGCAGCATTTAGCCACCCCCAATCGGGTGAACGGTGGTCCGGCGCCTGGGGTTTGCGCTATACTCGCCGCCCTTTTTTGACTCACCTGCCAGGCGATTTCCCATGACCCACCAGGCCGCCGAAGTCGCGAAACGCCGCACTTTCGCCATTATTTCCCACCCCGATGCCGGTAAAACCACCATCACCGAGAAGCTGTTGCTGATGGGCAAGGCAATCGCTGTGGCCGGCACGGTGAAATCCCGCAAATCCGACCGCCATGCGACATCCGACTGGATGGAAATGGAAAAACAACGGGGTATTTCCATTACCACGTCGGTCATGCAGTTCCCGTATCGCGACCACATGGTCAACCTGCTCGACACCCCCGGCCACGAAGACTTCTCCGAAGACACCTACCGCACCCTGACCGCGGTGGACTCGGCCTTGATGGTTCTCGATGGCGGTAAGGGCGTTGAGCCACGGACCATCGCGCTGATGGACGTGTGCCGCCTGCGTGACACGCCCATCGTCAGCTTCATCAACAAACTCGACCGCGACATTCGCGACCCGATCGAGTTGCTGGATGAAATCGAAGCCGTCCTGAAGATCAAGGCCGCGCCGATCACCTGGCCGATTGGTTGCTACCGCGACTTCAAGGGTGTGTACCACCTGGCCGACGACTACATCATTGTCTACACCGCCGGCCACGGTCACGAACGCACCGAAACCAAGATCATCGAGAAGCTCGACTCGGACGAAGCCCGCGCCCACCTGGGTGACGAGTACGATCGTTTTGTCGACCAGCTGGAACTGGTGCAGGGCGCCTGCCACGAGTTCAACCAGCAGGAATTCCTCGACGGCCAGCTGACGCCGGTGTTCTTCGGTACTGCACTGGGCAACTTCGGTGTCGACCACGTGCTCGACGCCGTGGTGGATTGGGCGCCGAAACCCCTGGCCCGGGTTGCCAACGAGCGCACCGTGGAACCGGTCGAAGAGAAATTCACCGGCTTCGTGTTCAAGATCCAGGCGAACATGGACCCCAAACACCGCGACCGGATCGCCTTCATGCGCATCTGCTCCGGCAAATACGAAAAAGGCATGAAGATGCGCCACGTGCGCACCGGCAAGGACGTGCGCATCGGCGACGCCCTGACATTCTTCTCCTCCGAGCGTGAACAGCTGGAAGAGGCGTTTGCCGGCGACATTATCGGCCTGCACAACCACGGCACCATCCAGATCGGCGACACCTTCACCGAAGGCGAAGCCCTGGGCTTCACCGGCATCCCGCACTTCGCCCCGGAACTGTTCCGCCGCGTACGCCTGCGTGACCCGCTCAAATCCAAGCAACTGCGCCAAGGCCTGCAGCAGCTGGCGGAAGAGGGTGCCACCCAAGTGTTCTTCCCCGAGCGCAGCAACGACATCATCCTCGGCGCCGTCGGTGTGCTGCAGTTCGATGTGGTCGCCAGCCGCTTGAAAGAGGAATACAAGGTCGAATGCTCCTACGAGCCAATCACCGTGTACTCCGCGCGCTGGATCGATTGCAGCGATAAGAAGAAGCTGGAAGAGTTCTCCAACAAGGCCGTAGAAAACCTGGCGATCGACGGCGGTGGCCACCTGACCTACCTGGCACCGACGCGGGTCAACCTGGCGCTGATGGAAGAGCGCTGGCCGGATGTGAAATTCCGGGCGACGCGCGAACACCACTAAGGTCTGTGCGGTACACCAAAGGGCGAAGCTGTCATGGCTTCGCCCTTTTTTGTGTGCGCGACGCTGGTCCATTGTGGGAGCTGGCTTGCCTGCGATGGCGGTCTGTCAGTAACCCTATCAGTGGCTGGCCCACCGCTATCGCAGGCAAGCCAGCTCCCACATTTTGATCTTCATCTGTCCGGGCCATTGGCGCGAATCCCGCATCCGGTCTAGCGTTTTCAAATACTTCACCCACTCACCGACGGATCCGGAGGCGACCTTGCGTATAACTCAACGTGCCGTCCAGCTGATGCTGCTGGCAGCCCCAGGCTCAGCCCGCGCCCAAGGAATATCAAGAAAACCCCTACAATGACGGTGAGGACAGGATACGTGAGGCCTGATTGGCATAAACCCGAGAACGGAACTAGCTTCATTCACAGCGCCGGTCGAACGCTGGCGCACGTGTTTCACTGACTGGACGGAAATCGACCATGACTATCTTTCAACGTTTGGTGCTGTTGCTGAAAGTGTTGGTGATGTTATCGCTGGGCGCTTCTTCGGCGTGGGCCAGTACGGCTGTGCAGAGCCAGGCCCCAGGCTATGTGGCGGCGAAGACGGCGCAGGTGGGTGGTTTGCAGTTGGCCAAGAGCGAGTCTGAGGCCGGTGATGAAGACCAGGGCGGCTCAAAGGATGATGATGACCAGCAAGCGCCGCCAGATGACGATGACAACTCTGAAGGTGACAGCGATACCTGAGTCGAGATGAAAAAAAGCCCCGCCTGCCGGACTGATGCGCAATCCGACGGGTGGGGCGGTAGAACTCCTCTAAGTCGATCGTTCCCACGCTCCGCGTGGGAATGCATCCTGTGACGCTCTGCGTCACGCCTTAATCGAGCGACGGGACGCAGAGCGTCCTGGGCGGCGTTCCCACGCAGAGCGTGGGAACGATCCACTGTCTCGCCCTACAAGGCTTAAGCCACAAACTGCTCCGCATAGTGGCAAGCCACCTGACGGTTATCCAACGCTCGCAACTGCGGCTCCTCACTGCTGCACCGCGCCGTGGCATACGGGCAACGCTTGTGGAAAGCGCAGCCAGGCGGCGGGTTCAGCGGGTTGGGCAGTTCGCCGACGATCTTGATCTTCGGCTTGTTCGGGTCCGGGTGGATGGTCGGGGTGGCCGACAGCAGCGCCTGGGTATAGGGGTGCAGCGGGCGCGCGTAGATGTCTTCCTTGGGGCCGACTTCCACGGGGCGGCCGAGGTACATCACCATCACGTCGTCGGCGACGTGTTGCACCACCGCCAGGTTGTGGGAGATGAACACGTAGGCGGTGTTGAATTCCTGCTGCAGGTCCATGAACAGGTTGAGTACCTGGGCCTGGATCGACACGTCCAGCGCCGAGGTCGGCTCATCCGCCACCAGCACTTTAGGCTGCAACATCATGGCGCGAGCCAGGGCGATGCGCTGGCGCTGGCCACCGGAGAACATGTGCGGGTAGCGCTGATAATGCTCAGGGCGCAGGCCCACTTGCTTCATCATGGCCTGCACTTTCTCGCGGCGTTCGGCGGCGGACAGGTTGGTATTGATCAGCAGCGGCTCGCCGAGCTGGTCACCGACCTTCTGGCGCGGGTTCAACGAGGCGTACGGGCTCTGGAACACCATCTGCACGTCTTTGCGCAATTGCTTGCGCTGGGCCTTGTCGGCGCCGGCGACTTCCTGGCCGGCGATTTTCAAGGAGCCGGACGACGGCTCTTCAATCAGCGTGAGCGCACGGGCCAGGGTGGATTTGCCGCAACCCGACTCGCCTACCACGGCGAGGGTCTTGCCGGCTTCCAGTTCAAACGACACACCATTAAGCGCGCGCACCAGTGCATGGCCCTTGAACAGGCCACGGGACACTTCGTAGTGACGGGTGAGGTCGCGGGCGGTAAGAACGACGGCCATTACGCCACCTCCTGGTTCAAGGGGTAGAAGCAGCGCGCGAGGCTGTTGCTTTTCGGGTCAAGGCCGGGGCGCTGGGCACGGCAGGATTCCTGCACATACGGGCAGCGTGGCGACAGCAGGCAACCCTGCGGGCGGTCATAACGACCAGGCACGATACCCGGCAGCGTGGCCAGGCGCGTGGCGCCCAGGCTGTGCTCGGGAATGGCCTTGAGCAGTGCTTCGCTGTACGGGTGCGCCGGAATGTCGAACAGTTGCGGCACCTGGCCGACTTCCACGGCCTGGCCGGCGTACATCACGCACACGCGCTGGGCGGTTTCAGCCACGACCGCGAGGTCGTGAGTGATCAGCACCAGGCCCATGTTCTGCTCTTTTTGCAGGGCCAGCAGCAGTTCCATGATCTGCGCCTGGATGGTCACGTCCAATGCCGTGGTCGGCTCATCGGCGATCAGCAGCTTCGGCTCGCCGGCAATCGCCATGGCGATTGCCACGCGCTGGCTCATACCGCCGGACAGTTGATGCGGGTAAGCATCCATACGGCTGGCGGCGCCTGGGATTTCTACCTTTTCGAGCAGTTCGATAGCGCGTTTGCGGGCTTGCTTGCCGGACATTTTCAGGTGCAGGCGCAGCACTTCTTCGATCTGGAAACCCACGGTGTAGCTGGGGTTCAGCGCGGTCATCGGGTCCTGGAACACCATCGCCAGGTCTTTGCCGACGATCTGGCGACGCTGGCGGTTGCTCAGCTTGAGCATGTCCTTGCCGTCAAAGTTCAGCGCGTCGGCAGTAACGATACCGGGGTGCTCGATCAGGCCCATCAGCGCCATCATGGTCACGGATTTACCCGAGCCCGACTCGCCAACGATCGCCAGTACTTCGCCTTTGTCGACGGAAATGTCGAGGCCATCGACCACCGGCACGGCGGTCTTGTCGCCGAAGCGCACGTTGAGATTCTTGATTTCTAACAGTGACATGGGAATCTCCTCAGGCGGCGTTCTTGAGTTTCGGGTCCAGCGCATCGCGCAGGCCGTCACCCATCAAGTTGATTGCCAGCACGCTGAGCAAAATGGTCAAACCAGGCAAGCTCACCACCCACCAGGCGCGTTCGATGTAGTCACGGGCCGAAGCCAGCATGGTGCCCCACTCAGGGGTTGGCGGTTGTACGCCCAGGCCCAGGAAGCCCAGGGCGGCAGCATCGAGGATCGCCGAGGAGAAGCTCAAGGTGGCCTGTACGATCAGCGGCGCCATGCAGTTGGGCAGCACGGTGATGAACATCAGGCGTGGCAGGCCGGCGCCGGCGAGGCGGGCGGCAGTCACGTAGTCGCGGTTCAGTTCGCCCATTACCGCAGCGCGGGTCAGACGGACATAAGACGGCAGCGACACGATAGCGATGGCGATGACGGTGTTGATCAGGCCAGGGCCGAGGATTGCGACGATGGCAACAGCCAGCAGCAGCGATGGCAGGGCCAGCATGATGTCCATCAAGCGCATGATGGTCGGGCCAAGCACGCGTGGGAAGAAACCGGCGAACAGGCCCAGCAGGATGCCCGGGATCAGCGACATCACCACCGACGACAAGCCGATCAGCAACGACAGGCGCGAACCCTGGATCAGCCGCGAGAGCAGGTCACGGCCCAGCTCGTCAGTACCCAACAGGAACTGTATTTGCCCACCTTCCAGCCAGGCCGGTGGGGTGAGCAGGAAGTCGCGGTATTGCTCGCTGGGGTTATGTGGCGCAACCCACGGGGCGAAAATCGCGCAGAACACGATCAGCAACATAAACAGCAGGCCGGCAACCGCGCCTTTGTTTTTGGAAAAGGCTTGCCAGAATTCTTTATACGGGGACGGGTACAGCAGGCTTTGATCGACTGCTACCGCTTGAGTAGGTGTGCTCATGGTCATGATCTCAGCGCTGGTGACGGATGCGTGGGTTGGCGAAGCCGTAGAGGATATCCACCACGAAGTTCACCATGATCACCAGGCAGGCGATCAGCAAGATGCCGTTTTGCACCACCGGGTAGTCCCGCGCGCCAATGGCTTCGATCAGCCATTTGCCGATGCCGGGCCACGAGAAGATGGTTTCGGTCAGGACCGCACCGGCCAGCAGGGTGCCGACTTGCAGGCCGACCACGGTCAGTACCGGGATCAGCGCGTTACGCAGGCCGTGCACGAATACCACGCGCGCCGGCGACAGGCCTTTGGCCTTGGCGGTGCGGATGTAGTCTTCGCGCAGTACTTCGAGCATCGACGAACGGGTCATGCGCGCAATCACCGCCAGCGGGATGGTGCCGAGCACGATGGCCGGCAGGATCAGGTGGTGCAGGGCATCCCAGAACGCGTCCGGCTCGTCAGCCAGCAAGGTGTCGATCAGCATGAAGCCAGTGCGCGGCTCGATGTCGTAGAGCAGGTCGATACGCCCGGAAACCGGGGTCCAGCCCAGGCTCACCGAGAAGAACATGATCAGGATCAGGCCCCACCAGAAGATCGGCATCGAATATCCCGCAAGGGAGATGCCCATCACCCCATGGTCGAACAGGGATCCTCGTTTAAGGGCCGCGATCACCCCGGCCAACAGGCCCAGGATACCGGCGAACAACAGGGCGGCCATGGACAGTTCCAGGGTCGCAGGGAAGAGGGCGGTGAATTCGGTCCACACGCTGGTGCGCGTGCGCAGGGATTCGCCGAGGTCGCCGTGGGCGAGCTTGCCTACATAGTCAAAGTATTGCGCATAGAGCGGCTTGTTCAGGCCAAGGCGTTCCATTGCCTGTGCGTGCATCTCGGGGTCGACACGGCGTTCGCCCATCATGACTTCTACGGGGTCGCCGGGAATCATGCGAATCAACGCAAACGTCAGCAACGTGATGCCGAAAAACGTGGGGATCAATAACCCCAATCGGCGGGCAATAAAACTAAACATCTTGTTGTGTACCTCAATCAGCCGGTTAGGCAGGTTCGGCACCGTCAATGTCGACGGTGCCGAGCGTCTTCTCTTATTTACTTCACCTGGGTGGTGGCGAAGTTATTTGTGGTCAGAGGGCTTTGGGTAAAGCCTTCGACGTTTTTGCGCATGGCGGTGAACATTTTCGGGTAAGCCATGGGAATCCATGGTTGGTCTTTTTCGAAGACATCCATGGCTTGTTCGTAGAGTGTGGCCCGTTTCGAGGGTTCCTCGATGGCGCGCGCTTTGTCGATCAAGTCTTGAAACTCTTTGTTACACCAGCGGGCGTAGTTTTCGCCGTTTTTCGCTGCATCGCAACTCAGGTTTGGCGTGAGGAAGTTATCCGGGTCCCCGTTATCCCCTGCCCAACCGGCGGAAACCATGTCGTGCTCGCCGTTTTTGGCACGCTTGAGCATCTCGCCCCATTCCATCACTTTGATGTTCACTTTCAGGCCGATCTGCGCCAGATCCGCCTGCATGCGCTGGGCGCCGAGCATCGGGTTGGGGTTGGTCGGGCCGCCGCCATTACGGGTGAACAGGGTGAACTCGGTGCCTTCCGGTACGCCGGCTTCCTTGAGCAGGGCGCGGGCCTTGTCGAGGTCACGGGTTGGGTTTTTCAGCTTGTCGCTGAAACCCAGCAGCGTTGGCGGGTACGGGCCGGTGGCATCAATGGCATTGCCTTTGCCGTACAGGGATTCGTTGTAGCCTTTTTTGTCGAACGCGATGTTGATCGCGTGACGCACCCGCGCGTCGCTCATGTACTTGTGAGTGGTGTTCAGCGCAGTGTAGGCGGTGGTCATCGCCGCCAGCTCCGCAACCTTCAGGTTCGGGTCAGCCTTCATGCTCGGCACGTCATCCGGTTTCGGATACAGCGCGATCTGGCACTCGTTGGCCTTGAGCTTCTGCAGGCGCACATTGTTGTCGGTGGTGATCGCTAGGATCAGCGGGTCAGCTGGCGGTTTGCCACGGAAGTAGTCCGGGTTGGCCTTGAAACGCACCTGGGCGTCTTTGGCGTAACGGGTGAAGATGAACGGGCCGGTGCCGATGGGCTTGGCGTTCAGGTCATCGGTCCTGCCGGACTTGAGTAACTGGTCGGCGTATTCGGCGGAGTGAATCGAGGAAAACGCCATGGCCAGGTCGGCCAAAAACGGTGCTTCAGGACGGGTCAGAGTAAAGACGACGGTGTGATCGTCGGTCTTCTCTACGCTCTTGAGCAGTTCCTTGAAGCCCATGCTTTCGAAATACGGGTAGCCCACGAGAGACTTGTTGTGCCAAGGGTGATTCGGGTCCAGCTGGCGCTGAAAGCTCCAAAGCACGTCGTCGGCGTTCATGTTGCGCGTGGGTTTGAAGTAGTCGGTGGTGTGGAACTTTACATCGTCACGCAGGTGGAAGGTGTAGGTCAGGCCATCAGCGCTGATCTCGGGCAGGGCCTTGGCCAGTGCCGGTACAACTTCGGTGGTGCCGGGCTTGAAGTCCACCAGGCGGTTGAACATGGTTTCAGCGGCGGCGTCGGCGGTTACTGCGGTGGTGTACAGAACCGGGTCAAAACCTTCCGGGCTGGCTTCGGTGCAGACCACCAGCGGTTTGGCTGAAACGCCGATCGCAACGCTCAACAGCGCAGCGGCAATGGCAGCTTGTAGCGGGAGCATTTTCATTCAGAGCCCTCTGCAATCGATTAAACCAGACAAGCGTAGACGGCGGGCTCGTGATGAGCCCGCCGTCTACCTGGCGCTAATTAAAGAATGTTGAACGGGATGGTGGTGACCAGGCGGAACTCACGGATGTTGCCGTCAGCCTGGTTGGCGCTGGCACGGTGAGTCACGTAGGTACCACGGATGGTGGTGGCCTTGAGTGGGCCGCTCTGCAGGGCGTAGGAAGTACCGATGCCGTATTCCTGGTGTTTCTCGCCATCCTGATTCTGGATGCCGTTGTAAGCGAAGCCTTTCACGCCGCCGTCGCCGGTGTAGTGAGTGCCGTCGATGCCCCAGCCGCGAGCCGAGTAGATGTTGAACTTCAGGCCAGGCACGCCGTATTCGGCCATGTTGAGGCCGTAAGCGACCTGGAACGATTTCTCGTTCGGGCCGTTAAAGTCGGACGTCAGGGAGTTGGCCAGGTAGATGCCGTTGGTTTCGTGCAGGTAGTCGAAGTACTCGTTACCGTTAACTTCCTGGTACGAGAAGGTCAGGCTGTGAGCCTGGTGAGTCAGGCCCAGCGACAGCGAGTAGGTGTCGTTGTCGATCTTGCCCATCAACTTTTTGCCTTCGTCGACGGTCTTGTAGTAGTTCAGGCCGGTGGTCAGGGCCAGGGTCTGAGCATCACCCAGTTCGTGGGTGGCGCCGAAGTAGTACTGGTTCCAGAAGTCTTTGACTTGAGCGCCAAAGAAGCTGGTTTTCAGGCTCTTGAACGGCTGGTAGTTCACGCCGGCGGTGTAGACGTGATCCGCTTCCTGGCCATTGCCGTATTCACTGCGGAATTTCGACAGGCTCTGTTCGGTACGTGGCGACACGCGGTCGAAGTAAGCGCCCTGGAACGACAGGTTGCTGAATTCTTCGCTGTTCAGGGCGAAACCTTCGAAGCTCGATGGCAGCGCACGGTTGCCGATGGTGTCGACGATGCCGCTGCTGAAGTTCTGGCGACCGGCGGTCAAGGTGGTGTTCGACACACGGAACTTCACGTTGGCCAGGCCCAGTTTGCTCCACTGGTCGACTGCATCACCGTTGGAGTCGGCCAGGGTACGGTTGGAACCACCCTTGATGTCGCGCTTGCTGCGGTCCAGAACCAGAGCGTTGTAGGCCGCGACTTCGGTAGCGACGCCCACGGTGCCTTGGGTAAAGCCCGAGCTCAGGTTGAGGATGGTGCCCTGTACCCAGTTGGTACGGTAAGCGTCAGTGCGCGCTTCGCCGTGCTTCTGGTAGGTGAACTTGCCGCCACGGAACTTCTGTTCGTTGGAGAACCAGTTACGGGTGGTACCGCCCAGGCTTGCGCCGTCGACAAAGCCTTTGGCCTCGCTTTGGGCACTGGTGCCGGCCAATGTGGTTGGAACGAAGTCCTGGCTCTGGGTTTCAGCGAAGGCGGTTGCCGTGATGCTGCTGATGGCCAGGGCCAGAAGCGCTTTGCTGCTCAGTTTCATGGGTGGAGCTCCTTTGGTTCTCTTTTTAATGCCGGTCTTTTTAGGTGAACCGGCTATTGGGTGTGTAACTCGTTCAAGCTATTGCAAACGTTTGCCGTAGGATAAATCCCAACAAAAGGCTGCACGTTTGCTACGGAGCCGATTTGGCTCCGCACCATCCGGTTATTTTCTTATGGGTTGAAACTGACGCCCGAGAACACGTTGCGGCCGAAGGGGCTGACTTTGAAACCTTCGACTTTGGCGCTTAACGGCTGGTTGACCGTCGAGTGGGCGACTGGCGTGATTGGCACTTGCTGTTTAAGCAATTGCTGCGCCTGTTTGTACAGAACAGTCCTTTGTTCGCGGTCGGTCACGACCTTGGCTTGCTTGATCAGCTTGTCGTACGCCGGGTCACACCACATGGAGTAGTTGTTCCCGCCGATGGCGTCGCAGCTGTAGAGGGTGCCCAGCCAGTTGTCCGGGTCACCGTTGTCGCCGGTCCAGCCGATCAGGCTGATATCGTGCTCGCCGTTTTTGGTGCGCTTGATGTACTCGCCCCATTCGTAGCTGACGATCTTGACCTTGAGGCCGATCTTGGCCCAATCGCTTTGCAGCATTTCGGCCATCAGCTTGGCGTTGGGGTTGTACGGGCGCTGCACCGGCATGGCCCACAGGGTGATCTCGGTGCCTTCTTTAACGCCGGCGGCCTTGAGCAGTTGCTTGGCTTTTTCCGGGTTGTAGGCGGCGTCCTTGATGCTGTCGTCGTAGGACCACTGGGTCGGCGGCATGGCGTTGACCGCCAGTTGGCCCGCGCCCTGGTACACGGCATTGAGGATGCTTTGCTTGTTCACCGCCATGTCCAGCGCCTGGCGCACTTCGAGCTGGTCGAAAGGTTTGTGGCGCACGTTGTAGGCGATGTAGCCGAGGTTGAAACCTGGCTTGGTCAACAGTTGCAGGTTCGGGTCGGCCTTGAGCGCGTCGACGTCAGCGGGGCGCGGGTGCAGGGTCACCTGGCACTCGCCAGCCTTGAGCTTCTGCACCCGCACCGAGGCGTCGGTGTTGATGGCGAAAATCAGTTGGTCCAGCTTGACGCGGCTCGGGTCCCAGTACTGCTTGTTGCCCACATAACGGATCTGCGAGTCTTTCTGGTAGCGCTGGAATACGAACGGGCCTGTGCCGATCGGCTTCTGGTTGATGTCGCTGGGTTTACCTTGTTTAAGCAACTGTTCGGCGTACTCGGCCGACAGGATCGAGGCAAAGCTCATGGCGATGTTTTGCACAAACGCGGCATCAACCGTGTTCAGGGTCATCACCACGGTGTAAGGGCCGGTCTTCTCGACCTTGGCGATGTTCTTGTTCAGGCTCATCCCGTTGAAGTATGGAAACTCGGTGGGGTAGGCCTTGCGAAACGGGTATTCAGGGTCGAGCATGCGGTTGAAGGTGAACAGCACGTCGTCGGCGTTGAAGTCGCGCGTCGGCTTGAATTCCTTGTTGCTGTGGAACTTCACCCCTTCACGCAGGTGAAAGGTGTAAGTCAGGCCGTCTTCGGAAATATCCCACTTGGTTGCCAGCCCAGGCACCACGTCAGTCGCGCCTTTTTCGAATTCAACCAGGCGGTTGTACAAGGGCTCCGCCGCGTCGTTGTCGGTGGCGGTGGTGTACTGCGCGGTGTCGAACCCGGCCGGGCTGCCTTCAGAGCAGAACACCAGGCTCTTCTTTTCGGCGGCTTGGCCCATCGTGGCCACAGCCAGCAGGCTGGTGCCAAAAATTGCGGATAGAACAGTGGTATGGCGCATGACGATCCCGATCCTTGTTTGTTGTTGTCACCAGCGAACAATCACCCAGGCGTCAGGCCTGGGAGACATCACTGATCCCACATACAGCAAGTGCCTTTCCTAGGTTGGAGCCTCTGCTGTCCTACGACGGTATGGGTCGCGGAGCTTGCAGTAAATGCGCCAAAACGGATTGACCTTGTAGGCAACGGATGCACATGTCGCAGTTCATTGCTGTAGGACGGCAATGTTGCGGATGTGGTCTGTTTCCTACGGTCTGGGCGGATGCAATAACGGCGACGTTATGAAACGTCGCCGCTACTGAGCCTTACTTGCCGCTTACGCTAACGCCGTAGAAGGAGTTCAAGCCAAACGGGCTGATCTTGAAGTCCTGCACGGTGTTGCGCATGGGTTGATACACCGTCGAGTGCGCGATAGGTGTCATCGGGACTGCATCTTTGAGGATATGTTGCGCCTGCTTGTACAGCTCGGTGCGTTTGGCGACATCCGATGTGGCTTTGGCTTCTTTGACGATGCCGTCGAATTTCTTGTCGCACCATTTGGAGAAGTTGTTACCGGACAGCGAGTCGCAGCCGAACAGCACGTTCAGCCAGTTGTCAGGGTCACCATTGTCACCGCTCCAGCCAATGATCATGGCCTGGTTCTCGCCGCCTTTGGAACGCTTGATGTACTCGCCCCACTCGTAGCTGACAATGTTGACCTTCAGGCCGATCTGTTTCCAGTCGTTCTGCAGCATCTCGGCCATCAGCTTGGCGTTCGGGTTGTACGGACGTTGAACCGGCATGGCCCACAGGGTGATTTCGGTGCCTTCCTTGACGCCCGCTTCCTTGAGCAAAGCCTTGGCTTTGGTCACATCATGCGGGGCATCCTTGATGGTGGTGTCGTAGGACCACTGGGTCGGCGGCATGGCGTTGACGGCCAGTTGGCCTGCGCCCTGGTACACGGAGTCGATGATCTGCTGCTTGTTCACCGACATGTCCAGCGCTTCACGTACACGCAGGTCAGACAGTGGGTTGGCGGCGGTCTGGCCCTTGAGCACCGGCATAACGTTGTAAGCGATGTAACCCAGGTTGAAACCGGCCTGGTGCGGCAGTTTCAGGTCCTTGTCTTCACCCAGCGCCTTGAGGTCGGCTGGACGCGGGAACAGGGTCACCTGGCATTCGTTTTTCTTCAGCTTCTGGATACGCACCGACGGGTCAGTGGTGATGGCGAAGATCAGGTTGTCGATCTTCACGTCTTCAGGCTTCCAGTAATCCTTGTTGCCGGTGTAACGGATGTTGGAGTCTTTCTGGTAGCTCTTGAACACGAACGGGCCAGTGCCGATTGGCTTCTGGTTGATGTCCTGTGCCTTGCCTTCTTTCAACAGTTGGGCGGCGTATTCAGCCGACTGGATCGACGCGAAGCTCATCGCCAGGTTCTGGATGAAAGCGGCGTCCACAGTGCCAAGGGTGAACTTGACGGTGTGGTCATCGACTTTCTCGATGTTCTTGATGTTGGTGTCCATCCCCATGTCCGTGAAGTACGGGAACTCGGTGGGGTAGGCTTTGCGAAACGGGTCGTCCTTATTGATCATGCGGTTGAACGTGAACAGCACGTCATCAGCATTGAAGGTACGGGTCGGCTTGAAGTACGAGGTGGTGTGGAACTTCACGCCATCACGCAGGTGGAAGGTGTACGTCAGGCCATCCGGGGAAACGTCCCAGCTGGTGGCCAGCCCAGGAATCACAGCAGTGCCGCCGCGTTCGAACTGGGTCAGACGGTTGAACATGGTTTCGGCCGAGGCATCGAAGTCTGTTCCGGTGGTGTACTGGCCTGGGTCGAAACCGGCCGGGCTCCCTTCGGAGCAGAACACCAGGTTAGTCGCCGCTTGGGCGAATGGAGCTGCGGCCATAAGGCCAGCACTCACTAAAAGCGGAAGGACTGCGTGTTTAAGCATGTTGGCCTCATGATTTGTTGTCATTTTTGGTGGTGAGGGCGACCTCGTGAGTCGGCCTGCGGATACTTATGCAGGGGCCATACCCATTGCAAGATGCTGAACCGTTGCGAGAGGCAAACTGTGGTACGAACGTACAGGAATGTCGCATTTATGAAAGTTTGTACATAAATGCATATATATAGAGGGTTTTTTCGGTGCATTGTGCGCACCAAAAAGGCCCAGCCGAGGCGTCTGGCGCACTCGGTTGGGGCGATGATGTTACTTATCTAGACTGACGCCATAGAACGGCGTAAGCCCAAACGGGCTGATCTTGAAGTTTTGCACTTCCTTACGCAGTGGCTGGAAAACCGTCGAGTTCGCAATAGGCGTTATAGGTACTTGTTCCTTAAGTATTTTTTGCGCCTGTTGATACCACTTGATGCGTTGCTCGCGGTCGTTGCTGACCTTGGCCTGTTGCACCAGCTTGTCGTAGGCCGGGTTACACCATTTGGCGTAGTTACTGCCCTTGACGGCGGCACAACTGTAGAGCACGCCGAGCCAGTTATCCGGGTCGCCGTTGTCGCCGGTCCAGCCATAAATCATGGCGTCATGCTCGCCATTTTTGGCGCGCTTGATGTATTCGCCCCATTCGTAGCTGATTATGTTGGCCTTGATACCGACCTTCGCCCAATCCTGCTGGATCATTTGTGCCGACATGCGTGCGTTGGGGTTTGAAGCACGCTGTACCGTCATGGCCCACAAATTGATGGTGGTACCTGGTGCAACCCCTGCTTCTTTTAGTAGCGCCCGGGCCTTGGTCGGATCGTAGGGCGCATCCTTGATAGTGGGGTCATAAGACCACTGCGCCGGTGGCAGTGCGTTCTGCGCCAATTGTCCGGCGCTCTGGTAAACGGCCTTGATGATCGCGGGCTTGTCGATGGCCATGTCCAGCGCCTGGCGCACTTTGAGCTGGTCCAGCGGCGGATGCGTCACGTTATAGGCCAGGAAACCCAAGTTGAAACCGGCCTGTTGCAGCACGCGCAGGTTGGGGTCTTGTTTCATTATTTCAATGTCGGACGGACGCGGGTAACCGCTGACCTGGCATTCACCGGCCTTGAGTTTCTGCAGGCGCGCGGCGGCGTCCGGGGTGATGGCGAATACCAGATTGTCGAGCTTCACATCCTCGGGCTTCCAATACTGCTTATTGGCCACGTAGCGAATCTGCGAATCTTTCTGGTAGCGCTTGAACACAAACGGGCCTGTGCCCACCGGCTTCTGATTGATCTGCTCGGCTTTGCCTTCTTTTAACAGTTGGGCGGCGTATTCGGCTGATTGCACCGAAGCGAAGCTCATGGCCAGGTTCTGTACGAACGAGGCATCGACATTGTTCAGGTTGAACTGCACGGTGTGGTTGTCGAGTTTCTCGACGTTTTTGATCGTGGTGTTCAAACCCATGTCAGTGAAGTAAGGCGATTCTGACGGGTAAGCCTTGCGAAACGGGCTGTTGGCATCGAGCAAGCGATTGAACGTGAACAGCACATCATCCGCATTGAAGTCACGGGTAGGGGTGAAGTAGTCGGTGGTGTGGAATTTGACGCCATCGCGCAGGTGGAAGGTGTAGGTCAGGCCGTCTTTGGAGACCTCCCAGCTTGTTGCAAGGCCAGGCTCTACCTCGGTGCCACCGCGCTTGAACTGGGTCAGGCGGTTAAAGACGGTTTCGGCTGAGGCATCGAAATCGGTGCCGCTGGTGTACTGGCTGGGGTCGAAGCCGGCGGGGCTGGCTTCGGAGCAGTAGACCAGGGTAGTCGCCGCCTGAGCGGTCGGCATCAAGGCCAGGAGGCCGGCGGCAAGGAGCAACGGTTTTAAGGTGATTCTTTCCATGGAGACCCCTGAAGTGGTGGGCATATAAAAGCTGCCCAAACGGAAGCGACGGTCACCGAGGTTACCGCCGTTCAGGGTTATCAGGTAGAGACTCTGGTTCACTTAATGCAGTCAGATGATGCCCTTCGGCAGGTTCTCGCTGTTATGGTTGTGGGAAGGTCATTGGCTTATAAGTAAATGCCCACCATGAAAACGGATTCCAATAGGGATTTTTCTTTACGGGTTTGAAATTTATGGTTTTCGCCAATTCTTTGGCGACGTATTTTTCAGCTTCGTCTCTGGCCAATGCCCTATCGGCATCAGTCAGCGGGGAGTTCTGAGTTTGTTTTAGGGCTTTCAAATATTCTTTTTCTACTTTTTCAATCGCGGCATTTATTTCTTCCGGCACGAGGTTGCCTGTGAGCGTGCCACGATAGCCTTTGACAGGGCGCTGTATGAGCCTCTGAAACTCAGCCGCGAAGGAGGCATCTCCACCACTTGCAGAGTCACATGTCAGCAGCCGTATATTGTCAAACGTCTCCGGGTGAATACCTGCGTCTTTAAGTGTCTGAAGTAGCTCTTCGGGCGTATGGAGTTTTCCGGCATATGAAACTTTCGCGATACCAGTAGCAGGGTCGACGCTCCCATGGACGAGTATGTTGAGTCGTTCTGCACTGCCTTTTTTGTTGAAATCGGTAAATGTGTAGAGTTTTTTGTCAAGGGCGTTTAGGTCATTGAGTTCTCCACTCAGAATTACGTTTTTTTCAGGCGTAGAAAAAAGAGCCTCGCCGGTCGGTAAGTCTTCAATGGACCTTAGAATCGAACGTTTACTGTTTTGCGCTTCGATTGTCGGGGGCACGCCTTCTGTCTCAATGGCCGGTGGCGTACTCGGTTCGTTTGGCGCGGCGTGGGTGGCGGGGTGTATATCGCTTTCGCTCGACACTTTTATGTTTCGCTCAAAATCAAAACTCTTGGTCTGCTCATTGTATTTCCAGCCGTAAACTTCGCTGCCCGCGGTAGTAGGTCCGATGGGGCTTCACCCAACCCTGCATCCGTCCCAATTTGTGCAACTTCGTGCGCGAGTTGCAGGGCAGATATCACCGCGGCAGCAGTGCCGCCAACGCGATCGCTGGCTGTCATACCCGTGGCGGCGTCATGAATGCCAAACACGATATTGCCCGTATTGCCGACAACGGGGACGTAACCGAAGGTATTGCCCCACGCCTCTTTCGCGGCCTTCCACGATTGCTTCGAGGCACCAAACACCTGCGTCTGATCGTCCGATTTTGCATTTTTGGTGTTCATCTCCTGATAGGCGTGGGCAATACCGGAGTTAAGGCTTCCAAACTTTAAATAATAGTGTGAATTTCGCGACTGGGTATAATTAAAAGTCTCCTCCGCCGGTACAACTTTTTCGCTGGTTTTACCGGCACGCCCCGGGTAGGTGGCACCTTTACCGATAATCAAATTTTCGAGTACATCGCCCGCCGGGGGCCAATGGGTATTTTGGCCGCCCTGCCTGTCCTTGGAGTTGAAACTCCGTAGCAACTCATTACGGTTTTCTTTTGCCCAACTGGCAAATTCATCATCGCCGTCTATTTTACTGACCTTGCCGTTCTTCAAGTCAATCATCAGGCCTCTATTGGGCCGGTGAACATAATCGCCATGGTAGTTTTTGTAAGGGATAAACGCATACCCGGCCAGCGGATAGCCGTAGATATTTGGAATAACCACGTTGCCGTTTTTGTCTAGTGTTCGGTCGATGGCTTCTTGTGCCTCAGCCCCGAGCGCCTTATAACTTTCCTTGTCGTTGCGCAGACTGCGCAAGGTGCCCCGCACTACATAGGCATCGGCCAACCCTGAGCGCTTCGCCAGTGCGCCCGAATGATCCGCCATGGGCTTGATTATCTCGTTTTTCCAATGATGCTGAAGCTTGGCGCCCATCGACTCCAAGTCGTTAATTTTATTTCGGTCTTCTGGCCTGATTTGCATGCTTTGGGCATTAATCACGCCGCCTCCCGCGGGCCTATCGTGCTTAAGGGCTCCGGCTGCAATCTCCCATGCAAAGTAGGTGCGCTCGTCTTTGCTGGTCAGGTGAGAAGCACCATTAAGCTCCTTGGTGTAAGCGGTGAACGTCACCGTGATTGTTTCATGCGGGTCATACCCGGCTGCCAGCAAACCGCCACTGAAGTAACCTGCGGGTTCCATGTATTGACGGGCATCTTGGAATTTAATATTCCTTTCGCCTTCGCTACCGTGTTCCACAAGCTTTAACTTCCACCTTACGCGATCCGCATAGTCACCCATACGTGCCTCCCGTTCTTGCAGGGAGGCGTTCGCCGCGGGTGGAGTGACGCTCCATCCATAAATGACTCCCGGGATATTACCCGGTTTAAGATCGTCGAAGGGCGAGTGTCCATGAAACCCACCGCGATAAAACGGCTGGCCCCTCGGTAAACCTCTTGAATTTCTATCCGGAGGGGATAGATCGCGAGTGACGCGATTGCCCATGTGTGCTTGTTCTGGATAGTTTGAATCCAAGGGAGTAGTTGGTGTAGCGCAAGCGTGCAGCGAAGAGGGTGCCATTGTTTGCATGGTCGGCTCGATTTACTGAGTGGGTTGTGAACTTAACTGTCGATCCTCACTGGGCAGCAGGCGGCCGCAAGTTTACGCTGCGGTGCAATAGCAGGCATCGCACAGAGAACGTCGAATAAACACGTTGCTTGTTAAGTTAAGGCAGCAGTGATGATCACTCAGTGGGGGGCTGGACGCGTCGAGTTCCACTTTACACCCTGGTTGAGCACGTAAAGTTGATGCTTAAACTTATTCCGACTGTGCAGAAGAAAAGTTTTACATGAAGGTACTGTCAACTGTTGCATGGCAGTTTGAGTGGGAAAGCTTTCCACTTGAAATTTTACGGTCGTCGTTAATGAAATGTTGCTGTATGGCGTTCGAGCGCGGCGATGTGAGTTGTGATTTTGCGATGTCGGTGTGGGGCTGTTGGGCGACATAAGCGCGGTCAAAAAAAAGCGCAGCCTGTCAGGCTGCGCCGTTTCTAATATCGCAAAGGGTTTAGTGCAAGACCTCAATCACCCCATCAGCGCTCATGTTGACCTGGCTGGTGCCGGCTTCTACTTCTGGCGTTGGCGCCGAATCCGCCATGGCCGCCTTCATCATCATCCCGCCATTGCGGGCGTAAGGCATCGGGTAACCATTGGTGTTGAAGTTCAGGTTGACGATCTTGTAGCCCTTGCCACCCAACGCGTCAGTTGCGAGCTGGGCACGGGCCTTGAACGCGGCGACCGCATCCTTGAGCAACGCATCTTCGCTGGCCTTGCGCGTGGTGTCGGCGATGGCGAAGTCCATGTTTTCCATTTTCAGGGTGTTCAACAGCTCGCCAGTGAGTTTGGACAGTGCCGGGAAGTCGGCGCTTTCCAGACGCAGTTCGGCGCGTTCGCGCCAACCGGTGATCTTCTGGTTCTTGCTGTCGTAGATCGGGTAGCTGTTGCGGCTGCCTTGGCGCAGGGTTACGGCTTTGACTTCACGTGCCTGGCCCAACGCCTTGTTCATGGTGTTGGTGATTTCGGCAGCAAGCTTGGCCGGGTCGGCATTTTGCGATTCGGTGTACAGCGTGACGATCATCTTGTCGCGGGCAACCTCCTGGCTGACCTCGGCGCGCAGGGAAATCTGGTTGTAGTTCAGCCCTTCGGCTGCCAAAGCGGGGAGGCTGGCAAGGGTGGCGACGCCCAGGGTGATAACAGCTGCACTGCGAGTGAAACGAGACATGGAAGCTCCTTAAGGTGTTCGTATCGGGTATGACTGTAGACGGTGGTATCGGGTTCTTCGGGTTTACACATTCGCTACAAGTTGTGATGGCGCCGACGAACGGTCGTTTGGCCGGCCTGCGTCAAAGAGCCACACGCGCCGTGCCAGCGGGTCTGCTTCGTTTATACTCGTGCCGATCCGCCTGCAGCGCTCACCGGGAGAGCTCATGCTCGCCGCCGTAAAACTGACTTCCGCCACACGCCAGAACCTCTGGCGCCTGACGTTCATCCGCACCCTGGTACTGGCCGCACAGGCCGGCTCCGTCGGGCTTGCCTATTGGTTCGACCTGCTGCCGCTGCCGTGGCTGCAACTGGGTGTGACCCTGGCGTTTTCCACTGTGCTGTGCGCGTTCACGGCCATCCGCCTGCGTACCACGTGGCCTGTGACCGAGTTGGAATACGCACTCCAGTTGGCCTGCGATCTGTTTATCCACAGTGTGTTGCTTTATTTCTCTGGTGGTTCCACCAACCCGTTTGTTTCTTACTACCTGGTGCCACTGACCATCGCCGCCGTGACCTTGCCATGGCGCTATTCGGTAGTGCTGTCGGGTATTGCGCTGACGCTCTATACCTTGCTGCTGGCGCAGTTCTATCCGTTGCAAACCTTTCCCATCGCCCGCGAAAACCTGCAGATCTACGGGATGTGGCTGAGCTTCGCGCTGTCTGCTGCAGTGATCACGTTCTTCGCTGCACGCATGGCCGAAGAACTGCGCCGTCAGGAAGAGCTGCGCGCCATTCGCCGCGAAGAAGGCCTGCGCGACCAGCAATTGCTGGCCGTCGCCACCCAGGCCGCGGGTGCCGCCCACGAGTTGGGCACACCACTGGCGACCATGAGCGTGCTGCTTAACGAAATGACCCAGGACCATCACGACCCGGTGTTGCAAGAAGATCTCGGCGTGCTGCGCGAACAGGTCAAGCAATGCAAGCAGACCTTGCAACAACTGGTGCGCGCCGCCGAAGCCAATCGCCGCCTGGCGGTGGAGATGCAGGACGTGACCCAGTGGCTCGACGAAGCCCTGAATCGCTGGCACCTGATGCGCCCCGAAGCCAGTTACCGTTTTCATCTATTAGGGCAGGGCAGTGTGCCGCGCATGGCGCCGCCGCCGGACCTGACCCAGGCCTTGCTCAACCTGCTGAACAACGCCGCCGACGCTTGCCCCGAAGGCTTGGGCGTGCAGCTGGACTGGGACGCGGAAAACGTCACCATCAGCATTCGTGACCACGGCGCGGGCGTGCCGCTGGCCATTGCCGAACAGATCGGCAAACCCTTCTTTACCACCAAGGGCAAAGGCTTCGGCCTCGGCCTGTTTTTGAGCAAGGCCAGCGTGACCCGCGCGGGCGGCTCAGTGAAGCTCTATAGTCATGAGGAAGGTGGCACGCTCACCGAGCTGCGCCTGCCCCGTGTCGCACGAGGAGATATCGATGAGTGACGAGATCCAAGTCGAAGGCGAAGAACTGCCGCACCTGTTGCTGGTAGATGACGACGCCACCTTTACCCGCGTGATGGCGCGCGCCATGAGCCGTCGTGGCTTTCGCGTGAGCACCGCAGGTTCGGCTGAAGAAGGCCTGACCATCGCCCAGGCCGACCTGCCGGACTACGCCGCGCTCGACCTGAAAATGGACGGCGACTCCGGCCTGGTGCTGCTGCCCAAGCTGCTGGAGCTCGACCCGGAAATGCGCGTGGTGATCCTCACCGGCTACTCCAGCATCGCCACCGCCGTTGAGGCCATCAAGCGCGGCGCCTGCAACTACCTGTGCAAGCCGGCGGATGCCGACGACGTGCTGGCTGCGTTGCTCTCAGAGCACGCCGACCTCGATACCCTGGTGCCGGAAAACCCGATGTCGGTGGACCGCCTGCAGTGGGAACACATCCAGCGCGTGCTCACCGAACACGAAGGCAATATCTCCGCCACTGCCCGTGCCCTGGGCATGCACCGTCGCACCCTGCAACGCAAGCTGCAGAAGCGTCCTGTACGGCGCTGAACAAAGTCTGAACAATCTGCTTCAGGCTGCACAGCGCGCTGAACCGATCGTCTATGATCGGTTCAAACGCCTGTCACATTTTCTTACAGAGCCTGAACGATGAATCAGAACGCTGAGTATTCCGCGGTCAACGACGCGGTGCGTGGGCAATTCTTGCGCCGAACCTGGGCGATGATCACACCGTATTGGCGTAGTGAAGAGAAGGGCAAGGCCTGGTTGTTGCTGGCTGTGGTGATTGGTCTGACGCTGTTCAGCGTGGCGATTTCCGTGTGGCTTAACCACTGGTACAAGGATTTCTACAACGCCCTGGAAAAAAAGGACACTGCGGCCTTCTGGCAACAGATCATCTATTTCTGCGGCATCGCTGCAGTGGCTATTCTCGGCGCGGTCTACCGCCTCTATCTGACCCAGATGTTGACCATTCGCTGGCGCGCGTGGCTCACCGAAAAGCACTTTGCACGCTGGCTTAACAACAAGAACTACTACCAGTTGGAGCAGGGCGGCTACACCGATAACCCGGACCAGCGGATTTCCGAAGACCTCAATAGCTTTACCTTGAACACATTAGCTCTGGGTTTGGGCCTGCTGCGCAATGTGGTCAGTCTGGTGTCGTTCTCGATTATCTTGTGGGGCGTGTCGGGCAGCATCGAAGTGTTCGGTATCACCATCCCCGGCTACATGTTCTGGTGCGCATTGCTGTATGCCGCCGTCGGCAGTTGGCTGACGCACCTGATCGGCCGTCGTTTGATCGGCCTTAGCAACCAGCAGCAACGGTTCGAAGCAGACTTGCGTTTCTCCATGGTGCGCGTGCGGGAAAATGCCGAAAGCATTGCTTTGTACAATGGCGAGTCAAACGAGAATCAACGTTTGAGTGCGCGGTTCGGCAAGGTCTGGCACAACTATTGGGACATCATGAAGGTGTCCAAGCGCCTGACATTCTTCACCGCAGGCTATGAGCAGATCGCGGTTGTCTTTGCATTTATCGTGGCGGCACCGCGCTATTTCGCCGGCAAGATCGAACTGGGCGAGCTGATGCAAATCAACTCGGCGTTCGGCAATGTGCAGGGCAACTTCAGCTGGTTTATCACCGCTTACTCCGACCTCGCCAGCTGGCGTGCCAGCAGTGACCGTCTGCTGAGTTTTCATGAGGCCATGAGCCGCAACGAACAACGTGCTCCGGCCATCGATGTGCGCCCGCAAGGCGAGCAACTGGTGGTCAAAGACCTGGGCATGGACCTGGCCGACGGCCGCCACCTGCTCACCGATGCCGACATGACGGTAGAGCCTGGCCAGCGCGTGATGCTCAGTGGGCGTTCCGGTAGCGGTAAAAGTACATTGCTGCGCGCCATGGGTGACTTGTGGCCGGCGGGCCACGGCAGCATTTGCCTGCCGGCGGCGCGTTATCTGTTCCTGCCGCAAAAGCCTTACTTGCCGATTGGCAGCCTGAAGGCCGTGTTGAGTTATCCACAAGACGACAGCACCTACCCGGCCGAACGTTATGCACAGGTCCTGGAAACTTGCCGCTTGCCGCATCTGGTCAGCCGTCTGGATGAGGCCAACCATTGGCAACGCATGCTCTCGCCCGGTGAGCAGCAACGTCTGGCCTTTGCGCGTGCCTTATTGTTCGCGCCGCAGTGGCTGTACATGGACGAAGCCACCTCGGCGATGGATGAAGAGGATGAAGCGAACCTGTATCAAGCGCTGATCGATGAACTGCCGGGCCTGAGCATCGTCAGTGTCGGCCATCGCAGCAGCCTCAAGCGTTTTCATGGGCGGCATGTGCGGATTGAGGGTGGGCTGTTGCAGGAGCAACAACCGGCTTAAGGTCTTACGCGGTCAATGTGGGAGTCGGGCTTGCCCGCGATGGCGGTGTGTCAGGCAATGGAAGCTTTGCTGATACACCGCTATCGCAGGCAAGCCAGCTCCCACAGTTGACCGGTGTCGCCTGCTTGATTGAGGCCCACAAAAAAGCCCGGCTGATCATCGATCAGCCGGGCTTTTTAGTGTTTGAAAAAACTTACTTCTTCAAACCGTAATGCTCATCCAGCATGCCTGGGGCGTTCGGCGTTTTTGGCGCGTAGTCCCGTGGCGGCTCCTGGTTTTCCCGCGGTGGCGTCAGGCGCTCCCGTGGGGCTTGCGGTGCATCGGAATGCAACGCGGCCAGCAGGCGCTGGCGGGTGATGTCGTCGAGGGCGAGGCGGTTGGCGCCATCGGCGAGATGATCCTGTACTTCCTGGTAGCTCTGGGTGAGCTTCTTGACCAGGGTCGCGGTGCTGTTGAAGTGGGTAACAACCTCGTTCTGATAACTGTCAAAACGTTCCTGAATGTCATCCAGCTGACGCTGCGTGCGGTTAGGCGCGGCATTCGGCAGCAGGCGGGCAACCAGGAATCCAATGGCGACACCGGCAACCAGGGCAAGAGTCGGCAACAACCAAACTAAGAGCGAGTGTTCCACGAGTCCTTCCTCTATAAACGGCTTTGCTTTACGTTAACGGCTCAAACCTGCGCTGTATACCGCGATTAAGCTCGCAATGATGCCATGCACAGACTTTTAGCTAGACGAGTCGACCCTTTGAGAGGTCACGGAGTTCATTCCTTGCTCATGCGTGAAACCCCCGTTTTGATCGCTGGCCCGGTGGGCCAATTGGAAGCCTTGTACCTGGATCACCCCGAGCCACGTGGCCTGGCGCTGATCTGCCACCCTAACCCGGTGCAAGGCGGGACCATGCTCAATAAAGTCGTTTCGACCCTGCAACGCACTGCCCGCGATGCTGGTTTGATTACTTTACGTTTCAATTACCGTGGCGTCGGCGCGAGCGCCGGTACTCACGACATGGCCACCGGTGAAGTGGACGATGCCGAAGCGGCGGCCACCTGGCTGCGGGAAAAGCACCCCGAGCTGCCGATCACCCTGCTCGGGTTTTCGTTCGGCGGTTATGTTGCAGCCAGTCTCGGCGGCCGCCTGGAAGCCAAGGGCGAAAAGCTTGCGCACCTGTTCATGGTTGCCGCTGCGGTGATGCGCCTGCGCGATAGCGACGTGCTGCCCCAAGGCTGCCCGTTAACCCTGATCCAGCCGGAAACCGACGAAGTGGTCGACCCACAGACCGTGTACGACTGGTCCGCCGCCCTGAAACGCCCCCATGAGCTGCTGAAAGTGGCAGAATGCGGACACTTTTTTCATGGCAAGCTCACCGATCTCAAGGATCTGGTGCTGCCGCGCCTCTCGAATTGATAGCAGTCTGATAAGCGATTACCCATGACGACTCGTACCCGTATCCTCACCGGCATCACCACCACCGGCACGCCGCACCTGGGCAACTACGCCGGTGCGATCCGCCCTGCGATCCTCGCCAGCCAGGACGCGAATGCCGATTCCTTTTACTTCCTGGCCGACTACCACGCCCTGATCAAGTGCGATGACCCGCAGCGCATCCAGCGCTCGCGCATGGAAATCGCCGCGACCTGGCTCGCCGGTGGCCTGGATGTGAACCGGGTGACCTTCTATCGCCAGTCCGACATCCCGGAAATCCCTGAACTGACCTGGCTGCTGACCTGTGTTGCCGCCAAGGGCCTGCTCAACCGCGCCCATGCCTACAAGGCCTCGGTGGACAAGAACGTTGAAGCCGGCGAAGACCCGGACGCGGGCATCAGCATGGGCCTGTACAGCTACCCGGTGCTGATGGCGGCGGACATCCTGATGTTCAACGCGCACAAGGTGCCGGTCGGCCGTGACCAGATCCAGCACGTGGAAATGGCCCGCGACATCGGACAGCGCTTCAACCACCTGTTCGGCAACGGTAAAGAATTCTTCACCATGCCTGAGGCGTTGATCGAAGAAAGCGTCGCCACTTTGCCGGGCCTCGATGGCCGCAAGATGTCCAAGAGCTACGACAACACCATCCCGTTGTTCACCAGCGCCAAGGACATGAAAGACGCGATCTCGCGGATCGTCACCGACTCGCGTGCGCCCGGCGAAGCCAAGGACCCGGACAATTCGCATCTGTTCACCTTGTTCCAGGCGTTTGCCAGCAAGGCTCAGGAACAAGAGTTCCGCGCCGATCTGCTGCAAGGCCTGGGCTGGGGCGAGGCGAAGAGCCGCCTGTTCCAACTGCTCGACAGCCAACTGAGCGAGCCGCGTGAGCGTTACCACCAGTTGATGTCGCGCCCCTCGGACATGGAAGACCTGCTGCTGATCGGCGCCAAGAAAGCCCGCGCCGTGGCCGCGCCGTTCCTTGCCGAGCTGCGTGAAGCCGTGGGCCTGCGCTCGTTCGTCAACCAGGCCGCCGCGCCGGTGGCGGCCAAGAAGAAAGCCGCGAAGGCTGCGCGCTTCGTGAGCTTCCGTGAAGACGACGGCAGCTTCCGCTTCCGCCTGCTGTCGGCCGATGGCGAGCAATTGCTGTTGTCGCGCAACTTTGCCGACGGCAAAGCGGCGGGCGCAGTGACCAAGCAACTGCAAAGCGGCGACGCGCTGGACGTACGCACTGAGGCCACAGGCTTCAGCGTATGGCTGGACGGTGCTGCCGTGGCCGACAGCGCTGAATTTGCCGACGAAACGTCGCGTGATGCTGCCATCGCCGCCTTGCGCGTTGCGTTGACCCCCATCGAGGATTAACCCGACCAAGGGTTGATTGCCATTATCCAGGGCCGTCGTTACAGTGACGGCCCGTTTTTGTTGCCTTGCTAACGAAATTATGACGCCCCTAGAACGATATCAAGCTGATCTGAAACGCCCTGAATTCTTCCATGACGCGGCCCAGGAAAATGCGGTGCGTCATTTGCAGCGCCTGTACGACGACCTGGTCGCGGCCTCGCACAACAAGCCAGGGATGTTCAGCAAGCTGTTTGGCAAGAAAGACCACACGCCGGTCAAAGGCCTGTATTTCTGGGGTGGCGTGGGCCGCGGCAAGACTTATCTGGTCGACACCTTCTTCGAAGCGCTGCCGTTCAAGGAAAAGGTCCGTACGCACTTCCACCGCTTCATGAAGCGTGTGCACGAAGAGATGAAGACCCTGCCGGGCGAGAAAAACCCGCTGACCATCATCGCCAAGCGCTTCTCCGAAGAGGCAAGGGTGATCTGCTTCGATGAGTTCTTCGTCTCCGACATTACCGATGCCATGATCCTCGGTACCTTGATGGAAGAGCTGTTCAAGAACGGCGTGACCCTGGTCGCCACCTCGAACATCGTTCCCGATGGCTTGTACAAGGACGGCCTGCAACGCGCACGTTTCCTGCCGGCCATCGCGCTGATCAAGCAGAACACCGAAATCGTCAACGTCGACAGCGGCGTCGACTATCGTTTGCGTCACCTTGAGCAGGCCGAGCTGTTCCACTTCCCGCTGAACGAAGCGGCGCATGAAAGCCTGAAAAAGAGCTTCCGCGCGCTGACGCCGGAATGCACCCAGGCGGTGGAAAACGACAAGCTGATGATCGAGAACCGCGAAATCATCGCCCTGCGTACCTGCGATGACGTGGCCTGGTTCGAGTTCCGCCAGCTCTGCGACGGCCCGCGTAGCCAGAACGACTACATCGAGCTGGGCAAGATCTTCCACGCGGTGATCTTGAGCGGTGTGGAGCAAATGAGCGTCACCACGGACGACATTGCGCGCCGGTTCATCAACATGGTCGACGAATTCTACGACCGTAACGTCAAGCTGATCATCTCGGCCGAAGTCGAGCTCAAGGACCTCTACACGGGCGGTCGCTTGAACTTCGAATTCCAGCGCACCCTGAGCCGCTTGCTGGAAATGCAATCCCACGAGTTCCTGTCGCGTGGGCACAAGCCGTAAGCGATGTGCATGAAATGACCAAGGCCTGCAGTGATGCAGGCCTTTTTTATGGGTGTTCTCCATAACAATGGAGATCACCTGTGTGAGCCGGGCTTGCCCGCGATGGCGGTGGTTCAGGAACAAATGTACTCACTGATCCACCGCTATCGCAGGCAAGCCAGCTCCCACATGGGTTTGTGGTTACCTTGGCTTACGCGGTCTGCAGTGATGCAGGCCTTTTTTATGGGTGTTCTCCATAACAATGGAGATCAAATGTGGGAGCCGGGCTTGCCCGCGATGGCGGTGGTTCAGGAACAAATGTACTCACTGATCCACCGCCATCGCAGGCAAGCCCGCTCCCACATGGGTTTGTGGTTACCTTGGCTTACGCGGTCTGCAGTGATGCAGGCCTTTTTTATGGGTGTTCTCCATAACAATGGAGATCAAATGTGGGAGCCGGGCTTGCCCGCGATGGCGGTGGGTCAGGAACAAATGTACTCACTGATCCACCGCCATCGCAGGCAAGCCAGCTCCCACATGGGTTTGTGGTTACCTTGGCTTACGCGGCCTGCAGTGATGCAGGCCTTTTTTATGGGTGTTCTCCATAACAATGGAGATCAAATGTGGGAGCCGGGCTTGCCCGCGATGGCGGTGGGTCAGGAACAAATGTACTCACTGATACACCGCTATCGCAGGCAAGCCAGCTCCCACATGGGTTTGTGTTTACTTTGGGTCAGGCGGCTTGCTGGAACTGCTGGCGATACTGGTTCGGCGACAGCTCGGTGTGCTGCCTGAACAGCCGCGCGAAGAAGCTCGCATCGTCGTAACCCACCTCGTAGCTGATGGTCTTGATGCTCTTGCGGCTGCCTGAAAGCAGGCCTTTGGCCGTCTCGATGCGCAGCCTTTGCAGGTAATGCAGCGGCTTGTCACCCGTGGCCGTCTGGAAGCGGCGCATGAAGTTGCGGATGCTCATGCCGTGTTCCCGGGCGACGTCTTCGAAGCGGAACTTGTCGGCAAAGTGCTCTTCGAGCCAGTGCTGGATCTGCAGGATGATCACGTCCTGGTGCAGCTTCTGCCCGCCAAAACCGATGCGCCCTGGCGCGTAGCTGCGCTGCACTTCGTAAAGAATGTCGCGGGCCACGGCCTGGGCAATGTTGGCGCCGCAGAAGCGTTCGATCAGGTAGATGTAAAGGTCGCACGCTGAGGTAGTGCCGCCGGCGCAGTACAGGTTGTCGGCGTCGGTGAGGTGCTTGTCCTGGTTGAGCTGTACCTTGGGGAAACGCTCGCTGAAGGCGTTGAAGAAGCGCCAGTAAGTGGTCGCCTCCTTGCCATCGAGCAACCCGGCTTCGGCGAGCCAGAACACCCCGGTGGCTTCACCGCACAACACCGCGCCACGTGCATGTTGCTCGCGCAGCCAGGGCAGTACTTGCGGGTAACGGGTGCACAGCGCGTCGAAGTCGTCCCAGAAGGCCGGCAACACGATGATGTCGGCGTTTTCCAGGCCGCCGTCCACCGGCATGATCACATCGCTGAAGCTACGTACCGATTGCCCGTCGGGGCTGACCAGGCGCGTTTCAAATGCCGGGGTCAGGCCCAGGCCTTGCTGCTTGCCGTAACGCAGGCTGGCGAGGTGGAAGAAATCCTTGGCTTGCATGAGGGTGGAAGCGAATACCCGATCAATGGCCAAAATGCTGACGCGCCGCAAGGGCGTGGAGATTTGGTTAGACATAATTTCATTTATTCTTATAGGGGAAAGTGGTCACCAGACGGCTGGATCGTCTTATTTTTTGTCGCATGTGTCCAGTGTCCTGTGACGCCTTCGCGGCATAGGCTCTGTGGGCTGGTCTTTGTCCGACAATCCACGCAGGTGACCCATGATCCCCAGAACCTTGTTCAGCTCGGAGCACGAACTCTTCCGCGAGAGCGTGCGTACCTTCCTCGAAAAACACGCTGCGCCGTTCCATGGAGAGTGGGAAAAGCAGGGTTACATCGACCGTAACCTGTGGAGCAAGGCGGGGGAGGCGGGGATGCTGTGCTCCCATCTGCCGGAAGAATATGGCGGGCTGGGCGCGGACTTTTTGTACAGCGCGGTGGTGATCGAAGAGATCAGCCGCCTGGGCCTTACCGGCATTGGCTTTTCCCTGCATTCGGACATCGTCGCGCCGTACATCCTGCATTACGGCAGTGAGGCACTGAAGCAAAAGTACCTGCCCAAATTGATCTCCGGCGAGATGGTCACGGCCATTGCGATGACCGAACCGGGCGCCGGCTCTGACTTGCAGGGCGTCAAGACCACCGCCGTGTTGGACGGCGACGAGTATGTGATCAACGGCTCCAAAACCTTCATCACCAACGGCTACCTCGCCGAGCTGGTCATTGTCGTGGCCAAGACCGACCCCAAGGCCGGCGCCAAGGGCACCAGCCTGTTTCTGGTGGAAGCCGATACGCCGGGCTTCGACAAGGGCAAGCGCCTTGAGAAGGTCGGCATGAAGGCCCAGGACACCTCGGAACTGTTCTTTGAGGATGTACGCGTGCCCAAGGAAAACCTGCTGGGCCAGGCGGGCATGGGCTTCGCCTACCTGATGCAGGAACTGCCTCAGGAGCGCCTGACGGTGGCGATTGGCGCGCTGTCATCCGCCGAAGCTGCGCTGCAGTGGACCCTGGACTACACCCGCGAGCGCAAGGCGTTCGGCAAGGCGATTGCCGACTTTCAGAACACTCGATTCAAACTGGCGGAGATGGCCACCGAGATTCAGATCGGCCGCGTGTTTGTCGACAAATGCATGGCGCTGCACCTGGAAGGCAAGCTTGATGTGCCCACCGCCGCGATGGCCAAGTACTGGGCCACGGACCTGCAATGCAAGGTGCTCGACGAGTGCGTGCAGTTGCACGGTGGCTACGGCTTTATGTGGGAATACCCGATTGCGCGGGCTTGGGCAGATGCGCGGGTGCAGCGCATTTATGCGGGGACCAATGAGATCATGAAGGAGATTATTGCGCGGGCGCTTTGACGCCCATCGGATCGTTCCCACGCTCTGCGTGGGAATGCATCCGGTGACGCTCTGCGTCATACCTTCAAGCGCGGACGCGGAGCGTCCAGGGCGGCATTCCCACGCAGAGCGTGGGAACGATCATTTCGGCTCAATCAAGGCGCTGGATTCGGATGATCCTTCTGAATCGCCTCAATCCCTTCCAGCACTTCCTTGGACAGCTTCAAATCAGCACTGGCAATGTTGCTGTCCAGCTGCTCCAGGCTCGTGGCCCCAATAATATTACTGGTCACAAACGGCTGTTGCGTCACAAATGCCAGCGCCATCTGCGCCGGGTCCAGGCCATGTTCCCGCGCCAGGGCCACATAACGGCTGCACGCGGCTTCCGACTGCGGGTTGAAGTAGCGGCTGAAACGGCTGTACTCGGTGAGGCGCGCCTTGGCCGGGCGTGCGCCATTTTCGTATTTGCCGCTGAGCATGCCGAATGCCAGCGGTGAATAGGCCAGCAAGCCGCATTGCTCGCGAATAGCCACTTCCGCCAAACCCACTTCAAAGCTGCGGTTGAGCAGGTTGTAGGGGTTCTGGATCGACACGGCGCGGGCCCAGCCACGGGCTTCGGCCAGGGCCAGGAACTTCATGGTGCCCCACGGGGTTTCGTTGGACAGGCCGATGTGGCGGATCTTGCCGGCTTTTACCTGCTCGTCCAGCGCTTCGAGGGTTTCTTCCAGCGGGGTCAGGTCGTCTTCGTCCTTGTGCTTGTAGCTCAATTGGCCAAAGAAGTTGGTGCTGCGCTCCGGCCAGTGCAACTGGTAGAGGTCGATCCAGTCGGTTTGCAGGCGCTTGAGGCTGGCATCCAGGGCGTCGACGATGTGCTTGCGGTTGTGGCGCAGGTGGCCGTCGCGGATGTAGTCGATGGTATTGCCGGGGCCGGCGATCTTGCTGGCGAGGATCCAGTCGGCACGGTCGCCGCGGCTCTTGAAGTAATTACCGATATAACGCTCGGTGGTGGCATAGGTGTCGGCCTTGGGCGGCACCGGGTACATTTCTGCGGTGTCGAGGAAGTTGATCCCTGCGGCCTTGGCCCGTTCGATCTGTGCGAAGGCCTCTGCCTCGCTGTTCTGCTCACCCCAAGTCATGGTGCCCAAGGCGATCGCGCTTACGTTCAGATCGGTGCGGCCCAGCTGTCGATAATCCATCGGGTACTCCTTCGGGGAAAACAATCATAAAAGCAGGTTGAATTTTTTTTCGCAATCTGCATAATTGCCCACCTCTTTCTGCAGTGGAAGTGATGCGCCGCCTGCCGAAGAATCTTGCCGTTGAACGGACGCGCCGACCCGAGCCCCCGATAGCGTCTGTATCCGGCTGCCTTTGACTTGTCAAAGTACGCACTATTCAGTAAGATCCGCCGTCTAATTTACAGGGCGGCCCCTGAGGCTATTAAAGAATGACAACTTTTACTGCAAAACCGGAAACAGTTCAGCGCGACTGGTTTGTCGTCGACGCCGCTGGTCAGACCCTGGGTCGTCTGGCCACTGAAGTCGCCAGCCGTCTGCGTGGCAAGCACAAGCCTGAGTACACCCCTCACGTTGACACCGGTGACTACATTGTCATCATCAACGCCGAGCAGGTACGTGTTACCGGCAACAAAGCGCAAGACAAAATGTACTACCGTCACTCCGGTTTCCCAGGCGGTATCAAGTCTTCGAACTTCGAAGGCCTGATCTCCAAGAAGCCTGAAGCCCCGATCGAAATCGCGGTCAAAGGTATGCTGCCTAAGGGCCCACTGGGTCGCGATATGTTTCGCAAGCTGAAAGTCTATGCGGGCGCTGTACACCCTCATGCTGCTCAGCAGCCCCAAGAACTGAAGTTTTAACGGAATAGTTCATTATGTCGGCGACTCAAAATTACGGCACTGGCCGTCGCAAAACCGCTACCGCTCGCGTTTTCCTGCGTCCGGGTACTGGTAACATCTCGATCAACAACCGCACTCTGGAAAACTTCTTCGGTCGCGAAACTGCCCGCATGGTAGTTCGTCAGCCGCTGGAACTGACCGAGACTGTTGAAAAGTTCGACATCTACGTCACCGTTATCGGTGGCGGTGTAAGTGGTCAAGCTGGCGCAATCCGCCACGGTATCACTCGCGCTCTGATGCAGTACGACGAAACCCTGCGTGGCGCTCTGCGCAAAGCTGGCTTCGTAACTCGCGATGCTCGTGAAGTTGAACGTAAGAAAGTCGGTCTGCGTAAAGCGCGTAAGCGTCCGCAGTACTCGAAGCGTTAATTCGCTTTACGTTCCACAAAAACGCCCAACTCCTCACGGAGCTGGGCGTTTTTTATTGCCTGCGATTTATGCATAAATTTCGCCGTGACAACTTGCCACATCCGTAGACGCCCTATACTACAAGGCCTGGAGGCTGAGCCCAGGGCAATTCCCTTGTCATACGTGGGGCTTTTCATTACCATCCGACAAAATTTTTATAAGTAAAGATTCAACACTTAGTAGACGCCTGATTTAACAGGCCAAAAAGCTGATGGGAGAGGACTGAATGAGCAATGACGGCGTGAATGCAGGCCGGCGTCGCTTCTTGGTAGCAGCCACATCCGTGGTGGGTGCTGCAGGAGCGGTGGGGGCTGCGGTCCCGTTCGTGGGGTCATGGTTTCCCAGTGCCAAGGCGAAAGCCGCAGGTGCACCGGTGAAGGTGAATGTCAGCAAGATCGACCCAGGCCAGCAGATGATTGCTGAGTGGCGCGGTCAGCCGGTCTTCATCGTTCGTCGTACTGAGGAGATCCTGGGGAATCTGAAGAAAATCGAAGGTCAACTGTCTGACCCCGACTCGAAGAACTCCGACCAGCCCGCCTACGTCGATAAGGAAATCCGTTCGATCAAGCCAGAGATCCTGCTGCTGATCGGTATCTGCACCCACTTGGGTTGCTCGCCTACCTTCCGCCCGGAAGTTGCTCCTGCCGACCTTGGCAAGGATTGGGTCGGTGGCTACTTCTGCCCTTGCCACGGCTCCCATTACGATCTCGCCGGTCGCGTCTACAAGTCACAACCCGCACCACTGAACCTGCCAGTGCCGCCACATCACTACGAGACTGACAGTGTCATTGTCATTGGCGTCGACGAGGGGGAGAAAGCCTGATGAGCAAGTTCATGGATTGGGTGGATGCGCGCTTCCCCGCCACTAAAATGTGGGAAGACCATCTCAGCAAATATTACGCGCCAAAAAACTTCAACTTCTTCTACTTCTTCGGCTCGCTGGCCTTGCTGGTGCTGGTCAACCAGATCGTCACCGGTGTGTGGCTGACGATGAGCTACACGCCGTCGGCGGAAGAGGCGTTCGCCTCCGTCGAGTACATCATGCGTGACGTCGAGTACGGCTCGATCCTGCGCCTGCTGCACTCCACCGGCGCATCGGCGTTCTTCATCGTCGTGTATATGCACATGTTCCGCGGCCTGCTCTACGGCTCGTACCAGAAGCCACGCGAACTGGTGTGGGTCTTCGGCATGCTGATCTACCTGGCGCTGATGGCCGAGGCCTTCATGGGTTACCTGCTGCCGTGGGGCCAGATGTCGTACTGGGGCGCCCAGGTGATCATCTCGCTGTTTGGTGCGATCCCGGTGATCGGCAACGACCTGACCCAGTGGATTCGCGGTGACTACCTGATCTCCGGCATCACCCTGAACCGCTTCTTTGCGTTGCATGTCGTTGCATTGCCTATCGTGATTCTGGGCCTGGTGGTGCTGCACATCCTGGCGCTGCACGAAGTGGGTTCGAACAACCCCGATGGTGTGGACATCAAAAAGCATAAAGATGAAAACGGCATTCCGCTGGATGGCGTTCCGTTCCATCCGTATTACACCGTCAAAGACATTGTCGGTGTGGTGGTCTTCCTGTTCATCTTCTGCTCGATCGTGTTCTTTTTCCCGGAGATGGGTGGTTATTTCTTGGAGAAGCCTAACTTCGAACAGGCCAACGCCTTCAAGACGCCTGAGCACATTGCACCGGTCTGGTACTTCACGCCGTTCTACGCGATCTTGCGGGCGATCCCCGACAAGCTCATGGGCGTAATGGCCATGGGCGCGTCGATTGCGCTGCTGTTCGTACTGCCATGGCTCGACCGCAGCCCGGTCAAGTCGATGCGCTACAAAGGCTGGCTGAGCAAGATCTGGCTGTGGGTGTTCTGCATTGCATTCGTGATCCTGGGCGTGTTGGGCGTATTGGCGCCGACCCCTGAGCGCACGCTGCTGTCGCAGGTCTGCACCTTCCTGTACTTCGCTTACTTCATTCTGATGCCGTTCTACACCCGGCTCGAGAAGACCAAACCGGTTCCGGAAAGGGTGACTGGCTGATGAAAAAGTTATTCGTTGCTTTGATCCTTGCGGCGCTGCCGCTACTGTCCTTCGCTGCCGAGCACGGCGCGGAGCTGGAAAAAGTCGATATCGACGTGTCCGACAAGGCCGCCATGCAAGATGGCCTGCGCACGTTCACCAACTACTGCATGGGCTGCCACAGCGCCAAGTTCCAGCGTTACGAGCGTGTCGCCGATGACCTGGGCATTCCCCATGACGTGATGCTCAGCCACGCCGTGTTCACCGGCGCCAAGATCGGCGACCACATGAACATCGGCATGCAGCCTGCGGATGCCAAGACCTGGTTCGGCGCTGCGCCGCCCGACCTGACCCTGGTGGCGCGCGTGCGCGGTACCGATTGGCTCTATGGCTACCTCAAATCCTTCTACGAAGACCCGGCGCGCCCTTACGGCGTGAACAACAAAGTCTTCCCGAACGTCGGTATGCCTAACGTTCTGGTCGGCCTGCAGGGTCGCCAAGTGGTAGGATGCAAGCAGGTTCAGGTCGTTGAAGACGGCAAGAAGCAATATGATCCGTTGACCGGCACGCCTTTGACACACGAAGCGTGCGATCAACTGACCATCGTGCCCAAGACCGGTACGCTGAACGAAGAGCAGTTCGACGAGAAGGTCAAGAATCTGGTGACCTTCCTGGCCTACTCGGCCAACCCGGTCAAATTGCAGCATCAGCGCATCGGTACGTATGTGTTGCTGTACCTGGCCTTCTTCTTCGTATTCGCTTATCTGCTTAAACGCGAATACTGGAAGGATGTGCATTGATCCAACCGTAAGCAATTGCTGTTAATCTTGCGCGCCCAGCGGCATCTCTGAATACGTAGCGGTCTGGTTGAACCAGGCACTACAGGGATGCTCTCTGGGCGCGCTCGTTTTTGAGCTTTCCATAATTTCAACAAGCGAGGAGGACCGCCATGGGCGTGACCAATCGGTTGGCCTGTTACTCCGACCCCGCCGACCACTATTCCCACCGAGTACGCATCGTGCTCGCAGAGAAGGGTGTCAGCGCCGAGATCATCAGTGTGGAGGCAGGTCGTCATCCGCCGAAACTGATCGAAGTGAACCCTTACGGCAGCTTGCCCACCCTGGTCGATCGTGACCTGGCGTTGTGGGAGTCAACCGTGGTGATGGAATACCTGGATGAGCGTTACCCGCATCCGCCTTTGCTGCCGGTGTATCCGGTGGCGCGTGCCAACAGCCGCCTGCTGATCCATCGGATCCAGCGTGACTGGTGCGGGCTGGTGGATGTGATCCTGGATACGCGCAGTAAAGAAGCCGTTCGTGTGCAAGCGCGCAAGGAATTGCGCGAGAGCCTGACCGGCGTTTCGCCGCTGTTCGCCGACAAGCCTTTTTTCCTCAGTGAGGAACAAAGCTTGGTGGATTGCTGCCTATTACCCATACTCTGGCGCTTGCCGATCCTGGGCATTGAACTGCCACGGCCGGCCAAGCCGTTGCTTGATTACATGGAGCGCCAGTTTGCGCGTGAGGCTTTCCAGGCGAGTCTGTCTGGTGTCGAACGCGACATGCGCTAAGGCTTAAGGAGCCGCTGATGAACTCCAGTCGACCCTATTTGGTCCGCGCGCTCTATGAGTGGATTGTGGACAACGATTGCACCCCGCACATGCTGGTCAACTCTGAATTTCCCAAGGTTGACGTGCCGCAGGGTTTTGCCAGTGACGGGCAGATCGTGCTGAACGTATCACCGAGTGCAGTGCGTCACTTGCACATGGACAATGAAGCCGTCAGCTTCGAAGGGCGTTTTGGCGGCGTGCCGCATACGCTGTTCGTGCCGATTGGTGCCATCCTCGGGATCTATGCCCGGGAAAATGGCCAGGGCATGGTGTTTGATCTGGAATCGCCTTTCGAGGACGACGAAACGATCGAAGGCGAGGACGGTGATGATGTACCGCCACCGGACTCCGAGCCGCCGCGTCCAAGCGGTCGGCCAAGCCTGAAAGTGGTGAAGTAAGCGGCGTTCACCCTTGGGTGAAGTCTAAAAATGCCTCGGCCTGTGCCGGGGCATTTTTTTGCGCAAAGGATATGGATGAAAGTCGTGACAGAACGGTGATCGTACAACCGCCATGGGCTATGATGCGGACTCAAGTTCGCCGAGAAAGATCATTCGTCATGGAAAACGCCAACATCGCCCCTCGTCTTCCCCGCAAGCGCCGCAGCCTTGCCCAGGAATTGGTCACGGTGTTGTCCGAGCAGATCCGCGACGGCCAGCTCAAGCGTGGCGACAAGTTGCCGACCGAGTCGGCCATCATGGAAGCCCATGGGGTCAGCCGCACGGTGGTGCGTGAGGCTATCTCACGTTTGCAGGCGGCGGGGCAGGTGGAAACCCGCCACGGTATCGGCACCTTTGTGTTGGACACGCCAAGCCCGAGCGGTTTCCGGATCGACCCGGCCACGGTGGTGACGCTGCGGGATGTGCTGGCGATTCTTGAGTTGCGTATCAGCCTGGAAGTGGAATCGGCTGGCCTTGCCGCGTTGCGCCGCAGCGACGAACAATTGGCGGCCATGCGCGCAGCCCTTGATGCGTTGAATGAAAGCGCGGCCCACGCAGGGGATGCGGTGGCGTCAGATTTTGCGTTCCATCTGGAAATTGCGCTGTCCACCGGCAACCGCTACTTCACCGACATCATGACCCACCTGGGCACCAGCATCATTCCGCGTACCCGCCTGAATTCGGCGCGCCTGGCCCATGATGACCAGCAGCACTACATGGGCCGCCTGAGCCGCGAACACGAAGAGATTTATGAGGCGATTGCCCGCCAGGATTCGGACGCGGCCCGCGCGGCCATGCGCCTGCATTTGACCAATAGCCGTGAGCGGCTGCGCCATGCCCATGAAGAGGCGCAAGCACAGCGCGGTTAACCGCCAAACCCGTTCTAGTGTGGGAGCTGGCTTGCCTGCGATGGCTGAGTGTCAGGCAACTGATACTGTGTGCACGCACCGCTATCGCAGGCAAGCCAGCTCCCACATTTTGATCTCCTTGGCCTGGAGTTGATCGTTCCCACGCTCTGCGTGGGAATGCCGCCCTGGACGCTCCGCGTCCCGATGTGCGCGAGTATCTCAAGCCCCGTGCAAGGTGACGCAGAGCGTTACAGGATGTATTCCCACGCAGAGCGTGGGAACAATCATTCCGCGTACCCGCCTGAATTCGGACGCGGCCCGCGCGGCCATGCGCCTGCATTTGACCAACAGCCGTGAGCGGCTGCGCCATGCCCATGAAGAGGCGCAAGCACAGCGCGGTTAACCGCCAAACCCGTTCTAGTGTGGGAGCTGGCTTGCCTGCGATGGCTGAGTGTCAGGCAACTGATACTGTGTGCACGCACCGCTATCGCAGGCAAGCCAGCTCCCACATTTTGATCTCCTTGGCCTGGAGTTGATCGTTCCCACGCTCTGCGTGGGAATGCCGCCCTGGACGCTCCGCGTCCCGATGTGCGCGAGTATCTCAAGCCCCGTGCAAGGTGACGCAGAGCGTCACAGGATGTATTCCCACGCAGAGCGTGGGAATGATCAGTGGCAGGTCGGTTGGTACGATCAGTGTCAGGCCGGCTGGTTGGGCTTGTAGTCCTTGAGCAGCAGGTAAGTGCTCCAGCCCCACCAATCATTGGTCCAGTGCTTGTCGTTCAGGTCATTCACGTCCTTGCGGCGCAGCACTTTGTCACCCTCCAACTTGAACAGCGGCGAAAAGTTGTTCGCCGGGTTCTGCGCAGCATTCAGGTCCGGCACATACAGCGGTGCCTTGAAGCTGGCCGGGGAGGGCGCGACACCGCTGATAAAGGTCTCGAAGATCTCATCGGCCGAGGCCTGCACTGCACGTTTAACCATGGCCCGATTGTCCGCGTCGATCGCATCGAAGTAGCGCTTGTCCCCATAGGCGTGCCATTGATCACCCTTGGCATTGCGTACCTTGAGCCCGAACTTGCTGTCTTCGTCGTGCATGAAGCGGCTGATCAGTGAGCCCAACTCTCCTGGCGTGACCACCGCCGCCAATTGCTTGCGCGGCACGCGCAGGTGGCCGGCAGAAAACAGATCGGTCAAAAAGTGATCGGCAAAGCTGTTCATTGCATACGCCAGTTCCAGCGCCTGGTCGGTGCCAGTCTGGTGCGCGATGACCGCCTGTTGCAGTGCCGCCGTATGGCCGGCCAGGTACGCCGACAGCGCCCATTCGCCAAAGTGGTCGGCGTTGTCTGCTGCCAGCTTCAAGTAACGCCCCAGTGGAATCAGCGCCGAAACCGCACTGCCGCCGCCGGTAATGCGGTTCCATTCTTCGGACAACGTATCACCCAGCGCGTCATAGGCTTCATGGGGTTGTTTGCCGTCGCGGATGGCCTGGTTGACCGCGTTGATCTCCTTTTGCATGACTGCGAGGATTTTCCCGGCTTCTTCACGCGAGGCCGGTAGCACCGCCAGTGAGTTGAAAGCGGCGGTAAAACGTTGCACACGGTCGGCCGGGGAGGCGCCATCGCTGATGGCCTGGCCGGGAATGCCATAGAAGTCACCGCCCAGGGCAATCACTTGGCCGTAGGTCAGCGCCAGACCGTTGGGCAGGTGCAATTCGACTTGCCGCGCAGGAATCGCCGGGGCGTCCTTGACGAAACGCAGCAGCGTGTCATCGCCGATGGCAGTGTGTTCACCGCCTTCAAAACGTAGGGTGGGCGGTGTTTTTTCGGGTGCTGCGAGTTCAAGACCTGACATGTTAGCTCCTTGCTATGTCGTAGGAATCTTCCGTAATAACTGTATATGCATACAGTCATTCAGAGCATAGAGGAATAATTTCCTACGTCAAGAAGCTGCGTTTAAACACGTGCCTGCGGATGAAGCCCGATGAATTGCAGTTGACGAATCATTTTATAGTTGTACGATGACGTACGACATCATCAAAACCAACAACAACCTTTCGACAGAAAGTCTTCATCCAGGGTGTTCGAATAATGAATCCACAAGAACTGAAGTCCATCCTCTCCCACGGTCTGCTGTCTTTTCCGGTAACCGATTTCAATGCCCAGGGTGACTTCCACCAGGCGGGCTACATCAAGCGTCTGGAATGGCTGGCCCCTTATGGCGCCACCGCCTTGTTCGCCGCCGGCGGCACCGGTGAGTTTTTCTCCCTGGCCGCCAGCGAATATTCCCAAGTGGTGAAGACCGCTGTTGATACCTGCGCCACCAGCGTGCCGATCCTCGCCGGTGTCGGCGGTTCGACCCGTCAGGCCATCGAATATGCGCAGGAAGCCGAGCGTCTTGGCGCCAAAGGCTTGCTGCTGTTGCCGCACTACCTGACCGAAGCCAGCCAGGACGGCGTCGCCGCCCACGTTGAGGCCGTGTGCAAGTCGGTCAAAATCGGCGTAGTGGTCTACAACCGCAATGTTTGCCGCCTGACTGCACCCTTGCTCGAACGCCTGGCCGAGCGCTGCCCGAACCTGATCGGCTACAAAGATGGCCTGGGTGATATCGAGCTGATGGTGTCGATCCGCCGCCGTCTCGGCGACCGTTTCAGCTACCTCGGCGGCCTGCCGACTGCCGAGGTTTACGCCGCTGCCTACAAGGCCCTGGGCGTGCCGGTGTACTCCTCGGCGGTGTTCAACTTCATCCCGAAAACCGCAATGGACTTCTACCACGCGATTGCCCAGGACGATCACGCCACTGTTGCCAAAATCATCGACAACTTCTTCCTGCCTTACCTCGATATCCGCAACCGTAAAGCCGGTTACGCGGTGAGCATCGTCAAGGCGGGCGCCAAAATTGCTGGTTACGACGCAGGCCCGGTGCGCACGCCGCTGACCGACCTGCTGCCGGAAGAATACGAAGCCCTGGCCGCGCTGATCGACAAGCAAGGTCCGCAGTAACTTATCAACAAGGCCGCTGAGTAATCAGCGGCCTTTTGCGTCAGGAGAAGATTTGTGTCCCAAGCCAAACGTTTTGAAAACTACATCAATGGCGAGTGGGTGGCCGGTGCCGACTACTGCAATAACATCAATCCGTCGGAGTTGTCCGATGTCATTGGCGAATACGCCAAGGCCGATGTAGCCCAAGTCAACGCGGCCATCGATGCCGCCCGCGCCGCGTTCCCGGCCTGGTCGACGTCCGGCATCCAGGCACGCCACGATGCACTGGATAAAGTCGGCAGCGAAATTCTCGCCCGCCGCGAAGAACTTGGCACCTTGCTGGCTCGGGAAGAGGGCAAGACCCTGCCCGAAGCCATCGGCGAAGTGACCCGCGCCGGTAACATCTTCAAATTCTTCGCGGGCGAATGCCTGCGCTTGTCTGGCGATTACGTGCCATCGGTACGCCCAGGCGTGAATGTTGAAGTCACTCGCGAAGCCCTCGGTGTGGTCGGCCTGATCACGCCGTGGAACTTCCCGATTGCCATCCCTGCGTGGAAAATCGCTCCGGCCCTGGCCTACGGCAACTGCGTGGTGATCAAACCGGCAGAACTGGTGCCGGGTTGCGCCTGGGCCTTGGCCGAAATCATCTCCCGCGCCGGTTTCCCGGCCGGTGTGTTCAACCTGGTGATGGGCAGCGGCCGTGTGGTCGGCGATGTGTTGGTCAACAGCCCGAAAGTCGACGGCATCAGTTTTACCGGTTCGGTTGGCGTCGGGCGTCAGATCGCGGTCAGCTGCGTGTCGCGCCAGGCCAAAGTACAGTTGGAGATGGGCGGTAAAAACCCGCAGATCATCCTCGATGACGCCGACCTCAAACAGGCCGTCGAGCTGTCGGTACAGAGCGCGTTCTACTCCACCGGCCAGCGTTGCACCGCCTCCAGCCGCTTGATCGTCACCGCCGGTATCCACGACCAGTTCGTCGCGGCCATGGCCGAGCGCATGAAGTCGATCAAAGTCGGCCACGCGCTCAAAAGCGGCACAGACATTGGCCCGGTGGTCTCCCAGGCCCAGTTGGACCAGGACATGAAGTACATCGACATCGGCCAAAGCGAAGGCGCGCGGCTGGTCAGCGGTGGCGGCCTGGTGACCTGTGACACCGAAGGCTACTACCTGGCGCCGACGCTGTTTGCCGACAGCGAAGCCGCCATGCGTATCAGCCGTGAAGAGATCTTCGGCCCGGTGGCCAATGTGGTGCGTGTTGCGGATTACGAGGCGGCGCTGGCCATGGCCAATGACACCGAGTTCGGCCTGTCGGCGGGCATCGCCACCACCTCGCTCAAGTACGCCAACCACTTCAAGCGCCACTCCCAGGCCGGGATGGTGATGGTCAACCTGCCGACCGCTGGCGTGGATTATCACGTGCCGTTCGGTGGCCGAAAGGGTTCGTCCTATGGTTCGCGTGAGCAAGGTCGCTATGCGCAAGAGTTCTACACAGTGGTGAAAACCAGCTACATCGGTTCGTAATACCTGCGAGCCCTGCTTGTGTGGGAGCTGGCTTGCCTGCGATAGCATCACTGCGGTGTACCTGACACACCGCGGTGCCTGTATCGCAGGCAAGCCAGCTCCCACACAAAGCCGGTCCCGCATACAACAAGACCATTACCCGCAAAAAAAATAATTAGTGGGAGTACATCTTCATGCAAGCGACCAAGCCGACTCACGTCCGCTATTTGATCCTGCTCATGCTGTTCCTGGTGACCACGATCAACTACGCCGACCGAGCCACTATCGCCATCGCCGGCTCCAGCCTGCAAAAAGACCTCGGCATCGACGCGGTCACCCTCGGTTATATCTTCTCTGCATTCGGTTGGGCCTACGTGGCCGGGCAAATCCCCGGTGGCTGGCTGCTGGACCGGTTCGGTTCAAAAAAAATCTACGCGCTGAGCATCTTCACCTGGTCGTTGTTCACCGTGCTGCAAGGCTATGTGGGTGAGTTCGGGGTTTCCACCGCGATTGTTGCGCTGTTTATGCTGCGCTTTTTGGTGGGCCTGGCTGAGGCGCCTTCGTTTCCCGGAAACGCCCGTATTGTGGCGGCGTGGTTTCCTACGGCCGAACGCGGCACTGCTTCGGCGATTTTCAACTCGGCGCAGTACTTCGCTACGGTACTGTTTGCACCGCTGATGGGCTGGATCGTCTACAGCTTCGGCTGGCAGCACGTGTTTATTGTGATGGGCGGCATCGGCATCCTGTTCTCGCTGATCTGGCTGAAACTTATCCACAGCCCGCGCCAGCATCCGATGATCAACGAAGCCGAGTTCAACCACATCGCGGCCAACGGTGCGATGGTCGACATGGACCAGGACAAGACCAAAGGCCAGAAAACCGACGGGCCGAAGTGGGATTACATCCGCCAACTGCTCACCAACCGCATGATGCTCGGCGTGTACCTGGGCCAGTACTGCATCAATGGCATCACCTATTTCTTCCTGACCTGGTTCCCGGTGTATCTGGTGCAGGAGCGTGGCATGACCATTCTCAAGGCGGGGTTCATTGCATCCTTGCCGGCCATCTGCGGCTTTATCGGTGGCGTACTCGGCGGCGTGATTTCCGACTACCTGCTGCGCAAAGGCCATTCGCTGACGTTCGCGCGCAAGGCGCCGATCATTGCCGGCTTGTTGGTCTCCAGCAGCATCATCGCGTGTAACTACGTTGACGTTGAATGGATGGTGGTGGGCTTCATGGCTTTGGCCTTCTTCGGCAAAGGCGTTGGCGCACTGGGTTGGGCGGTGGTGTCCGACACCTCGCCGAAACAAATCGCCGGGCTCAGTGGCGGCTTGTTCAATATGTTTGGCAACCTGGCGTCCATCAGCACGCCGATCGTGATTGGTTACATCATCGCCACCACCGGCTCGTTCAAGTGGGCGTTGGTGTTCGTCGGCGCCAACGCGCTGTTGGCGGTGTTCAGCTACTTGGTGATCGTCGGCCCGATCAAGCGCGTGGTGCTCAAAGAGCCGCCAAGCAAAGGGCCGGAACTGACTAACCTTACCCAAGCGCACTCCTGAGGGGCGATGTAATGCAGTTGATTGAACATGCCGACTCGCCGCGCTCGATTCGTTTGCACGCGCGCGACAATGTGGTGATCGTGGTGAACGACCAGGGCGTGCCGGCTGGCACCGAGTTTCCGGACGGCCTGGTCACCGTGGATTTCATTCCACAGAGCCACAAGGTGACCCTGGAAGATATCCCCGAAGGCGGTGAGATTATTCGCTACGGCCAGACCATCGGCTATGCGCTGGCGCCGATTCCGCGTGGCAGTTGGGTGCAGGAAGACCAATTGCGCATGCCGACTGCGCCGCCGCTGGACAGCTTGCCGCTGTCGACCGAGGTGCCAGCAACCCAGGCGCCGTTGGAAGGCTTCACGTTTGAGGGCTACCGCAACGCTGACGGCACCGTGGGCACGCGCAATATCCTCGGCATCACCACCACGGTGCAATGCGTCACTGGTGTGCTGGACCATGCGGTCAAGCGCATCAAGGACGAGTTGCTGCCCAAGTACCCGCACGTTGACGACGTGGTGGCGCTGACCCACAGCTACGGCTGTGGCGTGGCCATCACCGCGACCGATGCCTACATCCCGATCCGCACCGTGCGCAACCTGGCACGCAACCCGAACCTGGGCGGCGAAGCGCTGGTGATCAGCCTGGGCTGCGAAAAGCTGCAGGCCGGGCAGGTGATGCACGACAACGACAGTTCTGTCGACCTCAGTGAGCCTTGGCTGTACCGCTTGCAGGACTCCAGCCACGGGTTTACCGAAATGATCGAGCAGATCATGGCACTGGCCGAAACCCGCTTGAAGAAACTCGACCAGCGTCGCCGGGAAACCGTGCCGGCGTCCGAGCTGATCCTGGGCATGCAATGCGGCGGCAGTGATGCGTTTTCCGGCATCACCGCCAACCCGGCGTTGGGTTATGCCTCGGATTTGCTGTTGCGAGCCGGGGCGACGGTGATGTTTTCCGAAGTCACCGAAGTGCGCGACGCCATCTACCTGCTGACGTCGCGCGCCGAGAGCAAGGAAGTTGCCCAGGAACTTGTCAGGGAAATGGACTGGTACGACCGTTACCTGGCCAAGGGTGAGGCGGATCGCAGCGCCAACACCACGCCGGGTAACAAGAAGGGCGGGTTGTCGAACATTGTCGAGAAGTCCCTGGGCTCCATCGTCAAATCCGGCAGCAGCGCGATCAATGGCGTGCTTGGCCCGGGTGAGCGGTTCAAGGGCAAGGGCCTGATCTTTTGCGCCACGCCGGCCAGCGACTTTGTCTGTGGCACCTTGCAACTGGCGGCCGGGATGAACCTGCATGTGTTCACCACCGGGCGTGGCACGCCTTACGGGCTGGCGATGGCGCCGGTGGTGAAGGTCTCAACGCGCACGGAACTGGCGCAGCGCTGGCCGGACTTGATCGATATCGACGCCGGGCGTATCGCCACCGGGCGTGCGACCATCGAGGAGCTGGGCTGGGAGCTGTTCCACTTCTACCTGGATGTGGCCAGCGGCAAGAAACAGACGTGGGCGGAGCGGCATAAGCTGCATAACGACATCACCCTGTTCAACCCCGCGCCCATCACCTGAGACCAGCACGGACTCTGTGGTAGCTGGCTTGCCTGCGATGGCGGTGTATCAGTAACGAATGCATCGACTGACACTGCGCCATCGCAGGCAAGCCAGCTCCCACATTTGCTCGGGGTTGCCCAGACGAACCGGGCTGCATGGCTTATCATTAGCCACCTGACGACACCCACCAAGGTTCTCCCCGGCATGCTGGCTATCTTCCTCACCACCCTGACCATCACCGCGCCGGTGTTTGCCATGCTGTTTTTGGGTGTGCTGCTCAAGCGCATCAACTGGATCAACGACAACTTCATCCACGTTGCATCGTCGCTGGTGTTCAACGTCACCATGCCGGCGCTGCTGTTTCTCGGCATCCTCCACGCCGACCTGCATTCGGCGCTCAAACCCGGTTTGTTGATCTACTTTGCCGTTGCCACGCTGCTGAGCTTTGCTGTGGCCTGGGGCTGGGCGATCTTTCGCTGCCCGCGTGAAGACCGTGGCATTTATGCCCAGGGCGCGTTTCGCGGCAATAACGGCGTGATCGGCCTGGCGCTGGCGGCCAGCATGTACGGCGACTACGGCATCTCCCTTGGCGCGATTCTCGCGGCGCTGGTGATCCTGTTCTACAACACGCTGTCGACCATTGTGCTGGCGGTGTACAGCCCGGTGATCAAGTCCGACCCGTGGAGCATTTTCAAAAGCGTGATAGCCAACCCGCTGATCATCAGTGTGATCGTCGCCGCGCCGTTCGCGATCTTCAAGATCGGCTTGCCGGGGTGGCTGGAGTCGTCCGGGCAGTATCTGGCGGACATGACCTTGCCGCTGGCGCTGATCTGCATCGGCGGCACCTTGTCATTGGCGGCCTTGCGCAAAAGCGGGAGCATGGCCTTGAGTGCCAGCCTGGTGAAGATGATCGGCCTGCCGCTATTCGCGACGTTGGGCGCGTGGCTGCTGGGCTTTCGTGGGCCGGAATTGGGGATTTTGTTTCTGTATTTCGGCGCGCCGACGGCGGCGGCGAGTTTTGTCATGGCCAGGGCGGCTGAGGGCAACCATGAGTTGGCGGCGGCGATTATTGTGATCACCACGTTGATGGCGGTGGTGACCACCAATATCGGGATTTTTGTGTTGCAGGCGGGTGGGTGGATCTAAGGTTTGTGGTGTGCTTGAGGGCCAATCGCAGGCAAGCCAGCTCCCACATTTTGAATGTATTCACAGTTCAAATGTGGGAGCTGGCTTGCCTGCGATGGCTATCTAACAGTCACTACTGGTCTGCCTGATACGCCTCAATCACTTCCTGCGCCGCCCGAAACGCATCAATCGCCGCCGGCACACCCGCGTACACCGCGCAATGCAGCAGCGCTTCGCGAATCTCTTCCACCGTGCAGCCATTGTTCAGTGCGCCGCGCACGTGGCCCTTGAGTTCTTGCGGGCACTTGAGTGCGGTCAGGGCTGCCAGGGTGATCAGGCTGCGAGTCTTCAAGGGCAAGCCTTCGCGATTCCACACGCTGCCCCAGGCATGTTCGTTGACAAAATCCTGCAGCGGCTGGGTGAACTCGGTGGCGTTGCCCAGGGCGCGATCGACGAACACGTCGCCCATCACCTGGCGACGCATCTCAACCCCGGGCTTTCTCTGATCGGTCATTGCGCTTCCCTCTTGTGTTGGCGGCGCCAGGCTCGCAGCGTGCTGAGTACCAGAAACGCCACCAGCGCCGGCAGGACGTAATACAACATCAGTTTTTCAAGACGGGTAGCCAAGGGCATGCCGAACGTGAACGAGACCACATGCAATGCGTACACCAGGTACAGGCTCAGAAAGACCAGGCCTTCGGCGCGGGTGACTCGGTAACCGGTGTAGAACACCGGCAGGCACAGCGCCACCACGCCGAGCATTACCGGCAAATCGAAATCGAGGGCGTTGGGCGATACCGACAGCGGTGACGGCGCTACCAACGCGGTAAACCCCAGCACACCGAGCAGGTTGAACAGGCTGCTGCCGATCACATTGCCCACGGCAATCTCGCGCTCGCCGCGCACTGCGGCAATCAGCGAAGTGGCCAGGCACGGCAACGAAGTGCCGACGCCGATCAAGGTCAGGCCGACGATGCGCTCCGACAGGCCCAGGTCGCTCGCCACGTCCACCGCCGCGCCCAGCAGCAAATGCCCGGCCAGCACCAGAATCAGCAGCCCGCCGAGCATCAGCAGCACGCTGCTCAACCACGGCGCTCTGGCCACGGTGTCCAGCGTGCGCGGGCGCCGGGAATGGCGGGTCTGGTAATGCAGCACACCCAGGTAGGCCACCAGCGCTGCGAGCAGTACCAGCCCGTCAACGGGCGTCAACGTTTCATTGGCCGACAGGGTAAACACCAGCAGCGCGGCGCAAATCATCACCGGGATGTCCAGGCGCACCAGTTGTCGCGACACCCGCAGCGGGATGATCAGCGCAGACAGGCCCAAGGTGACGAGGATGTTGAATATGCTGCTGCCGATCACGCTGCCCACGGCGATATCGGTATTGCCGGCCAGGGTGGCTTGCAGGCTGACGGTCATTTGCGGCGCGCTGCTGCCGAAGGCAACGATGCTCAAGCCGATGATCAGCGGCCGCACCTTGAGGCTGGCCGCCAGGCGCACGGCGGCGCGCACCAGGATTTCGGCGCCGAGAATCAGCAGCAGCAGGCCGCTGACCAGTTCGAGCAGGCTGAAGGGCGAGAGGGCGGTGAGTACGGAAATGGCCAAGGCTCCTGTCAGTTGCTCAGCGCTTGCACGCGAACCCGTGCGGTGCCGCTGCCCAGCATACCGAGTTGCTCAGCCGCTTTGCGGGAAACATCGATCAGACGGCCACGGGTGTGCGGGCCGCGATCATTGATGCGCAGCACGACGGATCTGTTGTTGTCGAGATTGGTCACCTTGACCCGCGTGCCGAAGGGCAGGCGCCGATGGGCGGCGGTCAGGGCATTCTGGTTGAAGGGTTCACCGCTGGCGGTTCTATTGCCATGGTGCTTGGCGCCGTAATAGGAGGCGGTGCCGGTTTCGTCGTAGCCGTTGGGGTCGATGAGGCCGCTGGCGCAACCGGCCAACAGAGAGAACAGGGCCAGGAGGCCGAGTAGACGCTTCATGTTCAACAAACCCCCAATTGATCGTTCCCACGCTCTGCGTGGGAATGCAGCCCGTGACGCTCCGCGTCACAAAAGCGGACGCGGAGCGTCCAGTGAGGCGTTCCCACGCAGAGCGTGGGAACGATCAAGTGTCAGCCTTCGAGCTTGCTTTTGAGCAGTTCGTTCACCTGTTGCGGGTTGGCTTTGCCTTTGGAGGCTTTCATCGCCTGGCCGACAAAGAAGCCGAACATCTTGCTGCGCTTGGCTTCGTCTGCCGCACGGTATTGTTCAACTTGCTCGGCATTGGCGGCGAGCATCTCATCGAGCACGGCCGAAATAGCGCCGCTGTCGGTGACTTGCTTGAGGCCACGCTTCTCGATGATGTCGTCGGCGCTGCCTTCGCCTGCGGCCATCGCTTCAAACACGGTCTTGGCGATTTTGCCGGAGATAGTGTTGTCTTTGATGCGCAGCAGCATGCCGCCCAACTGCTCGGCGGTCACCGGGGCTTCGTCGATCTCCAGGCCCTGTTTGTTCAACAGGCTGCCCAGCTCAACCATCACCCAGTTGGCCGCCAGCTTGGCGTCGCCGGCAATGCTCACGACTTTTTCGAAGTAGTTGGCTTGCTCACGGCTGGAGGCCAATACGCTGGCATCGTAGACCGACAGGCCGAACTGTTCCTGGAAACGCTCGCGTTTTTGCGGCGGCAGTTCCGGCAGGGTGGCACGCACGTCATTAAGGAACGAGTCCTCAATGATCACCGGCAACAGGTCCGGGTCGGGGAAGTAACGGTAGTCGTTGGCTTCCTCTTTGCTGCGCATGGCGCGGGTTTCGTCTTTGTTCGGGTCGTACAGGCGCGTTTGCTGGATCACCTTGCCGCCGTCTTCGATCAGCTCGATCTGGCGACGCACTTCGGTGTTGATCGCCTTCTCGATGAAGCGGAACGAGTTGACGTTCTTGATCTCGCAGCGTGTGCCGTACTCGGCCTGGCCTTTTGGCCGCACCGACACGTTGCAGTCGCAACGCAGCGAACCTTCGGCCATGTTGCCGTCGCAGATGCCCAAGTAGCGCACCAGCGCGTGGATGGTCTTGACGTAGGCCACGGCTTCCTTGGCGCTGCGCATGTCCGGCTCGGAAACGATCTCCAGCAGCGGCGTACCGGCGCGGTTCAGGTCGATACCGGTGGCGCCGTTGAATTCTTCATGCAGGCTCTTGCCGGCATCTTCTTCCAGGTGCGCACGGGTCACGCCGACACGCTTGATGGTGCCGTCTTCCAGCGGGATATCCAGGTAGCCCTTGCCGACGATCGGCAATTCCATCTGGCTGATCTGGTAGCCCTTGGGCAGGTCCGGGTAGAAGTAGTTCTTGCGCGCGAACACGTTGTGCTGGCCGATCTCGGCGTCAATCGCCAGGCCGAACATCACCGCCATGCGCACCGCTTCCTCGTTCAGCACTGGCAGTACGCCGGGCATGCCCAGGTCGACCAGGCTGGCCTGGGTGTTGGGTTCTGCGCCGAACGTGGTGGCGCTACCGGAGAAAATCTTCGATTGGGTGGCGAGCTGGGTATGAATCTCCAGCCCGATCACAACTTCCCATTGCATAGTGTTCTCCTCAGAAGCCGGTAGGGGTGCGAGTGTGCCAGTCGGTGTTCAACTGGTACTGGTGCGCCACATTGAGCAGGCGGCCTTCCTGGAAATACGGGGCGAGCAATTGCACGCCGACCGGCAGGCCATCGACGAAACCTGCGGGCATGGACAAGCCCGGCAAGCCCGCGAGGTTGGCGGTGATGGTGTAGAGGTCTTCCAGGTACTCGGCGATCGGGTCGCCGGTCTTGGCGCCGATCTTCCAGGCCGGGTTCGGCGTGGTCGGGCCGAGGATCACGTCGACTTCTTCAAAGGCGGCCATGAAGTCGTTCTTGATCAGGCGACGGATCTTTTGCGCCTTGAGGTAGTACGCGTCGTAGTAACCGGCGGAAAGCGCGTAGGCACCGACCATGATCCGGCGTTGTACTTCGGCACCGAAGCCTTCGCCACGGGAGCGTTTGTACAGGTCGGTAAGGTCTTTCGGGTTTTCGCAGCGGTAGCCGAAGCGCACGCCGTCGAAACGCGACAGGTTCGAGGAGGCTTCTGCCGGCGCGATCACGTAGTACGCAGGAATCGCGTGCTGGTTGTTCGGCAGGCTGATTTCCTTGATCACGGCACCGAGCTTTTCCAGCTCTTTAATGCTGTTGTGCACCAGTTCGGCGATACGCGGGTCGAGACCGGCGCTGAAATACTCTTTCGGCACGCCGATACGCAGGCCTTTAAGCGAGGTATTAAGGCTGGCGCTGTAGTCCGGCACCGGCTCATCGATGCTGGTGGAGTCCTGTTTATCGAACCCGGCCATACCTTGTAACAATATTGCGCAGTCTTCAGCCGTGCGTGCCAGCGGGCCGCCCTGATCGAGGCTGGAGGCATAGGCAATCATGCCCCAACGGGAAACGCGACCGTAGGTCGGCTTCAAACCAGTGAGGTTGGTGAAAGCGGCGGGCTGGCGGATCGAGCCGCCGGTGTCGGTGGCCGTGGCCGCCGGCAGGAAACGCGCGGCAACAGCAGCAGCCGAGCCGCCGGAGGAACCGCCGGGCACGTGCTCCAGGTTCCACGGGTTTTTTACCGCACCGTAGTAGCTCGACTCGTTGGCCGAACCCATGGCGAATTCGTCCATGTTGGTCTTGCCCAGGGTCACGGCCCCGGCGGCCGCCAGCTTGGACACTACGGTGGCATCGTAGGGTGCCTTGAAGTTGTCGAGCATCTTCGAGCCGCAGCTGGTGCGAATGCCCTGGGTGCAGAACAGGTCTTTGTGGGCGATGGGTGCGCCCAGCAGTGCGCCGTTTTCACCGTTGGCGCGACGTGCGTCGGCGGCCTTGGCCTGGCTCAGGGCCAGTTCCTCGGTGAGGCTGATAAAGCTGTTGACCTTGGGGTCCAGCGCGGCAATTCGCGCCAGCAGGGTCTGGGTCAGCTCTTCGGAAGAAAACTTTTTGTCGGCGAGACCGCGGGCGATCTCGGCCAGAGTCATGTGATGCATGAAAGGCTCTTTCCCTTTAGTCGATGACTTTCGGAACCAGGTACAGGCCGTTTTCGACCGCTGGCGCGATGGACTGGTAGGCCTCGCGATTATTTCGCTCGGTCACAACGTCTGCACGCAGGCGCTGGCTGGCTTCCAGCGGGTGAGCCAGGGGCTCGATGCCGTCGGTATTTACGGCCTGCATTTGGTCGACCAGCCCGAGAATGCTGTTCAGGGCTGCGGTGGTCTGTGGAAGATCGGCGTCATTAAGGCCAAGCGAGGCCAGATGCGCGATTTTTTCCACGTCGGAGCGTTCAAGCGCCATGGGTTTCTCCAGTGGAAAACAGAACGGAGGGCATCCGTGTGTTAGATTGTCGGAACACTACCGCATTTCTACGGTCATAAGGCCGCGATTGTGGGGGTTGGTGCACAGAAAGTCGGCCAATTTAGCACATTGGCGCCTTGCCCAAAATCCCTGTCGTTGTTAGAGTTTGCCGCACTTTTTTACCCACGCGTTGCCTAGGGTCCTTTCCCCATGTTCAAGAAACTGCGTGGCATGTTTTCCAGCGATCTTTCCATTGACCTGGGCACTGCCAACACCCTTATTTACGTGCGCGAGCGCGGTATCGTTCTGAATGAGCCATCGGTTGTGGCCATTCGGACCCATGGTAATCAGAAAAGTGTCGTTGCCGTAGGCACCGAGGCCAAGCGCATGCTCGGCCGTACACCAGGCAATATTGCTGCCATTCGTCCGATGAAAGACGGCGTGATCGCCGACTTCAGCGTCTGCGAAAAGATGCTGCAGTACTTCATCAACAAAGTTCACGAAAACAGTTTTCTGCAGCCCAGCCCTCGTGTGCTGATCTGCGTTCCGTGCAAGTCCACCCAGGTGGAGCGTCGTGCCATCCGTGAATCGGCCCTTGGTGCCGGTGCCCGTGAAGTGTTCCTGATCGAAGAGCCTATGGCTGCCGCAATCGGCGCCGGCCTGCCGGTTGAGGAAGCGCGCGGTTCGATGGTGGTGGATATCGGTGGTGGTACTACCGAGATCGCCCTGATTTCCCTGAACGGTGTGGTGTATGCCGAATCCGTGCGTGTAGGCGGCGACCGTTTCGACGAAGCGATCATCACGTATGTACGCCGTAACTACGGCAGCCTGATCGGCGAATCTACCGCTGAGCGCATCAAGCAGGAAATCGGCACCGCTTACCCGGGCGGCGAAGTTCGCGAAGTCGACGTTCGTGGTCGCAACCTGGCCGAAGGCGTTCCACGTGCCTTCACCCTGAACTCCAATGAAGTGCTGGAAGCTCTGCAAGAGTCCCTGGCCACCATCGTTCAGGCTGTGAAAAGCGCCCTGGAGCAATCGCCGCCGGAACTGGCTTCCGATATCGCCGAGCGTGGCCTGGTGCTGACCGGTGGTGGCGCCTTGCTGCGCGACCTCGACAAGCTGCTGGCCCAGGAAACCGGCCTGCCGGTGATCGTCGCCGAAGACCCGCTGACCTGCGTTGCCCGTGGCGGTGGTCGTGCACTGGAAATGATGGATAAACACACCATGGACCTGCTCTCCAGCGAATAAGATCGTTGGTTGCACCATGCTTCGCCCGCAGGCAGCACTTTGCAGTGCTGCCTGTTGGCGTTTATCTTCTTCAATCTGCATCCAGGCCGGTTTGATGCCGTATGAATAAAGAGAACATTTGCCTGGGAGGAGCGGCTTATTAAACCGCTTTTCGCCAAAGGCCCCTCATTGGGCGTGCGCTTATTGGTGCTGGTCGTGCTTTCGGTCGCGCTGATGGTGGTCGATGCCCGCTTTGCACTGCTCAAGCCCGTGCGCAGCCAGATGTCGCTGGTGTTGATGCAGACTTACTGGATCACTGACCTGCCGCAACGGCTCTACCAGGGCGTGGCCAGCCAATTCGGCAGCCGCACCGAGCTGGTCGCCGAGAACGAAAAACTCAAGACTGAAAACCTGCTGTTGCAGGGGCGCATGCAAAAGCTCGCGGCCCTCACCGAGCAGAACGTTCGGCTGCGCGAGTTGCTCAATTCTTCGGCATTGGTCAACGAGAAGGTCGAAGTGGCCGAGTTGATCGGCATGGACCCAAATCCCTTTACCCACCGCATCATCATCAACAAGGGTGAGCGCGACGGTGTCGTGCTGGGCCAGCCGGTGCTTGATGCCCGTGGGCTGATGGGCCAGGTGGTGGAGCTTATGCCCTACACCTCACGGGTATTGTTGCTGACGGACACCACCCACAGCATTCCGGTACAGGTCAACCGTAACGGCCTGCGGGCGATTGCCAGCGGCACCGGCAACCCGGAGCGTCTGGAGTTGCGTCACGTTGCCGACACCGCCGATATCAAGGAAGGCGACCTGCTGGTCAGCTCCGGTTTGGGTCAGCGCTTCCCGGCGGGTTACCCGGTGGCGACGGTCAAGGAAGTGATCCACGATTCCGGCCAGCCTTTCGCTATCGTGCGTGCCGTGCCAACCGCTGCCTTGAACCGCAGCCGCTATCTGTTGCTGGTATTCAGCGACAATCGCACTCCGGAAGAGCGCGCCAACGACGCCGCCCAGGCCCAGGAAGCGGAAGACAAGCAGAACGGTATAACGCCGATCGTTCCCGCAACGGTGCCCAAGCCCGCATTTGTTGGGCCGCCTGCACCGGTGGCAACTCCGGCAGCACCGGTGGCGACGCCCGTTAAACCTGCCACCCACAACGCCCGCCCGGCGAAACCCGCCGCAACCAAACCGCCTGCGTCGACGCCTGCCGCCACACCAGCCGCTCGACCAGCGGCCGCTGCCCCGGCAACCACGCGGCAGAGGGAGGAATAATGGCCGGTACTCATTCACGCAATGGTTGGATCGTCTGGCTGACCTTCGCCATCGGCTTATTGCTCAGCGTCTCGCCGCTGCCGCAATTCATGGAGATCCTGCGACCGCTCTGGCTCGCGTTGTTGCTCGCGTTCTGGTCGCTGACCCTGCCGCATAAAGTCGGGATGGTCACGGCGATGTGCCTGGGCTTGGCGGAAGACGTGCTCTATGGCACTTTGCTGGGTCAGAACGCATTGATCCTCACGCTGATTACTTTCCTGGTGCTGTCGTTGCAGCAGCGTTTGCGCATGTTCCCGATGTGGCAACAGTGCCTGGTGATCCTGGTGATCTTCGGCCTGGCGCAGTTGGTGCAACTGTGGCTCAGTGCCTTGACCGGCAACCGCCAACCGACCTTGGCGCTGGTGTTGCCAGCGTTGGTCAGTGCGCTGCTGTGGCCTTGGGTCAGTTTCGGCCTGCGTGGGTTACGTCGTCGCTATAAAATCAATTGAATGGATTGCGAGGCTCTGCCTGGTTATCAAACTCTACAGGGAGAGTCTGCAATGAATTCGCTTTACCTGGCCTCGGGCTCACCGAGGCGGCGTGAACTGTTGACCCAGATCGGTGTGCCTTTCACCGTGGTCAGCGCCGCCATTGATGAAACCCCTCTTACTAATGAACCCGCCGTTGCCTACGTCGAGCGCCTTGCGCGCGGCAAGGCCGAGGCGGGTTTTGCTGCGCTTGAACAAAGTGTGCAGGCCTGTGTGCTGGGTGCGGACACGGCGGTGATCGTGGATGGCCAGATCCTTGGCAAGCCCGTGGACCAAGCCGATGCCTTGGCGATGCTGATGGCGCTTTCAGGTCGTGAACATGAAGTGCTCACTGCCATTGCCCTCACCGACGGCCATCGTTGCGAAACGCGTTGTGTAAGCAGTCGTGTACGTTTTCGCGCTATTTCTGTCCAGGAAGCTACATCCTACTGGCACAGTGGCGAACCTGCGGACAAGGCCGGCGGCTATGCTATCCAGGGACTGGGTTCGGTGTTTGTCGCCGGGCTCAATGGCAGCTATTCCGCTGTGGTCGGCCTGCCGGTGTGCGAAACCGCGCAACTGCTCGGCCAATTCGGCATACCCTGTTGGCAAAACCTTACCGCGCGCTGAACGCCTTTATTTGCGCGCCAAGCCTTAAGCGATCGGTCACTATTGTGAAAACGCCTGAACGAGACCCAGCCATGAGTGAAGAGATTCTGATCAATATCACGCCGATGGAATCGCGCGTGGCGGTGGTAGAAAACGGTGTTCTGCAGGAAGTGCACGTCGAGCGCACCCAGAAGCGCGGTATTGTCGGCAATATCTATAAAGGCAAGGTGGTGCGCGTATTACCGGGCATGCAGGCGGCTTTCGTCGACATCGGCCTGGACCGTGCCGCGTTTATCCACGCCTCGGAAATTTCCCTGCGTGAAGGCCCGGCGGTAGAAAGCATCAGCGCCCTGGTGCACGAAGGGCAGAGCCTGGTGGTGCAAGTCACCAAGGATCCGATCGGTTCAAAAGGCGCGCGGCTGACGACGCAACTGTCGATCCCCTCGCGCTATCTGGTGTACATGCCGCGTACCGCGCATGTGGGTATTTCCCTCAAGATTGAAGACGAAGCCGAGCGCGAGCGCCTGAAAAAGGTGGTCAGCGACTGCGTAGCGGCCGAAGGCATCAAGGAAGCCGGCGGGTTTATCCTGCGCACCGCCGCTGAAGGCGCCGGTGCTGACGAAATCCTCATGGACATCCGCTACCTGCGCAGGCTGTGGGATCAGATCGGCGCACAGATCAAAACCATTGGTGCGCCGAGCGTCATCTATGAAGACCTCGGTCTAGCGTTGCGTACTTTGCGTGACCTGGTCAGCCCAAAGATCGAGAAAATTCGCATCGACTCGCGGGAAACCTTCCAGCGCACTACGCAATTCGTGGCCGAGCTGATGCCGGAAATTGCCGACCGCCTGGAGCATTATCCTGGCGAGCGGCCGATCTTCGACCTGTATGGCGTCGAAGATGAAATCCAGAAAGCCCTGGAGCGCAAAGTGCCGCTCAAGTCCGGCGGCTATCTGGTGGTCGATCCGGCCGAAGCCATGACCACCATCGATGTCAACACCGGCGCGTTCGTGGGCCATCGCAACCTCGAAGAAACCATCTTCAAGACCAACCTCGAAGCGGCCACCGCGATTGCCCGTCAACTGCGCCTGCGCAACCTGGGCGGCATCATCATTATCGACTTCATCGACATGGAAGACGAAGAGCACCAGCGCCAAGTGCTGCGCACCCTGGAGAAGCAACTGGAGCGTGACCACGCCAAGACCAACATTATCGGGATCACCGAGCTTGGTCTTGTGCAGATGACCCGCAAGCGCACCCGCGAAAGCCTTGAGCAAGTGCTGTGCGAGCCGTGCAGCAGTTGCCAGGGGCGTGGAAAGTTGAAGACCCCGGAAACGGTTTGCTACGAGATTTTCCGCGAAATCTTACGGGAGGCACGTGCCTACCAGGCGGAAGGCTATAGAGTGCTTGCCAACCAGAAAGTGGTCGACCGATTGCTGGATGAAGAGTCCGGTAACGTTGCTGAGCTTGAGGGTTTTATCGGGCGTACCATTCGTTTCCAGGTCGAAACCATGTATTCCCAGGAACAATACGACGTGGTGCTGCTCTGATCCCCAATCGCTTTCTTTATTCGAGACCGGCAGGCGTTGATCTGCCGTCCGCTAACTGCCTTGAGGGTCGCCTGACATGGAGCGTCTGACACGCTTTTTTGCCGCCTTGACCCGTTGGGGCCTGGGCCTGTGCGCCTTGCTGCTGGTACTGGCGGCGGTGTACGTGAGCCTGGGTCGTGAGTTGGTCCCACTGGTGGCGGAGTACCGCGCCGAAGTTGAAGCCAAGGCGCAGGCTGCGGTGGAGATGCCCCTGCACATCGGCAGCCTCGAAGGGCGCTGGAGTGGTTTCGCGCCGATATTGCTGGCCCACGACGTGATGGTCGGCGAAGGCAACAGCGCCTTGCGCCTGGATCAGGTTGAAGTGGTGCCGGATATCTGGGCCAGCCTGATGGCGCGCGAAGTGCGCATCGCCCACCTGGAAGTCAGCGGCCTGCAGTTGAGTGTCAAGGAAGACCAGGACGGCCACTGGGCGCTGCAAGGTTTGCCGGTGCAGGATGACCAGCCGTTGGACCCGCAGCAGTTGCTCACGCGCATGCAGATGGTCAAGCGCGTGTCGTTGCTCGACAGCCAGGTGACATTGCAGCCGTTCGAGCAAGCGCCGTTGACCCTGACCTATGTGGGCCTGAGCCTGCATACCGGCAACACCCGCCAACGCCTGGATGCACGCCTCACCCTGCCGGACGGCCAGCCTTTGGCGCTGAGCCTTCGTAGCCGTATTCGTGCAAGCGCATGGAAAGAGGGCGAAGTCGAAGCCTACCTGAGCCTGCCTCAAAGTGACTGGGCCAAATGGATTCCCGCCAGGCTGACCCAGCAATGGAAGCTCACTCAGTTCAAAGCCGGTGGCGAGTTCTGGCTCAATTGGGGCAAAGGCACCGTCCAAAGTGCCGTGGTGCGCCTCAACTCACCGCAACTAAAGGGCAGTTACGCCGACCGCAAACCTGTGCATATCGAAAACCTCGCCCTGACCGCCTACCTGCAACGCAGTGACAGTGGCCTTAAGGTGTTGTTCGATTCACTGGCGATGAACATCGGCGATACCCGCTGGGAATCACACCTGCAACTGCAACAAAGCGTGGCGACCGACAAAGACCAGGAAACCTGGAAGCTTCAGGCTGACCGCCTTGACCTGACCCCTGTTACCCCGCTGTTGAATGCCTTGGCGCCATTGCCGGAAGGTTTTGCCAAAACCATCGAGCACCTCAAGGCCACGGGCGTGTTGCGCAATGTGTTGGTGGATTTCCGTCCGCAGGACGCCACCGATAAAAAACTCAGCTTCGCCGCCAACCTTGAACGCATCGGTTTTGACGCGTACTTCGGTGCGCCAGCCGCACGGAACGTATCCGGGAGTATCAGTGGCGATTTGGGCCAAGGTGAGTTGCGTATGGACAGCAAGGATTTTTCCCTGCACCTGTACCCGATCTTCGCCAAGCCCTGGCAGTACATCCAGGCCAACGCGCGCCTGACATGGAAGCTGGATAAAGAAGGCTTCACCCTGATTGCCCCTTACATCAAGGTGCTGGGCGAGGAGGGCAAAGTGGCTGCCGACTTCCTGATTCGCCTGCACTTCGACCATGCCCAGGAAGACTACATGGACCTGCGGGTCGGTATGGTCGATGGCGATGGTCGTTTCACGCCCAAGTATTTGCCGGCCGTGTTGAGCCCGTCCCTGGATGAATGGCTGCGCACCGCAATTCTTAAAGGCGCCGTGGACCAAGGGTTCTTCCAGTACCAAGGTTCGCTCAACCATGACGCGCTGCCCGCTGCGCGCAACATCAGCTTGTTCTTCAAGGTGCATGACGCCGAACTGGCCTTCCAGCCGGGTTGGCCGCATGTGAGCAAGGTCAATGGCGAAGTGTTTGTCGAGGAGAGCGGCGTGCGCATCCTGGCCAGCAAGGGCCAATTGCTCGACACCAAGGTCAAGGACGTGTACGTCAATATTCCCCACGCACCGGCCGGTAAAGACAGCCACCTGCTGATCACCGGTGGGTTTGCGGGCGGCCTGGGTGATGGTTTGAAGATCCTTCAGGACGCGCCGATAGGCACGGGTTCAACCTTTGCCGGCTGGAAGGGCGACGGCGACCTGCAAGGCAATCTGGACCTGGACATTCCGCTGGTCAAAGGCACCGAGCCGAAGATCGTGGTGGACTTCAAGACCGACAAAGCCCGTCTTCAATTGGCGGAGCCGACCTTGGACCTGACACAGCTCAAGGGCGATTTCCGCTTCGACAGCAGCAAGGGCTTGAGTGGCCAGAACATCTCGGCCCAGGCATTCGATCGACCGATCACCGCGCAAATTGTTGCCGATGGCAAGCCAGGCAACATCAGTACCCGCGTCACCGCCAAGGGCCAGGTCACGGTCAAGCGCCTGACCGATTGGTTAAAAATCAGCCAGCCGTTGCCAGTGTCCGGTGATATTCCGTACCAGCTGCAACTCACACTGGACGGCGCCGACAGCCAACTGATGGTCAGTTCCAATATGAAGGGTGTGGCGGTAGACCTGCCGGCGCCCTTCGGCATGCCTGCCAGCCAAGGCCGTGACAGTGTGTTCCGCATGACGTTGCAAGGTGCCGAGCGTCGTTACTGGTTCGACTACGGCGAATTGGCGAGCTTTACCTTTGCCTCGCCGCCGGACAAATTCAATGATGGGCGCGGGGAGTTGTTCCTTGGCGCCGGCAATGCTGTGTTGCCCGCAGCCAAAGGCTTGCGTATTCGCGGTGTGCTGTCGGAACTGGATATTGACCCATGGAAAAAACTCGCCAACCGCTACGCCGGTAACGACCCAGGCGGCAGCGCCAAACAGTTGCTCAGTGGTGCCGACTTCAAAGTGGGCAAACTGATCGGTTTTGGCACCCAGCTTGATCAGGCCAACCTTCAGCTGGACCGCAAGCCTGCCGCCTGGGGTTTGCAGCTCGACAGCCAGCAGGCCAAGGGCACGGTCAACCTGCCGGACGCCAAGGGCGCGCCGATTGCGATCAACCTGCAATACGTGAAGCTGCCGGCGGTGGACCCGACCGCGCAGGCCGACGAAAACGCACCGGACCCGTTGGCGGATATCGACCCCAAGGACATCCCCGCGCTGGATATCGCCATCAACCAGCTGTTCCAGGGCCCCGACCTGGTGGGCGCCTGGTCGCTGAAGATCCGCCCGACTGCCAAGGGCCTGGCCTTCAACAACCTCAACCTCGGCCTCAAGGGCATGCAGCTTAATGGTGCCGGCGGTTGGGAAGGCGCGCCCGGCGCCAGCAGCAGCTGGTACAAGGGCCGCCTGGACGGCAAGAACATTGCCGACGTACTCAAGGGCTGGGGTTTTGCGCCGACCGTGACCAGCGAAGACTTCCACCTGGATGTGGATGGCCGTTGGCCGGGTTCGCCGGCCTGGGTTGGCCCCAAGCGTTTCTCCGGTAGCCTGGATGCGTCATTCCGTAAAGGCCAGTTTGTCGAAGTGGAAGGTGGCGCCCAGGCCTTGCGGGTGTTTGGTTTGCTCAACTTCAATTCGATCGGTCGCCGTTTGCGCCTGGACTTCTCGGACCTGCTCGGCAAGGGCTTGAGTTATGACCGGGTCAAAGGCTTGCTGGCCGCCAGTGATGGGGTGTTCGTCACCCGTGAACCCATCACCATGACCGGCCCGTCCACCAACCTGGAGCTCAATGGCACCCTGGACCTGGTGGCTGACCGTGTCGACGCCAAGCTGCTGGTCACGTTGCCGGTGACCAACAACCTGCCGATTGCCGCGCTGATTGTCGGCGCGCCCGCCATTGGCGGCGCGTTGTTCCTGATCGACAAGCTGATCGGTGACCGTGTTTCGCGCTTCGCCAGCGTGCAATACAAGGTTCAAGGCCCGTGGAAGGATCCAAAAATCACCTTCGACAAGCCATTTGAAAAGCCAAACTGAGAGCCTGTGGAGTAGCATGGCCGCATGCCTATTATGGAGTGTCGGCCCATGCCCTTTGCGGTAATTCAAATGGTCAGCCAGAGCGATGTGCTGGCCAACCTGGCACAGGCCCGGCGCTTGCTGGAGCAAGCGGCTGCGGGCGGTGCGAAGCTTGCGGTACTGCCGGAAAACTTCGCCGCCATGGGCCGCCGCGACGTGGCCGATATCGGTCGTGCCGAAGCCTTGGGCGAAGGCCCGATCCTGCCCTGGTTGAAACAGACCGCCCGCGACCTCACCTTATGGATAGTGGCCGGCACTTTGCCGTTGCCGCCCAAGGACCAACCGCACGCCAAGTCCAACGCTTGCTCGCTATTGATCGATGATCAGGGCGAAATCGTTGCCCGTTACGACAAACTGCACCTGTTTGATGTCGATGTTGCAGATGCCAGGGGCCGTTATCGTGAATCCGACGACTATGCTTTCGGCAGTAATGTGGTGGTGGCGGACACGCCGGTGGGGCGCTTGGGCCTGACGGTGTGCTACGACTTGCGGTTTCCCGAGCTGTACAGCGAGCTGCGTGCGGCGGGGGCGGAGTTGATTACTGCACCTTCGGCCTTTACGGCGGTGACCGGCGCGGCACATTGGGATGTACTGATTCGGGCGCGAGCCATCGAAACCCAGTGCTATTTATTGGCCGCCGCTCAAGGCGGTGCGCACCCGGGGCCACGGGAAACCTTTGGCCACGCAGCCATTGTCGACCCTTGGGGGCGTGTGCTGACACAACAGGATCAAGGCGAAGCGGTGTTGTTGGCCGAACGCGATAGCAGTGAACAAGCGTCGATACGGGCGCGCATGCCGGTGGTCAATCATCGGCGCTTTTTCTCGCAGGGCGCGCAGCGGCCTGCTTCAGAACGATGAATTTAAGGCCAAACCTATGAGCGAGTTGTTGTCCTCAGTCAGTGAACACCTCCTGGCACCCGGTGGCGTGACCATCGAAAGTTTGCAAACCGTGCTCGGTGATCTGGCCGGGCCGGGCATCGACGCGGCCGACCTGTATTTCCAGGGCCAGATTTCCGAGTCGTGGGCCCTCGAAGACGGCATCGTCAAGGAAGGCAGTTTCAACCTTGACCAAGGCGTAGGCGTGCGCGCGCAATCCGGTGAAAAGACTGGTTTTGCCTACAGCAACGCCATCACCCTTGAAGCCCTCGGCCTGGCGGCGCGCGCGGCACGCTCGATTTCCCGCGCCGGCCAGAACGGCACTGTGCAGGCTTTCAGCACTCAGGACGTGGCCCAGCTGTACGCGCCGGATAACCCGCTGGAGGTGATCAGCCGCGCGGAAAAGGTCGATTTGCTCAAGCGTATCGATGCGGCCACTCGTGCGCTCGACCCGCGTATTCAGCAAGTAACGGTGAGCATGGCTGGCGTGTGGGAGCGCATTCTGGTGGCGTCCACGGACGGCGGGCTGGCGGCGGACGTGCGGCCGCTGGTGCGTTTCAACGTGAGTGTCATTGTTGAGCAGAACGGCCGCCGCGAGCGCGGTGGTCACGGCGGTGGCGGGCGTACCGACTACCGTTATTTCCTCGCTGAAGACCGCGCCATGGGTTACGCCCGTGAAGCGCTGCGTCAGGCGCTGGTCAACCTGGAAGCCATTCCGGCGCCGGCCGGTACCTTGCCGGTGGTGTTGGGCTCGGGCTGGTCTGGCGTGCTGCTGCACGAAGCCGTGGGCCACGGCCTGGAAGGCGACTTCAACCGCAAAGGCAGTTCGGCCTACAGCGGGCGCATGGGCGAGATGGTTGCATCCAAACTCTGCACCATTGTCGATGACGGCACCCTGGCCGGCCGGCGTGGCTCGTTGAGTGTCGACGACGAAGGCACGCCGACCGAATGCACCACGCTGATTGAAAACGGCGTGCTCAAGGGCTATATGCAGGACAAGCTCAACGCCCGCCTCATGGGTGTGGCGCGTACCGGTAACGGCCGTCGCGAGTCTTACGCGCACCTGCCGATGCCGCGCATGACCAACACCTACATGCTCGGTGGCGAAAGCGACCCCGCGGAAATCATCGCCTCGGTAAAACGCGGGATCTACTGCGCCAACCTCGGCGGCGGCCAGGTCGATATCACCAGCGGCAAGTTTGTGTTCTCCACCAGCGAAGCGTACCTGATCGAAGACGGCAAGATTACCGCGCCGGTCAAAGGGGCGACGTTGATTGGCAATGGGCCGGAAGCCATGAGCAAGGTGTCGATGGTCGGTAATGACCTGTCGCTGGACAGCGGCGTGGGCACCTGCGGTAAGGATGGGCAGTCGGTGCCAGTCGGCGTCGGTCAGCCAACCTTGAAAATCGATGCGATCACCGTGGGTGGCACGGGGTCGTAATGGCCGGAGCTTCGGGTGGCGAAGACCGCCACCCGGGGAAGAGGGTCAACGCAGGCCGCGTTGAGTCTCGTCCAGCTCACGGATGTATTTGAAGATTTTACGGCTGGTGGCCGGCGCCTTGTTATGCGCCTGCTCGTGCTGGGCCTGACGGATCAGGGAGCGCAGTTGCTGGCGGTCCGCGTCCGGGTAGTCCAGCACGAATTTCTCCAGCACCGCGTCATCGCCCGAGATCAGGCGGTCACGCCAGCGCTCCAGGTTATGGAAGCGTTCGTTGTACTGGCGAGTGGAGGCATCGGTTTGATCGAGCAAGGCCAGAATGGCATCAGTGTCCTGATCGCGCATCAGCTTGCCGATAAACATGATGTGCCGTTTACGCGCGATATTCGCGGTGTGCTTGGGAGCATCCGCAAGCGCCCGGCGCATTTCGTCGGTCAGTGGCAATTTGGCAATCAAGTCTTTCTTGAGCGTTGTAAGGCGCTCGCCGAGGTCAACCAGCGCATGCAGCTCGCGTTTGACCTGGGTTTTGCTTTTCTCCCCATCGAGGGAGTCGTCGTAAGAATCAACCATGGTGGCAGTCCGCAAAGAAACGCCGCCATGATAACCAGTCGGGGGCCGCTTGTCCGGCCCGGTCGCTCGATGGCCTTAACCGAAAGCAGAATTTGAGTGGAGAAAACCATGAGTGCAGCCCAAAGCGTCGGTCCGCAAGCGTTACCGGCACTGCAGGAACAAGTCGAGCAGATCCTTGCCGAGGCCAAGCGCCAGGGGGCCAGCGCCTGTGAAGTAGCCGTGTCGCTGGAGCAGGGGCTGTCGACGTCGGTGCGCCAGCGTGAAGTAGAAACTGTTGAATTCAATCGCGACCAGGGTTTTGGTATCACGTTGTATGCCGGGCAGCGCAAAGGCTCGGCCAGTACTTCCGCCAGTGGGCCGGAAGCAATTCGTGAAACCGTGGCGGCGGCGCTGGCGATTGCCAAGCACACCTCCGAGGATGAAAGCTCGGGCCTGGCCGACAAAGCGCTGATGGCCAAGGACTTGAAGGATTTCGATCTGTTTCACGCCTGGGACATCACGCCCGAGCAAGCGATCGAAAAGGCACTGATCTGCGAAGCAGCGGCGTTTGATGCCGATGCCCGCATCAAGAACGCTGATGGCACCACGTTGAGCACTCATCAAGGCTGCCGTGTCTACGGTAACAGCCATGGTTTTATCGGTGGTTATGCCTCCACTCGCCATAGCTTGAGCTGCGTGATGATCGCCGAAGCCAATGGCCAGATGCAGCGCGATTACTGGTACGACGTGAGCCGCCAGGGCGAATTGCTCGCCGATCCAGTCAGCATCGGTCAGCGCGCGGCGCAACGTGCAGCGAGCCGCCTGGGTGCACGCCCGGTACCAACGTGCGAGGTGCCGGTGCTGTTTTCGGCCGAGCTGGCTGGCGGTTTGTTCGGCAGTTTCCTGGGCGCGATTTCCGGCGGCAACCTGTACCGAAAATCTTCGTTCCTTGAAGGCGCGATTGGCCAGAAACTGTTTCCTGAATGGCTGACGATTGATGAGCGCCCGCACCTGATGCGTGCCATGGGCAGTTCCTCATTCGATGGTGATGGCCTGGCCACCTATGCCAAACCGTTTGTCGAAAAGGGCGAGTTGGTGTCCTACGTGCTGGGCACTTACGCCGGTCGCAAGCTGGGCCTGCCAAGCACGGCGAACGCCGGTGGCGTGCACAACCTGTTCGTCACCCATGGCGATGAAGACCAGGCAGCGCTGTTGCGTCGTATGGGCCGAGGCCTGCTGGTCACCGAGCTGATGGGCAGTGGCCTGAACATGGTGACCGGTGATTATTCACGCGGTGCGGCGGGTTTCTGGGTAGAAAATGGCGAGATTCAATTCGCCGTCCAGGAAGTGACTATTGCCGGCAACATGCGCGATATGTTCAAGCAGATCGTCGCAGTGGGTAATGACCTGGAGCTGCGCAGCAACATTCGCACCGGTTCGGTGCTGATTGAGCGGATGACCGTCGCCGGCAGTTAACGGCGCGACGCTTCATCAAAAAGGCACGCCATCCTCAAGATGGCGTGCCTTTTTTAATGGCTGCAATTTGCTGCTCTTGTTTTGATTCTCAATATCATTTAATAATAAATATCATTACCGAATGAGCGTGGATCATGAGTTCTGTCCTGCATGAGGATCCGTACCTGGAAAGTTGGCGTTGGATGAGTCGTCAGATTCGCTGCGGCCTTGATCCTAATGAACCGCGACTGATCGAACATTACCTCAACGAAGGGCGATACCTGGCGTGCTGCACCGCGACCCATCCGTGGACGATCGCCGAAACGTCATTCCGCCTTTTGATCGACACCGCGGGCGACATCGCCTTGCCCTGGCACTGGCGATCCATGTGCCTGGACCAGGCCTGGCGCCCACTTCGCGACCTGGAAAAACTTTCCCACTGTGCCTGCCGCCTCAAGCGCTGGCAGACCTTTGCCTGGCAATTGGCGACCTGCGAATTGCTGCCGTCTATTTCTCACTCCGACCTGGTGCAAGGATCAAACGATGAGTAACACCCGTATCGAACGCGACAGCATGGGCGAGCTGCAAGTGCCTGCCGAGGCTTTGTATGGCGCGCAGACCCAGCGCGCGGTGAACAATTTTCCGATCAGTCATCAACGCATGCCGGCGCAATTCATTCGCGCCCTGATCCTGGCCAAGGCCGCCGCCGCGAAGGTCAATGTCGACCTCAAGCAAATCAGCGAAGGGCAGGGCAAGGCCATCGTTGACGCGGCCCAGGGCTTGCTCGAAGGCAACTTCATGCCGCACTTCCCGGTGGATATTTTCCAGACAGGCTCCGGCACCAGCTCGAACATGAATGCCAACGAAGTGATTGCGACCTTGGCCAGCCGTTTGCTGGGTGAAGCGGTTAACCCCAATGATCATGTGAACTGTGGCCAAAGCAGCAACGACATTATCCCAACCACCATCCACGTCAGCGCAGCCTTGGTGCTGCATGAGCAAACGCTGCCGGCCTTGCTGCACTTGGTGCAAGTCATCGAGCAAAAGGGCGAAGAGGTCCACCCGTTCATCAAGACCGGCCGAACGCACCTGATGGACGCCATGCCGGTGCGCATGAGCCAGGTGCTTAATGGTTGGGCGCAACAGCTCAAGGCCAATATCGGCCATTTGCAGGATTTGCTGCCGAGCTTGCAGGCGCTGGCACAGGGTGGCACGGCGGTTGGTACCGGGATCAATGCGCACCCCGAATTTGCTGCGCGTTTCAGTCAGCAACTGAGCATCCTTAGCGGGGTGAAATTCACCCCCGGCAAGAACCTGTTCGCGCTGATCGGCTCCCAGGACACCGCCGTTGCCGTTTCCGGCCAGTTGAAAGCCACTGCGGTATCGCTGATGAAAATCGCCAACGACCTGCGCTGGATGAACTCCGGCCCGCTCGCAGGCTTGGGTGAAATCGAATTGGAAGGCTTGCAGCCAGGCTCCTCGATCATGCCGGGCAAGGTCAATCCAGTGATTCCGGAGGCCACCGCCATGGTTGCCGCCCAGGTCATCGGCAATGACACGGTGATCACTGTGGCGGGTCAGTCCGGCAACTTCGAGCTGAACGTGATGCTGCCGATCATCGCCCAGAACCTGCTTAGCAGCCTCGAATTGCTGGCCAATGCCAGCCTCCTGCTGGCCGACAAAGCCATCGCCAGCTTCAAGGTCAACGAAGCCAAGCTTAAGGAAGCGCTGTCGCGCAACCCGATCCTGGTCACCGCACTCAACCCGATCATTGGTTACCAAAAGGCCGCTGAAATCGCCAAGAAGGCCTATCAGCAAGGCCGCCCGGTGATCGATGTCGCTCTTGAGCACACCGACTTGTCACGTAGCCAACTGGAGATCCTGCTGGACCCGGAAAAGCTCACGGCCGGCGGCGTGTAATCACCGACCCTGCTTTGGAGGCGCACCATGGAGCACTGGAAACGCACGATCGAACGGGCCAATCGCTGTTTTATGGCGGGCGAGCTGGTCGACGCTCGTGAGGCCTATTTGCAAGCCCTGGCCCTGGCGCAAGTGTTGTTCGAGCGTTGGGCGGATGCCGACGAAGCAGTGGCGGCTTGCGTCATTTCCCACCACAACCTGGCGGACCTGCACCTGCGCCTGAACCAGCCGGAGGAAAGCGCGGAATACCTGTGCGCCATTCACCAACGGCTGTTGCAGACCATGCAGGACCCGCGTCTGAACCCGCAATTGCGCGAGGCGGCGCTGCGCCAGAGCAGCAAGACCTACGTCGAACTGTTGAATTTCATCAGCGATCACGGCGAGTACCCGCGTACCCATCGCCTGCTGGGCGGTACTGCGGCGCAACCGATCACTCCACACTACGGAGCACATTGATATGACCTACACCTTGCCTGCCCTGCCTTACGCCTACGACGCCCTGGAGCCGCATATTGATGCGCAAACCATGGAGATTCACTACACCAAGCATCACCAAACCTACATCAACAACCTCAATGCAGCGGTCGAAGGCACGGAGTTTGCGGGTTGGCCGGTAGAGAAGTTGGTGTCCAGCGTGCAGCAACTGCCGGAAAAACTGCGTGCTGCCGTGATCAACCAAGGGGGTGGTCACGCCAACCACTCGTTGTTCTGGGCGGTGATGTCTCCAAAGGGCGGCGGTAAACCTGACGGCGCACTGGGCAAAGCCATCGACGAGCATTTGGGCGGCTTCGACAGTTTCAAAGAGGCCTTCACCAAGGCCGCCTTGACCCGCTTCGGCAGCGGCTGGGCATGGCTGAGTGTCACCCCGCAGAAGACACTGGTGGTGGAAAGCAGTGGCAATCAGGACAGCCCGTTGATGAGCGGCAACACGCCAATACTGGGCCTGGACGTGTGGGAGCACGCCTATTACCTGCTGTATCAGAACCGTCGCCCGGAATACATCAACGCCTTTTATAGCGTGATCAACTGGCCGGAAGTCGCCGCACGCTACCAGGCCGCCCTGGCCTGATATTCAACCTATAACAAGATCTAAGGCCGACTATGGGCACTGAAACACTGGCGATCAGCAGCGGGCGAATGTTTCGTTATGCGTTTGGCTCGCTGTTGCTGTTGGCAGGGACTGCATTGCTGGTGGCCCATGGGCTGGCCTGGCTAAACCTTGAACCGCGTATCCTGCGCGCCTTGCAGGGCGGCGCTATCTGCGCGCTCGGCACGGCACTGGGCGCGGTGCCCGTGCTGGTCATACGCCGCATGCCGGTAGCGCTGAGCGATACCTTGCTGGGCTTCGGTGCCGGGGTAATGTTGGCGGCGACGGCTTTCTCGTTGATCGTACCGGGCATTGCGGCTGCCGAAGGCCTGGGGCTCTCGCCTTGGGGCGCCAGTGGTTTGATCAGCTTCGGCATCATGCTGGGGGCGTGCGGGCTGTATCTGGTAGACCGCAAGGTTTCCGGTGCGAGCCCGGAAATGCTGGTGGGTACGTCGGATAAACCCGTGATTGCGCCGCGTATCTGGTTGTTTGTGTTCGCCATCATTGCTCACAACATTCCGGAAGGTATGGCAGTGGGTGTTTCTGCCGGTGGCGGCATGCCGGACGCCGACAGCCTGGCCATGGGCATTGCCTTGCAGGATGTGCCGGAAGGTTTGGTGATTGCACTGGTGCTGGCTGGGGCGGGCATGTCGCGGGTCAAGGCGTTCTTGATCGGCGCCGCGTCAGGCTTGGTCGAGCCGGTGTTTGCCGTGCTGTGTGCGTGGTTGGTGAGCCTGGCTGAGGTTCTGTTGCCATTGGGGCTTGCGCTGGCGGCGGGGGCTATGTTGCTGGTGGTGACTCACGAAGTGATCCCGGAATCGCGCCGCAACGGTCACGAAAAGCTTGCCAGCCTGGGGTTGTGCATCGGGTTTTGTTTGATGATGGTGATGGATACCGCATTAGGGTGAGGCCATTGCAGCCTCACACCTGTCTCAAAGGGTGGGTTTACTCACCCTCGTCAAAGTAGTTGTTGATCAACTTGACCAGGGCGTCCATCGCTTCCTGCTCTTGTTCGCCTTCCGTCTTCAAGTGAATCTTGGTGCCCTTGCCCGCAGCCAGCATCATCATGGCCATGATGCTTTTGCCGTCGACCATCGATTCCGGCGTGCGCCCGGCGCGGATCTGGCAAGGGAACTGCCCGGCAACGCCGACAAATTTGGCCGAGGCGCGGGCGTGCAGGCCCAGCTTGTTGATGATTTCAATTTCCAGAGCGGGCATCGCGGGGGTGTTCCTTTCAGCTAAGGTCGCGGTGGCGAACCTGGACGTTCTTGAGGGTTTGTTGCAGCACCTGGCCCAGGCGTTCGGTCAGGTAGACGGAACGGTGGTGGCCGCCGGTGCAGCCGATGGCAATGGTGACATAAGCCCGATTACTTGCGGCAAAGCGCGGTAACCATTTGAGCAGGTAGCTGGAGATATCCTGGAACATCTCCTCGACATCCGGTTGCGCAGCCAGGTACTCGGCTACTGGCTGGTCCAAACCAGACTGGTCACGCAGCTCCGGCTTCCAGTAGGGGTTGGGCAGGCAGCGCACGTCGAACACCAGGTCGGCATCCACCGGCATCCCGCGCTTGAACCCGAACGACTCAACCAGAAAGGCCGTGCCTGGTTCCGGCTGGTTCAGCAGGCGCAGCTTGATGGCATCGCGCAACTGATACAGGTTGAGGTCCGTGGTGTTGATCTTGAGATCCGCGAGGTCAATGATCGGCCCCAGCAGCGTGGTCTCATCCTCTATGGCTTCGGCCAGGGAGCGATGCGGGCTGCTGAGAGGGTGACGTCGACGGGTTTCGGAGAAACGCTTGAGCAGCGTCTCCTCGTCGGCATCCAGGTACAGCACATCGCAATGAATATGCTTGGCGCGTACTTCCTCGAGCAGTTGCGGGAAGCGCTCGAGGTGGCTGGGCAGGTTGCGGGCGTCAATCGAGACGGCCACCAGTGGCTGCGGCAGTTCAGTGTGGATCAGGGCGCGTTCGGCCAACTCCGGCAGCAGGCCCGCCGGCAGGTTGTCGATGCAGTAGAAACCGTTGTCCTCAAGAACATTGAGGGCGGTGCTTTTACCCGAGCCAGAGCGGCCGCTGACGATGATCAAACGCATGGTTACTGCCCGCTTTGCTCATCGAGTACAACCTGATAAAGCGCCTCGTTGCTGCTGGCACTGCGCAGTCTGTCGCGTACTTCTTTGCGGTCGAGCATGCTGGCTATCTGCCGAAGCAGTTCCAGGTGCGCATCGGTGGCGGCTTGCGGGACCAGCAGAACGAACAGCAGGTCAACCGGGGCGCCGTCGATGGCGTCGAAATCGATGGGGGCTTCGAGGTGGAGCAGGGCGCTGACGGGTGTCTCGCAGCCTTTGAGGCGGCAATGAGGAATGGCGATGCCGTTGCCAAAACCGGTTGAACCGAGTTTTTCACGGGCGATCAGCGCGTCGAATACATCCTGCATCTCCAGATCCGGCACTTCGCGCGCGATCAGGTTGGCAATTTGTTCGAGGGCTTTCTTTTTGCTGCCGCCCGGCACGTTCACAAGGGAACGGCCGGGGGTCAGGATAGTTTCAAGTCGGATCATGGGTGGGGAGTGTTAGCGGCCTGTGCCTTGAAGAAGGCTCTGCTGCTTTTCCTTATGCTTTTTAAGTTGGCGGTCAAGCTTGTCAGTCAAGGCATCAATTGATGCATACATGTCTTCATGCTCGGCATTGGCGACTACTTCGCCACCGGGTATCTGGAGAGTCGCCTCAATTTTCTGCTGAAGCTTGTCGACCTTCATGATGACTTGCACATTGGTGATTTTGTCGAAATGACCCTCAAGCCGTTTCAGCTTCTGCTCGACGTATTCGCGCAATGGAGGGGTGACTTCTACATGGTGTCCACTGATGTTGACTTGCATACAGCTTCTCCTTCGTTGCCAGTGCATAAAGCGATGGGTAGGAATACCCACCACTGGAACGCTATGGCCCGCCCGTCACATCAAACGCTTACGCTCGCTGGAAGGCGCGATCCCGAGGGACTCGCGGTACTTGGCGACGGTTCGACGGGCGACCTGAATGCCTTGTGCCTCCAGTAAACCAGCGATCTTACTGTCACTCAATGGCTTTTTCTGATTTTCCGCCGCAACCAGTTTTTTGATGATCGCGCGGATCGCCGTGGACGAGCATTCACCGCCTTCGGAGGTGCTGACGTGGCTGGAGAAAAAGTATTTCAGCTCATAAATACCCCGTGGGGTATGCATGAATTTCTGCGTGGTTACCCGTGAAATCGTCGATTCATGCATACCTACCGCTTCGGCAATGTCGTGCAGAACCAGTGGCTTCATCGCCTCATCGCCATATTCCAGGAAGCCGCGCTGGTGCTCGACGATCTGGGTGGCCACTTTCATCAGGGTTTCGTTACGGCTTTGCAGGCTCTTGATGAACCAGCGCGCTTCCTGCAACTGGTTGCGCATGAAGGTGTTGTCGGCACTGGTGTCGGCGCGGCGCACAAAGCCTGCGTATTGTGGGTTGACCCGCAGGCGAGGCACCGATTCCTGGTTCAACTCCACCAGCCAGCGTTCGTTGTCTTTGCGCACGATCACGTCAGGCACGACATATTCGGCTTCGCTGGACTCGATCTGCGAGCCGGGGCGCGGGTTGAGGCTCTGTACCAGCTCGATGACCTGGCGCAGGTCGTCTTCCTTGAGCTTCATGCGGCGCATCAACTGGCTGTAGTCGCGGCTGCCCAGCAGGTCGATGTAGTCGGTGACCAGGCGCTGGGCTTCGGCGAGCCACGGGGTCTTGGCCGGCAGTTGGCGCAGTTGCAGCAACAGGCATTCGCTTAAGGTGCGAGCGCCAATGCCGGCAGGCTCGAACTGTTGGATGCGATGCAGGACGGCTTCGATTTCGTCCAGTTCGATGTCCAGTTCCGGGTCGAAGGCTTCAAGAATCTCGTCGAGCGTTTCGTCCAGGTAGCCCTGATTGTTGATGCAGTCGATCAGGGTTACGGCGATCAGGCGATCGGTATCGGACATCGGCGCCAGGTTCAGTTGCCACAGCAAGTGGCTCTGCAGGCTCTCACCGGCGGACGTGCGAGTGGTGAAGTCCCACTCGTCGTCGTCATTGCTGGGCAGGCTGCTGGCGCTGGTCTGGTAGACGTCTTCCCAGGCGGTGTCCACGGGAAGCTCGTTGGGAATGCGTTCGTTCCATTCACCTTCCTCAAGGTTGTCCACCGTAGGGGCGGTTTCCTGATAGGACGGTTCCTGCACGTCGGGGTTGGGTTTTTGCTCGATGTTGTCGGCCAGCGGGTCTGCATTGTCGAAGTCGTCGCCTTCTTCCTGGCGTTCGAGCATCGGATTGGACTCCAGGGCCTCCTGGATTTCCTGTTGCAGGTCCAGGGTCGACAATTGGAGCAGGCGGATGGCCTGTTGCAGCTGCGGTGTCATCGTCAGCTGCTGGCCCATTCTCAGGACTAGCGATGGTTTCATGGCAGGGGCTTAACACCTTATTCGCCGGCGCAATGCGCCATCCACGACAGGGCGCGTGAGCGCCAAACATAAGCAAATTATATGCCTGATATCAGGGGCTTTGCCTAGAGCGCGGTAACAATAAAAAAACTGAGGTTTTTATTGACTTGCACGCGCCCCGGGCAATGGCCTGATACCACCGTGTTTACAGGCGGAACTCGTGACCCAGATACACTTCCTTCACCAGTTCATTGGCCAGGATAGTGGCGGAGTCACCTTCTGCAATCAGTTGCCCATCGTTAACGATATAGGCGGTTTCGCAGATATCGAGGGTCTCACGCACGTTGTGGTCGGTGATCAATACACCGATGCCCTTGGCCTTGAGGTGATGGATGATCTGCTTGATATCGCCAACCGAGATCGGGTCGACACCGGCAAAAGGTTCGTCCAGCAGGATGAACTTCGGCGCGGTAGCCAGTGCACGTGCGATTTCCACACGGCGACGCTCGCCACCGGACAAGCTCATGCCGAGGTTGTCGCGGATGTGGTTGATATGGAACTCCTGCAACAGGCTTTCCAGCTCTTTGCGACGGCCGTCACGGTCGAGTTCCTTGCGGGTCTCGAGGATCGCCATGATGTTGTCGGACACCGACAGTTTGCGGAAGATCGATGCTTCCTGGGGAAGATAGCCGATGCCGGCGCGTGCACGACCGTGCATGGGCTGGTGGCTTACGTCCAGGTCGTCAATCAATACACGGCCCTGATCCGCCTGGACCAGGCCAACAATCATATAGAAGCAGGTGGTCTTGCCGGCGCCGTTGGGGCCGAGCAAGCCGACGATCTGGCCGCTGTCGATCGACAGGCTGACGTCGCGTACGACCTGACGGCTTTTATAAGCTTTGGCCAGATGCTGGGCTTTCAGGGTTGCCATCAGTTCGTCTTCTTCGCAGCGGGTTTTGGCGCAGGGGCGGCAGCGTCTTTCTGCTTCGGCTGGATAACCATGTCGATGCGCGGCTTCGGTGTGCCGATTTTTGTGCCATTGGCGCGACCGGCGGTAGCGATCTGCTTGACGGTGTCGTAGGTGATTTTTTCACCTTCGGTGGTATTGCCGTCAGTACTGACAACCCGTGCCTGGTCAATCAGGATAATGCGGTTCTGCTGGGCGTGATACTGGATGGTCTTGCCGTAGCCTTTCATCGGTGCTGGGTCGGCAGCCGCCTGCTTCTGTTCGAAGTAAGCCAGGTTGCCCACCGAAGTCACCACGTCGATGTCGCCAGCCGGGGTGCGAGTCAGCGTTACCGTGTTGCCGGTAATCTTCATCGAGCCCTGGGTGATGATCACGCCACCGGTGTAGGTCGCGACGCCTTGTTTATCATCCAGCTGCGCATCGTCAGCCGAGATATGGATCGGTTGCTGGCTATCGTTCGGCAGAGCCCAGGCGCTCACGCTTCCCAGTGCTGCGCCCAGACCGAGCAAAATAGGGAGGGTTTTAACGAGCCTCATACTGTCCTCTTACGTTCGATAGCAGGTGTATCCTGCTTTCTTTCAAATACGCTTTCATTCCCTTGCCAGTCGATACACCGCCAGCGCCGTCAATTCTAACGTCTTGCTCGGTCTGCGCATATTGCTGTTGTGGGAAAACGGTCATGCGACTGCTGGTGATGATGGTGTCACGCTTGTGTTCATCGGTGCGCGCAACGCGTACCGAGTCGATCAACTCAACCTGGGTGCCGTCCGCATTGACCTCGCCACGTTTGCTGGTGACGTGCCACGGAAAGTCGGTGCCGCGGAACAGGTTCAGGTCCGGGTTGGTCAGCAAGCTGACGTCGGAGGCTTTGACGTGCTCCACCTTATCGGAGGTCATCTCGTATTGGACCTTGCCGTCAGGCATGAACTGCACCGTATAGGCATTGGTGGCGAAATTGTCGATCAGCCCCTCGTCAACCTGTGCTACAGGCTTGTCGAGAAAGCGCTCCGGGCTGATATTCCAGTAGCCCACCGCCAGGAACAGCGCGGCGATGACCCCGAATAACAGGAAGTTGCGAATCTTTTTGCTCAGCATAAAACGCTCTATAAGTAGGCGGCGTGGGCCGCTTCAAGACTGCCTTGGGCACGCAGGATCAATTCGCAGAACTCGCGGGCAGCGCCTTCACCGCCACGTGCGACAGTAATGCCATGGGCGTGTTCACGAACAAACGCCGCTGCATTGGCGACGGCCATGCCCAGGCCCACTCGGCGAATGACCGGCAGGTCAGGCAGATCATCACCCAGGTACGCAACCTGCTCATAGCTTAGGTTGAGTTGGCCAAGAAGCTCGTCCAGAACCACCAGTTTATCCTCACGGCCTTGATACAGGTGAGGAATCCCCAGGTTTTGTGCGCGGCGTTCCACAACCGGTGTCTTTCGACCACTGATAATTGCCGTTTGCACACCGGCGGCCATCAACATTTTGATGCCCTGGCCGTCGAGGGTGTTAAAGGTCTTGAATTCGCTGCCATCTTCGAGAAAGTACAGGCGGCCGTCGGTCAGCACGCCGTCCACGTCGAAAATCGCCAGTTTGATGTGTTTGCCGCGTTGCATCAGGTCGCTGGTCATTTACATCACTCCCGCACGCAGCAAGTCGTGCATGTTCAGGGCGCCGATCGGGCGGTCGTCACTATTGACCACCACCAGCGCGCCAATCTTATGGTCTTCCATGATCTTCAGCGCTTCGGCTGCAAGCATCTCGGGGCGGGCGGTCTTGCCGTGGGGCGTCATCACCGCATCAATGGTCGCGGTGTGGATATCGATGGTGCGGTCCAGGGTGCGGCGCAGGTCGCCGTCGGTGAAGACTCCGGCCAGACGCCCGTCGGCTTCCAGGATTACGGTCATGCCCAGGCCCTTGCGAGTCATTTCCATCAGCGCGTCTTTGAGCAAGGTGCCGCGTTGCACGTGGGGCAGCTCATCCCCCGAGTGCATGACGTTTTCCACTTTGAGCAGCAGGCGACGACCCAGCGCGCCGCCCGGGTGCGAAAACGCGAAGTCTTCAGCGGTAAAGCCACGAGCTTCCAGCAACGCCACGGCCAGGGCGTCGCCCATGACCAGGGCGGCGGTGGTGGAGGAGGTCGGTGCCAGGTTAAGCGGGCAGGCTTCGTGGGCCACGTGCACGTTCAAATTGACTTCGGCAGCCTTGGCCAGCGTGGATTCCGGGTTGCCGGTGAGGCTGATCATCTTGATGCCCAGGCGCTTGATCAAGGGCAGCAAGGTCACGATTTCGTTGGTGGTGCCCGAGTTCGACAGCGCCAGGATAATGTCATCCTTGGTGATCATGCCCATGTCACCGTGGCTGGCTTCGGCCGGGTGCACGAAAAACGCCGTGGTCCCGGTGCTGGCCAGGGTGGCGGCGATCTTGTTGCCGACGTGGCCGGATTTGCCCATGCCGACCACCACAACGCGGCCCGTGCTGGCCAGAATCATCTCGCAGGCGCGTACGAAATCTGCGTCGATATGGGCCAGTAAACCTTCTACGGCTTCAAGCTCGAGGCGGATGGTGCGTTGTGCGGATTGAATAAGGTCGCTGGATTGGCTCATGTCTGAAATCGTATAGCCTGACGAAAAGTCGGCGATTATAGCGGTAATGATCAAATCCCTCACGCTAGTTATTCTGCAGGTGCCTGGGATTTATGCTCAGCCACGTGTTTTCCCTGTCCCGAATCTGAACAAGCGCTGTTCCGGCCTTGGGGGCTCTGTACCAGCAGTGATATAGTTCGCCGCCAGTTCGGTCGGCCCACCCCATGCCGCTAACTTTTGTGCATCTGTTGCAAACGAAAGTCGCAAGCATGGTGTCTGAGTGAAAGGCTGCATCCCAAGGAGATTAGATGAGTGCCGATAACGCCTACGCGGTCGAGCTGAAGGGTCTTACCTTCAAGCGCGGTTCGCGCAGCATCTTCAATAACGTCGATATTCGCATTCCCCGCGGCAAAGTCACGGGCATCATGGGGCCTTCCGGTTGCGGCAAGACCACTTTGTTGCGCCTGATGGGCATGCAATTGCGGCCCAGCGCCGGCGAAGTGTGGGTCAACGGCCAGAACCTGCCGACCCTGTCGCGCAGCGATCTGTTCGATGCGCGCAAGCATATGGGCGTGCTGTTCCAGAGCGGTGCCCTGTTTACCGACCTCGACGTTTTCGAAAACGTAGCGTTTCCGCTGCGGGTGCATACCCAGCTGTCCGATGAAATGATTCGTGACATTGTGCTGCTCAAACTGCAAGCCGTGGGCTTGCGCGGTGCCATCGACCTGATGCCCGACGAGTTGTCCGGTGGCATGAAGCGTCGTGTTGCGCTGGCGCGGGCTATTGCTCTCGATCCGCAGATCCTCATGTATGACGAGCCGTTCGTAGGCCAGGACCCGATCGCCATGGGCGTGCTGGTGCGCCTGATCCGCCTGCTCAACGATGCGTTGGGGATCACCAGCATCGTGGTTTCCCACGACCTGGCCGAAACCGCGAGCATTGCTGACTACCTTTATGTGGTCGGCGATGGCCAGGTGCTGGGGCAGGGTACGCCTGAAGAACTGATGAACGCTGATAACCCGCGCATTCGCCAATTCATGACCGGCGATCCCGATGGCCCGGTGCCTTTTCATTTTCCGGCAGCGGACTACCGCTCAGATCTTCTGGGGAAGCGCTGATGCGCAAGACATCTTTACTCGAGAAGGTTCGCCTTTTCGGCCGTTCCGGCATCGACTTGGTCGAGGTCCTGGGGCGTTCGACAATTTTTCTGTTTCACGCGCTGCTCGGGCGTGGCGGCATTGGCGGCGGTTTTGGCCTGTTGTTGAGACAGCTGCATTCGGTGGGCGTGATGTCCCTGGTCATCATCGTGGTGTCCGGGATATTCATCGGTATGGTGCTGGCGTTGCAGGGGTTCAATATCCTCTCCAGCTACGGTTCGGAGCAGGCAGTCGGGCAGATGGTTGCCCTGACGCTGCTGCGTGAGCTGGGGCCGGTGGTCACCGCTTTGCTGTTCGCTGGCCGTGCGGGTTCTGCATTGACCGCCGAAATCGGCAACATGAAGTCCACCGAGCAGTTGTCCAGCCTGGAAATGATCGGCGTGGACCCGCTCAAATATATTGTTGCCCCGCGCCTGTGGGCCGGCTTCATATCCCTGCCGCTGCTGGCGATGATTTTCAGCGTGGTGGGCATCTGGGGTGGTTCGTGGGTGGCGGTTGACTGGTTGGGCGTCTATGACGGCTCCTACTGGGGCAACATGCAAAACAGCGTGACCTTCAGCGGCGACGTGCTCAATGGCATCATCAAAAGCATCGTTTTCGCCTTTGTAGTGACCTGGATCGCCGTATTCCAAGGCTATGACTGTGAGCCCACTTCAGAAGGGATCAGTCGCGCCACCACCAAGACCGTTGTGTACGCCTCGCTGGCGGTACTGGGCCTTGACTTCATTTTGACCGCCTTGATGTTTGGAGATTTCTGATGCAAAACCGCACTGTGGAAATCGGTGTCGGCCTTTTCTTGCTGGCTGGCATCCTGGCTTTACTGTTGCTCGCCCTGCGAGTCAGCGGCCTTTCGGCCAGCCCCACCGCCGATACTTATAAGCTTTACGCGTACTTCGACAATATTGCTGGTTTGACGGTCAGAGCTAAAGTGACCATGGCCGGTGTAACCATCGGCAAGGTCACGGCAATCGATCTGGATCGCGACAGCTTCACTGGCCGGGTGACCATGCAAGTCGACAAGAAGGTAGATAATCTGCCGACTGACTCCACTGCATCTATCCTCACTGCTGGGCTGCTGGGCGAGAAGTACATCGGCATCAGCGTGGGTGGGGAAACAGCCCTGCTCAAGGATGGTTCGACAATCCACGACACACAGTCGTCGCTGGTGCTTGAAGACTTGATCGGTAAATTCCTGCTCAATACGGTCAATAAAGACGCCAAATGAGGAACCTGTTCATGATCTCTACCTTGCGACGTGGCCTGCTGGTGCTGCTGGCAGCGCTGCCGCTGATGGCTAATGCCGCTGCCGGCGGTTCTGCGCACGATCTGGTGCAGGACACCACCAACAAGATGTTGGCTGACCTGACTGCCAACAAAGAGCAGTACAAGCAAGACCCGACCAGGTTTTACGAAGCACTGAATACCATTGTGGGCCCGGTGGTCGATGCCGAAGGCATTTCCCGCAGCATCATGACGGTCAAGTATTCGCGCAAGGCTACCCCTGCGCAAATGCAAACATTCCAGGAAAACTTCAAGAAGGGCCTGTTCCAGTTCTACGGCAACGCCCTGCTGGAGTACAACAACCAAGGTATTACCGTCGCCCCAGCCGGGGATGAGTCGGGTGATCGCACCAGCGTTAACATGAGCGTCAAAGGCAATAACGGCGCCATCTACCCTGTGCAGTACACGCTGGAGAAGGTCAACGGCGAGTGGAAACTGCGCAACGTGATCATCAACGGCATCAACATCGGCAAGCTGTTCCGCGATCAGTTCGCTGATGCGATGCAGCGTAATGGCAATAACCTGGACAAAACCATCAATGGTTGGGCCGGTGAAGTCGCCAAAGCCAAGGAAGAAACCGACAAACAAGCCGGGAAGCCTGCGCAATGACCGAGTCGGCTGTTCGTCTGGGTGACGCCGGCGAGTTGTTCCTCAGTGGCGTGCTGGATTACCGCACCGGGCCTGACCTGCGCAAGCAGGGTCAGGCGCTGATCAACAGCAGTAACGCACCTGCGTTGGTGCTTGATTGCTCGGCGGTGACCAAGTCCAGCAGCGTCGGCTTGTCGTTGTTGCTGTGCTTCATGCGTGATGCGCAAGCCGCCAGGAAGCCGGTCAGCATCCGCTCAATGCCCGAAGACATGCGTGAAATCGCTCAGGTTTCCGGTATTACCGAACTGTTGGCGCATCCTTAATACACATTATTAAAGAAGCCCCCCGTCAGAGTCCTGCTATGCGGGGTTCGCAGGCGCGGGGCTTTTTTGTATGATGTGCGACCCGTGCGCACTGGGCGCCGATAGAGGTTGAGCATGCAGGCCCTAGAAGTTAAAAGCTTCCTTGAAGGAAAGCTGCCGGAAACGATCGTAGAAGTTGAAGGCGAAGGCTGCAATTTCCAGCTGAACGTGATTAGCGATGAACTGGCGAAATTGAGCCCGGTCAAGCGTCAACAGCAGATCTATGCCCATTTGAACCCGTGGATCACCGATGGCAGCATCCACGCGGTTACTATGAAATTTTTCAGCCGCGCGGCCTGGGCCGAGCGTACCTGAGCCCCCAAGGCGTCGAGATTCTTATGGATAAATTGATTATTACCGGTGGTGCCCGCCTCGATGGCGAGATCCGCATTTCCGGTGCAAAAAACTCCGCCTTGCCGATCCTGGCAGCGACCCTGCTGTGCGATGGCCCGGTAACTGTGGCCAACCTGCCGCACCTGCACGACATTACCACCATGATCGAGCTGTTCGGTCGCATGGGTATTGAGCCGGTGATCGACGAGAAGCTGTCTGTCGAAATCGACCCGCGCACCATCAAGACCCTGATCGCGCCGTACGAACTGGTGAAAACCATGCGTGCCTCGATCCTGGTGCTGGGCCCGATGGTTGCCCGTTTTGGCGAAGCTGAAGTAGCACTGCCTGGCGGTTGCGCGATTGGTTCGCGTCCTGTCGACCTGCACATCCGTGGCCTTGAAGCCATGGGCGCGGTCATCGACGTCGAAGGCGGCTACATCAAGGCCAAGGCGCCGGAAGGCGGTTTGCGCGGTGCCAACTTCTTCTTTGATACCGTCAGCGTTACCGGTACCGAGAACATCATGATGGCTGCCGCCCTGGCGAACGGTCGCAGTGTGCTGCAAAACGCAGCGCGCGAGCCTGAAGTAGTCGACCTGGCCAACTTCCTGATCGCCATGGGTGCCAACATCACCGGCGCCGGCACCGACACCATCACTATCGACGGTGTGAAGCGTCTGCACTCGGCCACCTACAAAGTGATGCCGGACCGTATCGAGACCGGCACCTACCTGGTTGCCGCTGCCGTTACCGGTGGCCGCGTCAAGGTCAAGGACACCGATCCGACCATCCTGGAAGCCGTGCTGGAAAAACTCAAGGAAGCCGGTGCTGAAATCACTACCGGTGAGGACTGGATCGAGCTGAACATGCACGGCAAGCGGCCAAAAGCCGTAAACGTGCGTACGGCTCCTTACCCGGCGTTCCCGACCGACATGCAGGCGCAGTTCATTTCCTTGAACGCGATTGCCGAAGGCACAGGCGCCGTGATCGAGACCATCTTCGAAAACCGCTTCATGCACGTGTATGAACTGCACCGCATGGGCGCCAAGATCCAGGTCGAAGGCAACACCGCCATCGTTACCGGCATCGACAAGCTCAAGGGCGCGCCAGTGATGGCGACCGACCTGCGTGCCTCGGCCAGCCTGGTGATTTCGGCGTTGTGCGCCGACGGCGACACCTTGATCGACCGCATCTACCACATCGACCGTGGTTACGAGTGCATCGAAGAAAAGCTGCAGATGCTCGGCGCTAAAATCCGCCGCGTACCGGGCTAGCTCCTGGAACTGTAAACACCGTCACCTGTGGCGAGGGAGCTTGCTCCCGCTGGACTGCGCAGCAGTCCCGTTCTTGGGGGCCGCTTCGCGACCCAACGGGAGCAAGCTCCCTCGCCACAGGTCTGTGTTTGCTGTTAGCTGAATTTGTTTCAAATCGAGGCTGTAATGGCCTCGATCTGTGTCTGGCGCCGTTTGCGACCGGACAGCAATAGCCTGATGAAGGACTGACGTTTCCCATGTTGACCATCGCACTGTCCAAGGGCCGCATCCTTGACGACACTTTGCCGCTTCTGGCTGAAGCGGGCATCGTGCCAACCGAGAATCCGGACAAGAGCCGCAAGCTGATCATCCCCACGACCCAGGACGATGTGCGCCTGCTGATCGTGCGGGCTACCGACGTGCCGACCTACGTTGAGCATGGCGCCGCCGACCTCGGTGTTGCCGGTAAAGACGTGTTGATGGAGTACGGTGGCCAGGGCCTGTACGAGCCGTTGGACCTGCGTATTGCCCTGTGCAAGCTGATGACCGCCGGCCGTGTCGGTGACGTTGAGCCTAAAGGCCGCCTGCGCGTGGCCACCAAGTTCGTCAACGTCGCCAAGCGCTACTACGCCGAGCAAGGCCGTCAGGTCGACATTATCAAGCTCTACGGCTCGATGGAGCTGGCGCCGCTGATCGGCCTGGCCGACAAAATCATCGACGTGGTCGACACCGGCAACACCCTGCGCGCCAACGGCCTCGAACCCCAGGACTTCATTGCCGACATCAGCTCCCGCCTGATCGTCAACAAAGCTTCGATGAAGATGCAACATGCCCGTATCCAGGCGTTGATCGACACCCTGCGCAAGGCAGTGGAGTCTCGACACCGCGGTTGACTCACCCGCGCGGCCTTAGGCCGCGCCCGTCTATCCGCCTCATAGCCAGAATTCTCAGGTGCCCAAGCGGAAATGACTGCTAGTTTAGGGCGCCTGAGTTTTTGCCAATTCTATTGAGGCCCTCGCTATGACCACGTCCACTGCAATTGCCCGACTCAACGCTGCCGACCCGGATTTCGCCCATCATCTGGATCATCTGCTGAGCTGGGAAAGCGTGTCTGACGACTCGGTCAACCAGCGAGTGCTCGACATCATCAAGGCCGTGCGCGAGCGCGGTGATGCGGCGCTGGTGGATTTCACCCGTCAGTTCGATGGCCTGGACGTGAAGTCCATGGCCGACCTGATCCTGCCCCGTGAACGCTTGGAGCTGGCGCTGACACGCATCACTGCACCCCAGCGCGAAGCCCTGGAAGTGGCGGCGGCGCGGGTGCGCAGCTACCACGAAAAACAGAAACAGGATTCCTGGAGCTACACCGAAGCCGACGGCACCGTGCTGGGCCAAAAAGTCACGCCGCTGGACCGCGCCGGTCTGTACGTGCCCGGCGGCAAGGCCTCGTATCCGTCATCGGTACTGATGAACGCGATTCCGGCCAAAGTGGCGGGCGTGACCGAAGTGGTCATGGTGGTGCCGACCCCGCGTGGTGAAATCAACGAGCTGGTGCTGGCCGCTGCCTGCATCGCCGGTGTCGACCGCGTGTTCACCATTGGTGGTGCGCAAGCTGTTGCAGCCCTGGCCTACGGCACCGAAAGCGTGCCGAAGGTCGACAAGGTGGTTGGCCCCGGCAACATCTATGTCGCCACCGCCAAGCGCCACGTGTTTGGCCAGGTCGGTATCGACATGATCGCCGGCCCTTCGGAAATTCTCGTGGTGTGTGATGGCCAGACCGACCCGGACTGGATCGCCATGGACCTGTTTTCCCAGGCCGAGCACGACGAAGACGCCCAGGCGATTCTGGTCAGCCCGGACGCCGAGTTCCTCGACAAAGTCGCCGCCAGCATCAACAAACTGCTGCCGACCATGGAGCGCGCCGAGATCATCGAGAAGTCGATCAATGGCCGTGGTGCGCTGATTCTGGTGCGTGACATGGAACAGGCCATCGAAGTGGCCAACCGCATTGCGCCAGAGCACTTGGAGTTGTCCGTAGCCGACCCACAGGCCTGGCTGCCGTTGATCCGCCACGCCGGTGCGATCTTCATGGGCCGTCACACCAGCGAAGCCCTGGGCGACTACTGCGCCGGCCCCAACCACGTGCTGCCGACGTCCGGCACCGCGCGGTTCTCGTCGCCGCTGGGGGTGTATGACTTCCAGAAGCGCTCGTCGATTATCTTCTGCTCGCCACAAGGCGCCTCCGAACTGGGCAAGACTGCCTCGGTGCTGGCCCGTGGTGAATCGCTGAGCGCTCACGCGCGTAGCGCCGAATATCGCATCCTTGAAGAGGGGAAATGAGGCATGAGCAAATTCTGGAGCCCCTTCGTCAAGGACCTCGTGCCTTACGTACCCGGCGAACAACCGAAGCTGACCAAACTGGTCAAGCTCAACACCAATGAAAACCCCTACGGCCCATCGCCCAAGGCGCTGGCGGCGATGCAGGCCGAGTTGAACGACAACCTGCGTTTGTACCCCGACCCCAACAGCGACCTGCTCAAGCAGGCCGTGGCCAAGTACTACGGCGTTGACGCCGGCAAAGTGTTCCTCGGCAACGGTTCCGACGAAGTGCTGGCGCACATCTTCCACGGCCTGTTCCAGCACGACTTGCCGCTGCTGTTCCCGGACATCAGCTACAGCTTCTACCCGGTGTACTGCGGCCTGTATGGCATCAAGTCCGCCCCGGTGCCGCTGGACGAGCAATTCCAGATCCGCGTGGCCGACTACGCCAAGCCCAATGGCGGAATCATCTTCCCCAACCCGAACGCGCCGACCGGCTGCGTGCTGGCGCTGGATGCAGTGGAGCAGATCCTCAAGGCCAGCCCGGATTCGGTGGTGGTGGTCGATGAAGCCTATATCGACTTCGGCGGCGAAACCGCCATCAGCCTGGTGGATCGCTACCCGAACCTGCTGGTGACCCAGACTCTGTCCAAATCGCGCTCACTGGCCGGTTTGCGTGTAGGCCTGGCCGTGGGCCACCCGGACCTGATCGAGGCGCTGGAGCGGGTCAAGAACAGCTTCAACTCCTACCCGCTGGATCGCCTGGCGATTGTCGGCGCGGCGGCGGCTTTTGAGGACCGTGAGTACTTCGAGAAAACGTGCAAGCGGGTGATCGACAGCCGCAACACGGTGGTCGCGCAGTTGCAAGGCAAGGGCTTTGAAGTGTTGCCTTCAGCGGCCAACTTCATCTTTGCCCGTCACCCACGGCACGACGCCGCGGGTTTGGCCGCAAAGCTGCGTGAGCAAGGCGTGATCGTGCGGCACTTCAAGCAGGAGCGGATTGCCCAGTTCCTGCGGATCAGCATCGGTACGCCGGAGCAGAACCAGGCGCTGATCGATGGCCTCGGCGAACTCTAAGCCACACTAAAGATAAAAAAATGTGGGAGCTGGCAAGCCAGCTCCCACATTTTTTTTGCGTTGAGCCAGTTAGATCAACGGCTCATCCGGCTTCTTGTTCTTCCAGCCATCATTGCCCGGCAGCAGCAGGTTCAAACCAATCGCTACCACCGCACACAGGGCGATGCCCTTGAGGCCGAAATCATCCGGGCCAGTGCCGGTGCCGACCAGCACACCGCCAATCCCGAACACCAAAGTCACCGACACAATCACCAGATTGCGCGCCTCACCCAGGTCGATCTTGTGGCGGATCAACGTGTTCATGCCAACCGCCGCAATCGAGCCGAACAGCAGGCACAGAATCCCGCCCATCACCGGTACCGGGATGCTTTGCAGCAACGCGCCGAACTTGCCGATAAACGCCAGGCTGATGGCAAACACTGCCGCCCAGGTCATGATTTTCGGGTTGTAGTTCTTGGTCAGCATCACTGCGCCCGTCACTTCGGCGTAAGTGGTGTTTGGCGGGCCGCCGAACAGGCCGGCAGCGGTGGTGGCAATCCCGTCACCCAGCAGGGTGCGGTGCAGGCCGGGCTTCTTCAGGTAATCGCGACCGGTCACGCTGCCCACCGCAATCACACCGCCGATATGCTCGATCGCCGGGGCCAGGGCCACCGGGACGATAAACAGGATGGCCTGCCAGTTGAACTCCGGCGCGGTGAAATGGGGCAGGGCGAACCACGGCGCGGCGGCGATCTTCGCCGTGTCGACCACACCAAAGTAGAACGACATGGCAAAGCCGACCAGCACGCCGGAGATAATCGGCACCAGGCGGAAAATGCCTTTGCCGAATACCGCGACGATCAAGGTGGTCAGCAGCGCCGGCATCGAAATCAGCATCGCCGTCTGGTAATGGATCAGCTCGCTGCCATCGCCGGCTTTGCCCATTGCCATATTGGCGGCAATCGGCGCCATGGCCAGACCGATGGAAATGATCACCGGGCCAATCACCACCGGCGGCAGCAGGCGGTCGATGAAGCCCGTGCCTTTGACCTTAACAGCCAGGCCCAGGAAGGTATAAACGAAACCGGCCGCCATCACCCCGCCCATGGTCGCCGCGAGGCCGAACTGGCCTTTGGCGAGAATGATCGGGGTGATAAACGCAAAGCTCGATGCCAGGAATACCGGCACCTGCCGCCCTGTCACCACCTGGAACAGCAGCGTGCCCAGGCCTGCGGTGAACAGTGCGACGTTTGGATCAAGACCTGTGATCAGTGGCATCAACACCAGCGCGCCAAATGCTACAAACAGCATTTGTGCGCCAGACAGGATCTGGCGCCAAAGCGGGTCGTTGAATTCATCCTGCATGCTCACGCGTCCTTCTGCTTGGTGCCGAAGATCTTGTCACCGGCATCGCCCAGGCCTGGGATGATGTAGCCGTGTTCGTTCAAGCGCTCGTCGATGGAGGCGGTGTAGATCTGCACGTCCGGGTGAGCCTTTTCGACGGCAGCGATGCCTTCGGGGGCAGCCACCAGCACCATGGCGCGGATGTCCTTGCAACCGGCTTTTTTCAGCAGGTCGATGGTGGCAACCATGGAACTGCCGGTGGCGAGCATCGGGTCGATGATCATTGCCAGGCGTTCGTTGATTTCCGGGACGAGTTTTTCCAGGTAGGTGTGCGCCTGCAAGGTTTCTTCATTGCGAGCCACGCCCACGGCGCTGACTTTGGCGCCCGGGATCAGGCTGAGCACGCCTTCGAGCATGCCGATACCGGCGCGCAGGATAGGCACCACGGTGATTTTCTTACCGGCGATTTTCTCTACTTGTACGGGACCGGCCCAACCGGGGATCTCGTAGGTTTCCAGCGGCAAATCCTTGGTCGCTTCGTAAGTCAGCAGCGCTCCGACTTCCTGAGCAAGCTCACGGAAATTCTTCGTGCTAATGTCGGCACGGCGCATAAGGCCGAGTTTGTGTCGGATCAGCGGGTGGCGGATCTCGCGAGTGGGCATGGGAAAGGCTCCGGCGGCGGGCAAAAAAACCGGCCTAGATTAATCTATCCGAGGGTGTTGTCCTATAGACATCTAGTACGTTAGTCCATTAAGGCTTGATCGTTGCGCCTCACATGCGTACCTTTGCCCGCTTTTCTTGCCACAGCACCCCCTTGGAGAGCGCCATGTCCGCTGATCTCGAGCATATCCGTCAAATCATGCGCGAGGCTGACTGCCTGTACACCGAAGCGCAAGTCGAAGAAGCGATCGCCAAGGTCGGCGCACACATCAGCCGCGAAATGGCCGACACCAACCCGGTGGTCTTCTGCGTGATGAACGGCGGCCTGATTTTCGCCGGCAAATTGCTGACTCATCTGCAATTCCCGCTGGAAGCCTCCTACCTGCACGCCACCCGTTATCGCAACGAGACCAGCGGCGGCGACCTGTTCTGGAAAGCCAAGCCGGAAGTGTCGTTCATCGACCGCGACGTGCTGATCATCGACGACATCCTCGATGAAGGTCACACCCTGGGCGCGATCATCGACTTCTGCAAACATGCCGGCGCGCGCAAAGTGCACACCGCCGTACTGATCGACAAAGACCACGACCGCAAAGCCCGTCCGGACCTCAAAGCCGATTACGTCGGCCTGCCGTGCATTGACCGCTACATCTTCGGCTACGGCATGGACTACAAAGGCTACTGGCGTAACGCCAATGGCATCTACGCGGTTAAAGGGATGTAAACCATGGTGCGCTTTCTTGATCAGACGCTGTTCGCGCAATTGGCCGAGAAAGCCGCCGCCAGCCCTCGCGGCCGGCACCATCACAACCTCCATCAGATGGAAGAGCCCTGCCATCGCCTGGCCGTTGGCCTGCAACCCGACACCTATGTGCCGCCGCATCGGCACCTGCGTGCCGACAAGGCGGAAACCCTGTTGGTGCTCAAGGGCAGCCTCGGCTTACTGGTGTTCAGCGATACCGGCGAGGTGATTGCCAAGCGCATTCTGCAGGCGGGCGGTGAGTGTGCAGGCGTCGATCTGCCGCCAGGCGTGTTTCATGGCCTGGTGGTGCTGGAGCCTGACAGTGTGATGTTTGAATGCAAGGCCGGGCCGTATCGCCCGATAGGCGAGGGCGAGTCACCCGACTGGGCGCCCCGCGAAGGCGATTCCGGTGTGGCCGAGTATCAACGCTGGATGCTCGCCCAGTTCGATTGAGCTACAGTGCTCGGCCTTCTTCTACGGAGCGGCCCATGAGCCTGTTAACACGCACCTGCGCCGCCCTGGCGTTGACTCTCAGTTTGCCACTGGCTGCCGCGCCCGCGCCGATGCACAGCCAGTTCCTGCCGCCCGATGACCTGACCCTGCGTGCGCAAACGCCCGACCAGCAGCAACTGCTGCAAGTTACCGAGTATGCGGTGGTGGTGGGTAGCCAGCGGCAGTCGACGCAACAGCCAATTCCGGTGACCTCGCCGTTGATGATCCGCCTCAAGGGGAAATCCCTGAACAAGGGCGCGACGATCAGTCAGGTGGTGCTCAATTTTGATGCCGAAAGCAAAAGCCTGAAAAAGCCGATGTTCGATGACGCCAGCAAAACCCTGACCCTGTCTTACCCAATGGCGCAATATCGAGTGATTGTCGACCTGCTGCGCAATGACACGGTGTATGTGCAGTTCCTCAGTTATGCCAATGGGCATATCTGGGCGGATCTGCACACAGGGGCCGTACGCGCAAAGTAATTAAGCCGAATGCAGTCAATGTGGGAGCTGGCTTGCCTGCGATGGCGGCGGGTCAGTTGGCCCAACTGTCACTGATGCACCGCTATCGCAGGCAAGCCGGCTCCCACATGAGTGTTTGGTTGTTTTCGAAGGTGGTGTCTGGCAGGTAGACTCCCAATCCCGTGTAAATGTCTGCAGGCTGGAGTCGGTAATGCGTAAAGATAAGAAACAGGTGATTGGTGACGAGATCGGCGACGACCAGATCAAGTTGTTCCTGGATTTTGAGCCAGTCGACGCGACTTCACCGTCCCTGCACAAGCTGATCAAGGCCTACCGTGGCCTGCGTATCGACGACTTCGAGCGCTTCCTGGGCTTTTTCAAGGAAGCTGGCCTGGACCTGGATGGTAAGGACGAGCACGGCAAGACCTTCGTCGAGCTGATCAAGGACCAGCGCAACGCGCCTGAGTACATCGAGCTGATCGAAAACGCTCGCGGCTGATTATCCCGGCCACAAAAAAACGCCCCGAAGGGCGTTTGATCGTTCCCACGCTCCGCGTGGGAATGCCTCCACTGACGCTCCGCGTCAAGACCTCAAGCGAAGCTTTCAGCCTCGTTGCTTTGCGCAACCAGCTCCAGGCTGATGTTGTTCTGCGCATTGATCTTGCGATACAGCTCAGCGTCCGTCTCCAGCACTTTTTCCCTCGCCGGGAAGATCTCGTGCAGCTTGGCCGCCCACTCACCAGCAGCCTTGGCCGGGAAGCAGCGCTCGATCAGTTCCAGCATGATCGAAACCGTCACCGAAGCGCCTGGGGACGCGCCCAGCAGGGCCGCCAGCGAGCCGTCTTTGGCCGCGACCAGCTCGGTGCCAAATTGCAGCACGCCGCCTTTTTTCGGGTCTTTCTTGATGATCTGCACCCGTTGGCCGGCCACTTCCAGGCGCCAGTCTTCGGCTTTGGCTTGCGGGTAGAAGCGGCGCAGTGATTCCAGGCGCTGCTCCATGGACTGCATCACTTCGCTGACCAGGTATTTGGTCAGGTCCATGTTGTCGCGAGCGACCGCCAGCATCGGGCCGATATTGCCGGCGCGAACCGACAGCGGCAGGTCGAGGAACGAGCCGTGCTTGAGGAACTTGGTGGTGAAGCCGGCGTATGGCCCGAACAGCAGGGATTTCTGGCCATCGACCACGCGGGTGTCCAGGTGCGGCACGGACATCGGCGGCGAGCCCACGGCGGCCTGGCTGTAGACCTTGGCCTGGTGGTGCTTGACCACTTCCGGGTTGTCGCAACGCAGCCACTGGCCACTGACCGGGAAGCCGCCGAAGCCTTTGCTTTCTTCGATGCCCGAAGCTTGCAGCAGCGGCAGGGCCGCGCCACCGGCGCCGAGGAACACGAACTTGGCGTCGACTTCGCGGGTGTTGCCGCTGTTGACGTCCTTGATGCTCACGGTCCAGCCCGCGCCATTGCGCTTGAGGCCGGTAACGCGCTTGCTGTACTTGACCTGGGCATCCGGTGCGCTGGTCAGGTGCGACAGCAGTTGGTTGGTCAGGGCGCCGAAATTGACGTCGGTGCCGTTCATCACGCGGGTGGCCGCGATTTTTTCGTCGAGCGGGCGGCCCGGCATCATCAGCGGCATCCACTCGGCCATCTCATTGCGGTCTTCGGTGTAATGCATGTCCGAGAACGCATGGTGCTGGCTGAGGGTTTCAAAGCGTTTCTTGAGGAAAGACACGCCTTTGTCGCCTTGCACGAAGCTCAGGTGCGGCACCGGGCTGATAAAGGACTTGGACGAGCCAAAGGTGCCCTTTTTGGTCAGGTACGCCCAGAACTGCTTCGACACCTCGAACTGGGTGTTGATGTGCACGGCTTTCTTGATGTCGATGGAGCCGTCGCCAGCCTGCGGCGTGTAGTTCAGCTCACACAGCCCGGCGTGGCCGGTGCCGGCGTTGTTCCACGGGTTGGAACTCTCCGCGGCACCCGAATCCATCAGCTCAACGACTTCCAGCTTGAGGCCGGGGTCGAGCTCTTTGAGCAATACGGCCAGGGTGGCACTCATGATGCCGGCCCCTACCAGTACTACGTCGACTGCTTCGTTATGCGCCATTTAACGCGTCTCCAAAATCTGCAGCACCAAATTGACGGCATGGCTGCCAGGAGTGACGGGGCGGTTCACGTGTTGCCCCAGGTTACCCATGGCCAGGATCGCCATGTCCGTTTCGCAATTCTTTGCAACTTCAGCACACGCTTCCTGCCAGGCTAATCTGCCTATGAACGCATTCATGGGCGCCTGTGGCAATTCGACTTATGGTCAAAGCGTGCGATTTGTGCAATCAAACCGTAGCGGACAGGCTCAAGCTCCGGTGTTTGAGGAGTACTCGGTCCTGTGTGGTTGGGCTGTTCCAGACGCTGATGGTGCTTGTACAAACGCCAAACTATTCATTTGCTCGCCACACTCTTGTGAAGTTGTGAAAACCCGTTTTTTTCACGCTCTTTTGAAGACGTGAACCTCAAAAAAGGGCTGCCCCAGCCTGGCACCTGGCCCGTAAACCCCTGCCGACACGCGGCAAGACGGGCAAACAACTCAAGTGGCCGAGCGCAATGGCAGCTCTGGCAGATTCGGTAAAGAGGGGTGGTTTGCAAAGAAAACAGCAAGCGCGCCAGCTTCACTCGATCTGTGTGGGCGGCTCTCTGTGGGCGATTGGGGGGTTAATACCGAGGCATTAACGATGCTGCGAGGCCCGATCAGGAGACGTCCTTATAATCGGGGGGAGATTGTAGCGAAGAACGCCAGGGAAATGGGCGTGTTTTGTGACTTTTATTAGGGCGTTCAGGAAGCCAGTGCGTGCCGCGAGTGCGTGTGGGCAACCCGTGGGCTGATTCGGGCGTTCATTGGCAGTGGGCGGTGCATCCAGCCCAGATGTGTCTCCGTGACTTCCACCCAGCCCTCGCCCACGGGTGGCAGGCTGCACTGCTTGAACGCCACGCAATGGCCATTGGCATCGAGCCGTGCGTAGTGGCGATGGCGGGGGTGGGACATGAACAATGATTTAAGAAGGCGCATGGCTTTGTACCTGTTACGTTACATGCTTGAAGGTTGCCAGTGTGCCATGACAGTGGAGTGACGAAATTATGCGAAATTGTAATTTCAGCCCGCCTTCAGCTGCCGTTCAGGATGGCTGGTGAGTGGCCCACATGCGCCGTTATACTGGCGGCCTGTTTGCACCTAGTCCTGGAGAAATGAGTATGTTGCAACGCCTGTTGTTCGGTTTGATCACTGTGACCAGTTTGACCCTGGTTGGCTGCGCCAACAGCCCGCAACAACTCAGCCCGCAACCTAAAGTCACGGCGCAACTGGCGCCTGTCGGCCACGGCCAGCCGGTATCGGTGCGCGTGGTAGATGGTCGTCCTTCGCCAACCCTGGGTTCCCGTGGTGGTCTGTACCCTGAGACCGCGCTGATTTCTGTACAAGGCCAGGACGTGCTGCCCAAGCTGCAAGCCCAGGCTGAAGCCGCCGTGCGCCTGCTGGGCTTCACCCCGGCCAACTCGCCGGGCGCGCCGCAGTTGACCATCACCCTGGCTGAGCTGAAGTACCAGTCGCCCAAAGAAGGCCTGTATGTGACGGAAGCCTCCATCGGCGCGACCTTCAAGTCCGACGTCAGTGCCGGCACACGCCGCTACAGTGGCCGCTACGGCGCGTCCCTGAACCAGCGCTTCGGTATGTCGCCGAACCAGGAAACCAACACCAAGCTGGTCAGCGACGTGTTGAGTGATGCCCTGACGCGCTTGTTCAAAGACCCGAGCATCGGTTCGCTTCTCAACGCGCAGTAACCGTCAGGCGGGCGCGCAACGCCCCCATCGCCGGGCTCAGCAATGAGCCCGGTTTTTTTATGCCTGTAGCCTTCATGCAGCCGTTTCGACATAAAAGTCCAGCACACTCACGCCAGTGAGCAGGTCCAGCTCCGGCAGGTCGGCATGCTGGTGCCCGCCGAGCGCGCAATACACCAGCCAGTGGCGGTCCTGGACGTTGAATGCGAGGCCGCCGACCAGCGCTTCCTGTTCATCGTTCTGGGCCATCAGGTACAGCCGATCCTGGTTTTGTGCGTGCAGCATGACAAGCTCCCAAGCGTTCGAAGGGCAACAGAGTGGCTTGTTAAGGTGACGTTCAGGTGACGCTGTAAATTACTGGATACATTAACCGTACATGGGGGACGGAACGTTTCAGCGGCAGGAGGCCAATATCATTCAGGTTTGTATCTGAATTGATACCAAGACACTCGTCTACCGAGGTTTGCGATGGCGCTGCCCGCACTGCTGATCAATGCTGTGGCTTTATTGGTGGCCTGCCCGGGTGCAGCGCTGCTGTTCATTACCCGCCTGCGCGAGCAGCGAGCGCTGGCCGACCTGACCGCCCAAAGCGAAGACCGCGCGATCGACCAACCGATGTTGTTTCTGGATGTGCGTACCGAACGGTCGCATCGCCTGGCTTACCGCGTCGGGTTTGCCTGCCTCGGCCTGGCGCTGGCCGTGTCCTGGCTCAGCACCCACCTCTAAAACCACCGAAAGACCAATGTGGGAGCTGGCTTGCCCGCGATAGCAGTGTGCCAGTCGATAGATTCGGTTCTGACACGCCGCCATCGCGGGCAAGCCCGCTCCCACATTTTGGTTTGGTATTTACAGAGGAATCCCGGCCTTGACCCGGTATTGATTCCTCACCGGCGTCGCATACTGCGTCACCAAGTACGGCCGGTGTTCCACCGGGCATTCATTCAAGCGCCGTTCCCACTCCGCTTTGGCCTTGGCCAGCTCATCGGCCGGGAACACCTCGGCTGCCGCCGGCACCTGCAATTGCGGGTCGGCGTCGCTCCACTGCGCATACGCCAGGTAATGCACCGGGAACAGGCGATAACCGCCGAGAATCTGGCGGTCCATTTCTACGGCCAACAGTTTGGTGTCTTCAAAGCGTTCGGTGATCGGCGGTGCGAAGTTCACGTGCACGCGGCCCTTGTAGCCGGTAATGCCCAGCGCAATGCTCACATCGTCTTCACCTGGCGCCTTGCTGTAGGTGCCGGTGGTGGCGCGGATGTAAAGCTCGCGGGCCTTGGCGCTGTCGCATGGGTCGTATTCATAGCTGATCGACACCGGCGTCAGGTTCAGCGACTGGATCACCTCTGCAAACGGCTCGTCCTTGCGGCTGACGTGGAACATCTTGAGGATCGCCGACTCGGTGCGATCATCCCCGTCCTTGGCCCGCCCTTCGGCCTGGGCGATCCAGATCGACTGGCAGTCGTTGCGGATCGAATGGTTGATATAGGCCGACAGCAGGTTATACGCCGCCATCTTCTCCTTTCGCCCGGTGATCGAGCGGTGCACGATAAAGCTCTTGTTCAGGCGCATCAGGTCGCTGACAAACGGCTTTTGCAGCAGGTTGTCGCCGATGGCGATGCGTGGCGTCGGCAGGCCGGCGTGGTACACGGCATAGTTGACGAAGGCCGGGTCCATCACGATATCGCGGTGGTTGGCCAGAAACAGATAGGCGGTGCCGGACTTGAGCTGCTCGACGCCGGTATAAGTCACGCCGTCGGTCGCCCGATCTATGGTGTGATCGACGTAGTACTCGACTTTGTCCTGCAGCGTGGCCACGGTGGTGACGCCGGCAAATTCACGGCGCAGTTTGCGGGCGATCATCGGCTTGAGCAGCCAGCCCAGGGCGCCGGCAAAGCGCGGGAAGCGAAAGTGAGTCAGGATGTCCAGAAAGGCCTTGTCACTGAACAGGCGCGCCAGCACGGCCGGGACTTCGCTGTCGTTGTAAGGTCGGATGGTATCGAATTCGCCCATCATGCTCTCTTGTTAGAAACGGCTAGGGTAAGTAAAGGAAATATCAGGGTGCGGCCGCAATATTGGCTCTGCCGTGAATAGCCCTGTAAATAGACCGGCGATTATACGCACAAGTCACCTGGGAGACCGCGATGGAAGAGGAGTCGTACGAATGTCCTTATTGTGGAGAGGTGGTCACGGCGTTGCTGGACCTGTCGGGAGGCGATCAGCAATATATAGAGGATTGCCCGGTGTGCTGCCGGCCCATTACTTTCGAGCTACAGGTGCATGATGACGAATGGATGCTGAACGTGCGCAGCGAAAACGAGTAACAGGTACACCCCATGCAGCGAATCTACGAACCGGAAAACCTGATGGAGGGCGAGCTGCTGCAACAGATGCTTGCCAGTGAAGGCATCGAGGCGCACCTGGTGGGGCGCCATTTGCTCGGTGGGACCGGCGAGTTGCCGATCTTCGGCCTGTTGGGCCTGGAAGTCGACAACGACCAGGCCGCCTACGCCCGCGAATTGATTACGGCCTATAACGGCGCGCAACCCATGCCCGGCGATGAACCCGACAGCTTCCCCGACGTGTTGGTCTGTTAGGCTGTCGGTCGGTTTACCCCAAGAGTCGTGTTGCCCCATGTGTGGACGTTATGCCCTGTTTCGCTGGAACCCTTCCTTTGCTGCCTTGCCGGGCTTCCCGGCCGACCAGCAGGCCCAGTGGAACATCTCCCCGAATGATTCGGTGCTGATCCAGCGCCTGAGCGAAGGCCAGCGCACCCTGGCCCGTGCGCGCTGGGGCCTCACGCCACCGTGGCTCACCGACCTTTCGCGCACGCCGGCCCACGCGCGCGCCGAAACCCTGGCCGAACAACCGATGTTTCGCGAAGCCTTGCGCCAGCGCCGTTGCCTGCTGCCAGCCAACGGTTTTTACGAATGGCGCGGCACCCAGCGTAAACGCCCGTATTGGCTGACGCCGGGTGAAGGCTCGACACTGTTTTTTGCGGCGATCTGGGAGGCTTATCCGGTGCAGGAGCAGGTGTGGCTGAGTACGGCGGTGGTGACTCAGGCCGCGCAGAGTCAGCGGCGGCCGTTGATTCTGGATGCGGCAGGGCAAGAGGCATGGCTGAATCCTGAGACGCCGCTGCACGTGTTGCAGGGCTTGTTGGCCAGCGAGCCTGCGGCGTTGCGCGAGCGGGTGTTGGCCAATATGGTCAATGATCCGAAGTTGAATGGGCCGGAGTGTCTGACCCCAGGTTGAGGTTGGCTTTGCTGGCCTCATCGCAGGCAAGCCAGCTCCCACATGTTGAATGTATTCACAAATCAAAATGTGGGAGCTGGCTTGTCGGGTCGCCGCATCGCTGCGATAGCGGCCTCAGACCTTGAACTGATTGATCAACCGCCGCTGCTGCTCCGCCAACTTGGTCAAATCCGCACTCGCTGCGCTGGACTCATCCGCACCACCCGCCACCTCATTGGCCACCTGGCCGATATTGATCACATTGCGATTGATGTCCTCGGCCACGGCGCTCTGCTCTTCGGCCGCGCTGGCGATTTGCGTGTTCATGTCGTTGATCACCGACACCGCCTGGGTAATGGTCTCCAGCGCTTCGGCCGCCTTCGCCGCGTGCTGCACGCTTTCGTCGGTACGGTTCTGGCTGTCTTCCATCACCCGCACCACATCGCGCGTGCCTTGTTGCAGCTGTTGGATCATGGTCTGGATTTCTTCGGTGGCTTTTTGGGTTTTCTGCGCCAGGTTGCGCACCTCATCGGCCACCACCGCAAAGCCACGCCCTTGCTCACCGGCGCGGGCCGCTTCGATGGCGGCGTTGAGCGCCAGCAGGTTGGTCTGCTCGGCAATCCCGCGAATCGCCGTGAGGATCGCGTTGATATTTTCGCTGTCCTTGGCCAGGGTTTGCACCACACCGACCGCCTTGCCGATTTCTTCAGCCAGCGCGCCGATGGAAGTGGACGTGTCGCGCACAATACGCATGCCTTGGCTTGCGGCCTGGTCGGCATGGCTGGCGGCTTGCGCGGCCTGGGTGGCGTTGCGTGCCACGTCTTGCGCAGTGGCGGTCATTTCGTGCACAGCGGTGGCCACCTGGTCGATCTCGACCATCTGTTTATGCACGCCCTGGTTGGTGCGAATCGCGATGTCGGCGGTGTGTTCCGACGAGTCGCTGACCTTCTGCACCGAACTCACGACCTGAGTGATCATGCCCTGCAACTTGATCAGGAAGGTATTAAAGCCGTTGGCAATCGCGCCCAGCTCATCGGCGCGATCACTGGTGAGGCGGCGGGTAAGGTCGCCTTCGCCCTGGGCGATATCGTTGAGCATGGCCACCATTTGCTTGAGCGGGCGGGCGATGCCATGGCCCACCAGCCAGATCACCAGCAAACCGATACCGGCGATCAACAGGCCGACCATGGCCATACCGAAGGTGTCGGTCTTGCGCTGGGCTTGCAGGTCGCTTTGCAGCTTCTGCGAGTCGGCCATTACCGCACTCAGCGGCAGTTGCAGCATCAAGGTCCAGCGCGCTTCGGCCTGGCCGATGTTGAAGGGCAGGAACAGCTCGATATGCCCGTGCTCCTTGTCGATGTCGTAGCGCACTTCGCCGACTTTCAACTGGCCGAGGTTGGCCAGTTCGTTGCTGTCGAGCAGGTCGCTGGCTTTTTCGCCAAGCTTGCTGGCGTCCTTGGTATAGGCCACCAGGCGACCGTTGCTGGAGATCAGCGCCAGTTCGCCGGCGCCGTTGTACAGGTTCTGGTCGGCGCGGGTGAGCATGTCCTGGATGAAGTTCACCGACAGGTCGGCGCCGACGATGCCCTGGAACGTGCCGTCGACCATGATCGGTTCGATAAACGAGGCGAGCATCACCATCGCATTCCCGACTTTATAAGGCGCCGGGTCAATGGCGCAGGGCTTCTTGCTCTCTTTGGAGCACAGGTAGTACTCACTGGCGCGCACGCCGGTGGACAGGATCTTCTGATCGTTGACGTCAGCGAGCTTATCCAGGCCCAGGCTGCCATCGGCGTTGCGGTACCACCACGGCAGGAAACGGCCGTCGGTGCCCATGCCGACAATCGCGGTGTTCACGTAGGCAGCGTCGTTATGGTCGATGGCATTGGGCTCCCAGCCGATGTAGGCGCCGAGGATTTTCGGGTTGCGCACCACGGTTTCATGCAGCAGGTTGATCAATTGCTCGCGGCCGACCTGCAGCGCGGGTTCGCCCTTGGCGTCTTTCATCGCCAGCAGGGCATTGGCGGTGGCCAGGCCTTTGGCGGTCACCAGTGGTGCCTCCAGTTCGCGCTGAATCAGCGTGGCCTGGGTTTGCGCCAAAGCGGTGAGGCGCTGCTCGATGATCTGCTCAAATTGCGCCTGGGTGCGCTCCTGCACCAGCTCCTGGGTGCGGGCACCGGCAAACACTGCATAGAGCACCAGCACTGCGACCACACTCAGCACGATGGCCCCGGTCAATGCGGCGACAGAAAACTGAATCGACTTGAATTTCATGGAGGCTCCAGGCGCAGGGCAGGTGGGCTGCCTTTTTGTATCGGCCATGGGCACTGGAGGCTTAAGGCTTGGCGGGCGAAATAGTGCGAGATGTCGCAAACGGGCAGTTCGCCGCCGCTGTGGGTGTGTGGGATGTATCTGAAAGTTAGTGGTTACACGTCGTGTGTATCTGGCGCAGATACACATGACCGCCTAGGATACGCGCCAGGATTTCAGGGAGAGCGTCATGAAAAAGTCATTGGTGGTAAGTGTACTCAGTGCAGCGATGCTGCTGGCAGGTTGCCAGTCGGTTAACACCACCAGCGGCGGTGCCGTTGGCGTGGAGCGCAAGCAGTACATGTTCAGCATGCTGTCGAGCCAGGAAGTCGACCAGATGTATGCCCAGTCCTACCAGCAGACGCTGGGCGAGGCGAGCGGCAAGGGCATGCTCGACAAGACCAGTGCCAACGCCAAGCGCGTGCAGGCCATCGCCAACCGCCTGATCGCCCAGGCGCCGACTTTCCGCCCGGATGCGGCGCAGTGGAAGTGGGAAGTGAACCTGATCAAAAGCGATGAGATGAACGCCAACTGCGGGCCTGGCGGCAAGATCTTCGTGTACAGCGGGTTGATCGACAAGCTCAAGCTCACCGACGACGAGCTGGCCGCCGTGATGGGCCATGAAATCGCCCACGCCTTGCGTGAACACGGGCGTGAGGCCATGTCCAAGGCCTATGGCATCCAGATGGCCAAGCAGGGCGCTGGTGCGTTGTTCGGCCTGGGCCAGGACAGCCTGGCGTTGGCCGATACCGTGGCCAACTACGGTATGACCTTGCCTAACAGCCGTGCCAATGAAAACGAAGCCGACCTGATCGGCCTCGAGCTTTCGGCCCGCGCCGGCTACAACCCGAATGCCGCGATCACCTTGTGGAACAAGATGGCCAAGGCGTCGGAAGGCGCGCCACCGGAGTTCATGAGCACTCACCCGGCCTCCGACAGCCGAATCGCCTCGTTGCAGGCGGCGATTCCGAAGGTGATGCCGCTGTACCAGCAGGCCAAAAAGTCCTGAGTTAACGCGGTCCAGTGTGGGAGCCGGGCTTGCCCGCGATGCAGGCGACTCGGTTTGTAAGGTGTACCGAGGTGATGCCATCGCAGGCAAGCCAGCTCCCACAGGTTTACATCGAGTTTAGATCCAGCCGCTGCTTTGCATGGCCTTGTACACCGCCACCACCGCCAGGATGAAAAACGCCGTAGCCGCCAGTCGACGAATCAAAGTCAGCGGCAGTTTTTCCGCCGCAAAATTCCCCGCCAATACCACCGGCACGTTGGCAATCAGCATGCCCAGCGTGGTGCCGATAATCACCAGCCACAACTCCGGGTACTGCGCCGCCAGCATCACCGTGGCGATTTGGGTCTTGTCACCGATTTCGGCGAGGAAGAACGCAATCAGCGTGGTCAGGAACGGCCCGAACTTGCGCGTGGTGCTGGCTTCGTCATCGTCGAGTTTGTCCGGCACCAAAGTCCACAGCGCGGTGGCACAGAAGCTCGCTGCGAGGATCCAGTGCAACACCGCATCCGAGAAGAAACTGCCGAACCAGGCCCCCACGGCACCGGCGGCCGCATGGTTGGCCAGGGTCGCGGCGACAATGCCGGCGATGATCGGCCAGGGTTTGCGAAAGCGTGCGGCAAGGATGAGCGCGAGCAGTTGCGTCTTGTCGCCGATTTCGGCCAAGGCAACGATTGCGGTAGGAACGAGTAATGAATCCAGCATCAGGTAGGTTTCCAGGGGCGGGCCGACACGGCTATGACACGTACAGCCTTCCCGCCCCGGGTAAGGTGTGCGTGTCATAGGTCTTGTCAAACCCCGGTCCGTCTGTGCGGACTCCTGGGTCGCATACGCCATGGTCTGTTGACCAAGTATGTTGACGTATGCCGGACGAGCGTGGGGCTCGTGGGAGACTACTCCCCTAGGACGGAGCGGATTCTGCCTAGGCAAAACCCATTCGGCAAGCGTTCTTTTTCAAATCGCCCTCAGCCGCGTTTGGCACGGTAAATGCGAAAACCATTGCCCTCGGCCTTGATCGCACACACGCCCAAGTGCTCTTCGATCAGCGGTTGATACTTGAGGAAACTGTTGGCGACCAAGCGAAGTTCGCCACCTTTTGCCAGGTGTTTCGCCGCTTTTCGCAGCAGGTTTTCCGTAGCGAAATAATCCGTATGTACACCGACATGGAACGGCGGGTTGCTTAAAATCGCGTTCAAACCCATCGGCGCGGCGTCGATACCGTCACCGGTCAACACCTCGGCTTCCAGACCGTTGGCCGCCAGAGTCAGGCGGCTGCTGGCGGCGGCGAAGGCGTCCACATCGAGCATCGTCACGCTGTTATGCGGGTAACGGCGCTTGACCGCAGCCCCGAGCACGCCGGCGCCGCAACCAAAGTCGAGCAGATGCCCGCTCGGTAGCTTATCCAGGTGCTCCAGCAGCAGCTCGGTGCCGCGATCCAGGCGACCATGGCTGAACACGCCGGGCAGGCTCACCACCTTCAGCGGCCCTTCGGCCAGCGGCACCTCGAAGACTTGCGCCAGGCTTTCCAGCTCGACCGCTTGCGGGGCGTTGGCCACGGTGACTTGCCACAGCTGGCAATGCCGCGCGTTGTCGAGCTTGCGCGGCTTGCCGTACGGAATCATCTGCTTGGCGGCACTTTCGATGCCGCCCTTTTTCTCCCCGACCAAAAACAGCTCGGCGCCGGGCAAGCGTGCGGCCACGGCGTTGAGCAGGTAGTCGGTGAGGTCTTTGGATTTTGGAAGGAAAATCACTGCCGCATCAAACCCGCGTTCGGGCACGTTCACGCCGAACTGGCTGCGCTCGGGAAAGCGCGCATCCAGTGCGGCCTGATCGCCGGCATGCCAGCTCCAGCCGTGGGCATTGGGCAGTCGGCCGAGCAAGTCGTCAGCGGGCAAACCTACCAGCAGCAGGTTGCCTTGAAAAAGTTCGGCCTGACGAAGCAGTACTTCACTGCGCGGATCCATAGTCTGCTCCTTGAAAAGGGGCGCAGTTTATCAACTGACGACGCGCAGCGGGGCACCGCTGAAAAAGCCTCGGGCGTTTTCGGCCAGTTGGCCGACGATACGCTGGCGCGCTTCGCGACTGCCCCAGGCGTTGTGCGGGGTGACGATCAAGCGGGGAATGTCGCCGGCCAGCAACGGGTTGCCATTCACGGGTGGTTCCACGCTCAGCACGTCGGTGGCCGCGCCGCCCAAATGGCCGCTGCGCAAGGCATCTGCCAGCGCCTGTTCGTTGATCAAACCACCACGCGCGGTGTTGACGATAAACGCGCCCGGCTTGAGCAGTGCCAGTTCACGGGTGCCGATAAAGTCGCGAGTGTGTTCATTGAGCGGGCAGTGCAAGGTCAGCGCGTCGACCTGTGCGAGCAACTCATCCAGCGGCACGCGGTCGGCGCGGGCAGGGCGCCCGGGAATGGCGCCGAGCACCACGCGCATGCCAAAAGCTTCGGCCAGGCGTGCCACCGCGCCGCCCAGTTCACCATGGCCGAGCAGGCCGAGGGTTTTGCCTTCCAGCTCGACAATCGGGTAGTCCAGCAGGCAGAACTGCTTGGCCTGTTGCCATTTGCCTGCCGTTACATCCTGTTGATAGTCCTTCAGACGCGTCGCCAGGTTGAGCAGCAGCATGATCGTGTGTTGCGCCACCGATGGCGTGCCGTAGCCGTGGCAATTACTCACGGTAATGCCGTGTGCGCGGGCGGCGTCGAGGTCGATGTTGTTGGTGCCGGTGGCCGACACCAGGATCAGCTTGAGCTCAGGGCAGGCCGCCAGGGTTTGCGCGTTGAGGGGGATCTTGTTACTGATCACCACCTGGGCGCCTTGCACGCGTTCAAGCACATTCTGTGGCGTGGTGTCGGTGAACAGCTGCAAATCACTGAAGCTGTTGCGCAGCTCGCTGAGGTCGAGGTCGCCCAGGTCCAGGGACGGGTGATCAAGGAAGACGGCGCGGCGATTGTTCATTCTCAACTGTACCTTTTGCGACGAGGTTCGAAGGCGTAATCTGCCGAGCCTATCAGATGAAATAATCAGTTACTTAATGGAGTGAGCATGTACGTCGCCGAGTTTTTGACCGTAGCCCTGATTCACTTGTTGGCAGTGGCCAGCCCCGGCCCGGATTTCGCCGTGGTGGTGCGTGAAAGTGTTACCCATGGCCGTCGCGCCGGCACCTGGACTGCGCTGGGCGTGGGCTCGGCGATTTTCCTGCACGTGGGGTACTCGCTGCTGGGCATCGGCTTGATCGTGTCGCAGTCCATTGTGCTGTTCAACGCGCTGAAGTGGGCCGCCGCTGCGTACCTGCTGTACATCGGCTTCAAGGCTTTGCGCGCGCAGCCGGCCAAGCCGCCCGCCGAGGGCGAGTTGCACCGTGAAGTCGGCGAGCGCACCCCACGCGGGGCGTTTACCGCAGGGTTCGTCACCAATGGCTTGAACCCGAAGGCCACGCTGTTCTTCCTGTCGCTGTTCACGGTGGTGATCAATCCGCACACGCCACTGGCGATCCAGGCTGGTTACGGTGTGTACCTGGCAGTGGCGACGGCGTTGTGGTTCTGCCTGGTGGCCATGCTGTTCAGCCAGCAGCGCGTGCGCGCCGGGTTTGCGCGGATGGGGCATTGGTTTGATCGGACCATGGGCGCGGTGCTGATTGCCATTGGTGTGAAGTTGGCGTTTACCAGCATGAAATAAAGCCACACGGGTAACACACGGCCACTGTGGGAGCCGGGCTTGCCCGCGATGCAGGCGCCTCGGTGTATCAGTTGCACCGAGGCGACGCTATCGCAGGCAAGCCAGCTCCCACAGGGAATCGCTATAAGGCTCCAGTAGTGGCGCAAAGCTAGCATTCATTGGCCGCTGCAAATCATTCCTTTGGCTGATTTGGCTGAAACATTAGCGCTCTACAGTGCAGGTCTTAGCCAAGACCGTGCAGTCAGATAAGGGATTCGTATGTTGCAGACCCGTGTTATCCCGCCCGCCGAAGGCGCTTACCAATACCCGTTGTTGATCAAACGCCTGTTGATGTCCGGGGCGCGTTACGAGAAGACCCGGGAAATCATCTACCGCGACAAGCTGCGTTACACCTACCCAACCCTGATCGAGCGGGTCGCGCGCCTGGCCAATGTGCTGACCCAAGCCGGGGTCAAGGCCGGTGACACCGTGGCAGTGATGGACTGGGACAGCCACCGTTACCTGGAGTGCATGTTCGCCATCCCGATGATCGGCGCGGTGATCCACACCATCAACGTGCGCCTGTCGCCGGAACAGATTCTCTACACCATGAATCACGCCGAGGACCGCTTTGTGCTGGTCAACAGCGAGTTCGTGGGGCTCTACCAGGCGATTGCCGGGCACCTGACCACCGTCGACAAGACCTTGCTGCTCACCGACGCTGACGCCAAGACTGCCGAGTTGCCGAACCTGGTCGGCGAGTACGAAACCCTGCTGGCGGCCGCCAGCCCCAAGTACGACTTCCAGGACTTCGACGAAAACTCCGTCGCCACCACCTTCTACACCACCGGCACCACCGGCAACCCCAAGGGTGTGTACTTCACCCATCGCCAGTTGGTGCTGCACACCATGGGAGTGGCCACCATCATGGGCAGTGTCGACAGCGTGCGCCTGCTGGGCACCAACGACGTGTACATGCCGATCACACCGATGTTCCACGTCCACGCCTGGGGCTTGCCGTATGTGGCAACCATGCTCGGTTTGAAGCAGGTCTACCCCGGCCGTTACGACCCGGAATACCTGGTGGAGCTGTGGCGCAAAGAAAAGGTCACCTTCTCCCACTGTGTGCCGACCATCCTGCAAATGGTGCTCAACGCCAAGGCCGCCCAAAACGTGGATTTTGGCGGCTGGAAAATCGTCATCGGCGGCAGCGCGCTCAACCGCACGTTGTATGAAGCGTCCAAGGCGCGGGGCATTCAGCTGACGGCCGCGTATGGCATGTCCGAAACCGGGCCGCTGGTGTCCTGCGCCCATCTCAACGAAGAGTTGATGGCCGGCACCGAAGACGAGCGCACCACCTACCGCATCAAGGCCGGCGTGCCCGGGCCGTTGGTGGAAGCGGCAATTATCGACGGCGACGGCAACTTTTTGCCCGCCGACGGCGAGTCCCAGGGTGAACTGGTGCTGCGTGCGCCGTGGCTCAGTGAAGGTTATTTCAATGAGCCGCAAAAGGGCGCCGAACTGTGGGAAGGCGGATGGATGCACACCGGTGACGTGGCCACCCTGGACGCGTTTGGCGTGATCGATATTCGCGACCGCATCAAGGACGTGATCAAGACCGGCGGCGAGTGGATTTCGTCATTGGCCCTCGAAGATCTGGTCAGCCGTCACCCGGCGGTACGCGAAGTAGCGGTGGTGGGCATCGCCGACCCGCAATGGGGCGAGCGCCCGTTTGCGTTGCTGGTGGTGCGTGATGGCCATGTGATAGGTGCCCGAGAGCTTAAGGAGCACCTCAAGCCGTTCGTGGAGTTGGGGCACTTGAGCAAGTGGGCGATTCCAAGCCAGATCGCCGTTGTTACTGAAATTCCCAAGACCAGTGTCGGCAAACTCGACAAAAAACGTATCCGCGTTGACATCATCGAGTGGCAGGCCAACAACAGTACGTTCCTGTCCACGCTCTGACCCCCTTCGCCGCGCCCGTTCGGGCGCGGCAATGCTCTAACTCGCGGCTTCACTTGTGATTTCAGAATTTTCAGCCATCCTTCCCGCGCCGGCCTTCGTCGGCGTGGCGAAAGGGTTGTGGCAGACAGGTTGGTGATGCAAATCACACTTTAGAGGGATCAAGCGCTACCCCCTGCTGGCTATAGTCCCACTCAGAGTTTTTCACGGATGTTGCGCTGCGGGCCATGGGGGCCCGGTTGCCGTTCGGCATTGGGATCGTTGTATTCCGGCCGTTACATGCATCCAGAAGAAAGAACTCACTGCCATAACAATAATGCACATGGAGTAGCGTCGATGACCTCAGTAAACCAGTTCTGGCGCCGGGCAAGACTGCCCCTGGCCGTCAGTCTCGCTTCTACGCTCGCCGGGCCCGCATTCGGCGTCAGTTTCAACATCGGTGAAATCGAAGGCAGCTTCGACTCATCCCTGTCGGTGGGGGCGAGCTGGTCGACTGCCGGTCGCAATAAAGACCTGATCGGTGCCAACAACGGTGGCAGGGGGTTGTCGCAGACCTCCGATGACGGCCACTTGAACTTCGACAAGGGTGACTCCTTCTCGAAGATCTTCAAGGGTATCCATGACCTTGAGTTGAAATATGGCGACACCGGCATCTTTGTGCGTGGCAAGTACTGGTATGACTTCGCGCTGCAAAACGAAGACCTGGACTTCAAGAACGTCAGCAACAACAACCGCAAAGAGGGCGCCAAGTCTTCCGGTGGGCAGATCCTCGATGCCTTCATCTACCACAACTACACCATCGCCGATCAGCCGGGTAACGTGCGGTTTGGCAAGCAGGTAGTGAGCTGGGGTGAAAGCACCTTCATTGGTGGCGGTATCAACTCCATCAACCCGATCGACGTGTCCGCGTTCCGTCGTCCGGGCGCCGAGATCAAGGAAGGGTTGATTCCGGTCAACATGTTCTACGTCTCGCAGACGCTGACCGATAACCTCTCGGCCGAAGCGTTTTATCAGCTGGAGTGGGACCAGACCGTCACCGACAACTGCGGCACATTCTTCTCCCAGCCGGACGTCATCTCGGATGGTTGCAGCAATAACCTGCGGGTGCTGAACAAGCGCTCCACCATCCCTGGCGCGGCCTTGCCCACCCTTAACGCCCTGGGCGTGGACGTGAACAACGAAGGTGTGCTGGTACGTCGCGGCGGTGACCGTGATGCACGCGACAGCGGCCAGTTCGGCGTGGCCATGCACTACAACTTCGAGCCGCTGGACACGGAGTTCGGTGCGTACTTCATGAACTATCACAGCCGTGCGCCGATCTTCAGCGCCACCGGCGCGCCAAACTCGGCCTACACCCGTCCGCTGGGGCCGCTGGCGGCTTTGCGTCCGTTGATCGTGGCAGGCAGCTCCCAGTACTTTGTTGAGTACCCGGAAGATATCCGCCTCTACGGCTTGAGCTTCTCCACCACGCTGCCTACCGGCACCGCCTGGAGTGGTGAATTGAGCTACCGGCCAAACGCGCCGGTGCAACTGAGCACCACCGATATCCTGTACGCGGGCGTCACGCCGATTCCGGGCTTTGGCAATGCATCGGTGCTCAAGGGCACACCGGGCCAGGACCTGCACGGCTACAACCGTAAGGAAGTGACCCAGTTCCAGACCACCTTCACGCACTTCTTCGACCAGGTCATGGGCGCTTCTCGCCTGACAACCGTGGGCGAAATCGGCGTGACCCATGTGGGCGGCCTGGAGAGCAAAAACCAGGCACGTTATGGCCGTGATCCGGTCTTCGGCCCTGGCACGCTACCCGGCGGCTTCTGCAATGCGCTTAACAATTCGACAGCCAACGGCGCAGGCCTGCCCAATGCGTCCGGCCTGAACACCAATTGCAACAACGACGGCTACACCACCGCCACGTCCTGGGGTTATCGCGCCCGGGCCATTTGGGAATACCCGGATGTGTTTGCCGGTGTGAACCTCAAGCCCAACGTCGCCTGGTCCCATGACGTCAAAGGTTATTCGCCTGGCCCTGGCGGCAACTTTGAAGAAGGTCGCAAGGCCGTCAGCCTGGGTGTGGATGCCGAGTACCAGAACACCTACACCGTCAGCCTCAACTACACCAACTTCTTTGGTGGCAAGTTCACCACCGTGGATGACCGTGACTTCATCGCGCTGAGCGCCGGCGTGAACTTCTAAGCACAACCTCTTTAAGCAGTCTGTTTTCAGGAAGAACCAGAACATGAAAATAACTAAAAGTCTGTTGCACGTGGGTGTGCTTGGGCTGTCGATCCTGGCGAGCAACGTCATGGCGGCAGTCTCGGCGGATGAAGCCGCCAAGTTGGGCACGACCCTGACGCCGATGGGCGCTGAAATGGCCGGTAACGCGGCCGGCACCATTCCTAAATGGTCGCCGCTGCCTACCAACGCCGGCGCCGTGGATGCCCGTGGCTTCCTGGCCAACCCGTATGCCAGCGAACAGCCGCAGTTCACTATCACCGCGCAGAACGTCGAGCAGTACAAAGACAAGCTGGCGCCGGGGCAGTACGCGATGTTCAAGCGCTACCCGGACACCTTCAAGATGCCGGTCTACCCGACCCATCGCGGCGCTACCGTGCCGGCCGAGGTGTTTGCCTCGATCAAGAAGAACGCCACCAGCACCAACCTGGTGTCTGGCGGCAACGGCCTGGAAAACTTCGAAACCGCGGTTCCGTTCCCGATTCCGAAAAGCGGCGTGGAAGTTATCTGGAACCACATCACCCGCTATCGCGGTGGCAGCGTGACCCGCCTGGTAACCCAGGCCACGCCGCAAACCAACGGCTCGTTCAGCCTGGTGTACTTCCGCGATCAGTTCGTGTTCCGCGACAAGATGAAGGACTACGACCCGAAAAACCCCGGCAACGTGCTGTTCTACTTCAAGCAGCAAGTGACTGCACCGGCGCGTCTGGCCGGTGGTGTACTGCTGGTGCACGAAACCCTGGACCAGGTGAAAGAGCCGCGTTCGGCGTGGGTCTACAACGCCGGCCAGCGCCGTGTGCGCCGGGCGCCGCAAGTGTCCTATGACGGGCCAGGTACCGCCGCCGATGGCCTGCGTACCTCCGACAACCTCGACATGTACAACGGTGCCCCGGATCGCTACGACTGGAAGCTCGAAGGCAAGAAAGAAATCTACATTGCCTCCAACAGCTACAAGATCGACGATCCGAAGCTCAAGTACGCCGACATCATCAAGGCCGGCCACATCAACCAGGACCTGGCTCGCTACGAGCTGCGCCGCGTCTGGCATGTGGTTGCGACCCTGAAGGAAGGCCAGCGCCACATCTATGCCAAGCGTGATTTCTTCATCGACGAAGACACCTGGCAAGCGGCGGTCATCGACCACTATGACGGTCGTGGCCAACTGTGGCGCGTCGCCGAAGCCCATGCCGAGAACTACTACGACAAGCAAGTGCCGTGGTACGCCATCGAAACCCTCTACGACCTGCAGTCCGGCCGCTACCTGGCCCTGGGCATGAAGAACGAAGAGAAGCAGGCCTATGACTTCGGTTTCACCGCTTCCACCGCAGACTTCTCCCCGGCGGCCTTGCGCCAGGATGGGGTTCGCTAAGTTGTTTTAACTGAGGCCGCACCCTCAGCGTGAAGCCCCGACTGGTTCGGGGCTTTTTTATGCGGGGATATTTTTTGTCGCAGTTCTTTTTCAGGCAAATGTCGCAAAGATCTACAAACCCGCCGCTTTTACCGCTAGTCTGCGGACATCTGCAATGCCGACAACAGCCTTCTACAAGAGCCCGGCGATGACTGATCTGTCCCGAATCCAAGGCCCTGCAAGCGCGGTGATTCCGACCCTGGAAGCGCGTTTCTACAGGCCGCCTTTACCTGATGGCTATGTGCTGCGCCCGCGCCTGTGCGAACGCTTGAGCGCGGGTCTTGCAGGGCGACTGTTGCTGGTGAGTGCCCCAGCCGGGTTCGGCAAGAGTTCGTTGGCGGTGGAGTTTTGTCAGAGCCTGCCGGCGCATTGGCAAAGCCTGTGGCTGGGCCTGAGCCCGCGAGATAACGACCCCGGCCGCTTCCTTGAGCGCTTGCTCGACGGCTTGCAGCAATATTTCCCGCAACTCGGCGCCCAATCCCTGGGTTTGCTGAAAATGCGTCAGCGTCACCAACCCTTTGCCTTTGAAGAATGGCTCGACGGCTTGCTCGACGAGCTGACGCTGCACCTGTCCACGCGCGCGCCCTTGCTGCTGGTGCTGGATGACTACCATCTGGCCCAAGGCCCGGTGCTGGACCGCTGCCTGCAATTTTTCCTCAATCATTTACCCGATGGCCTGCTGGTTTTGGTCACCAGCCGCCAGCGCCCGGACTGGCACCTGGCGCGGCTGCGACTCTCGCGCCACCTGCTGGAGCTGCACGAACAAGACCTGCGCCTGACCCACGACGAATCGCTGGCCGTACTCGACAGGCACAGCAGCTCGTTGCGCGGCGAAGCCCTGGACAACCTGATCCGTCGCAGCGAGGGCTGGGTGGCTGGCCTGCGCTTCTGGCTGCTGGCCCTCTCCGAAGCTGGCAATGAAGCCGCGTTGCCGCAACATTTGCACGGTGGCGAAGGGCTGATCCGCGACTACTTGCTCGAAGAAGTCATTGATTGCCTGCCAGCAGAAGTTCAAGCCTTCCTCTACGACACTGCGCCTCAGGATCGTTTTTGCAGTGAGCTGTGCGACGCCGTGCGCGAAGCCCACGACAGCGCGCACATCCTCGGTTATTTACAGGCCCACCAAGTGTTTCTGGTGCCGCTCGATGAGCAGGGCCACTGGTATCGCTACCACCATCTGTTTTCCGACCTGCTGCGTACCCGCCGTGCGAGCAGTGCCACCGTGCCGATTGCCAGCCTGCACCTGCGTGCCTGCCGCTGGTTCAACACCCAGGGCTTGATCGATGAAGCGGTGGAACAGGCGTTGCGCGCCGGCCACCTGGATGTGGCGGCGAACCTGGTGCAGAACCTGTCGGAGGAGCAACTGCTGGCCGAACAGAACGTCGGCATGCTGCTGCGCTGGAAGATGGACTTGCCCGACAGCCTGCTGATCAGCACGCCGCGTTTGATCGTGCTCTACAGTTGGGCATTGGGGCTGGCCTGCCAACTGGATGCGGCCGAAGAACTGTCTGGCTACCTCAGCCGCTTCCTGCCGGCACCGTCGGCCACTGCGCAAAAGTCGATGCTGGCACAGTGGCTGGCGCTGAGCGGGATTATCGCTCGAGGCCGAGGCGATCGTGAGTCGACCCTGCGCTACTGCAGCGAGGCGTTGGAAAGCTTGCCGCAAAAACGTTACGGCCAGCGCCTGATGTGCCTGTCGACCCTCTCAAACCTGGCAATCGTCGATGCCGACCTGTGGCGTGCCCGTGGCCTGAATCGCGAATCCCTGGAGCTGGCGCAGCGCGTCGGTAACCCGCTGTTCGAGGCGTTGGCCCATTACGATCGCGCGCGGGTGTTGCAGGCGCGGGGCGAAATCCTGCGTTCCCTGGACGAAGTGCGCCAGGGGCTGCAACGTCTGCATGGCTTGGCGCCGCAGCGGCTGTACGCGGTGCGCGCGCGGTTGTCGCTGTACGAGGGCTATCTGCTGCTGGTGCGCTATCAGCCCGAGGCCGGCCTTGTCCGTTTACGCGCGGGTCTGAACGAAGCCCGCGCCTGCCGGGATATCAGCGTGCTGATCGGGCATTGTGTAATTGCCAGCTTTGAAGGGCGCCGTGGGGACTTTCCCACAGCGTTTGCCGAGCTTGCCGAAGCTGAGCGCTTGATGCACATCTGGGATGTGCCGCCGATCTACTACCTGGCGATGATCACCCTGATCAAATGCGAGCTGTGGCTGGCTCAAGGCCGCACTGACTTGGCAGATGCCTGGTTGACCCGGCTGGGGCAAACCTACAACGGTGAACACGCAGCAGCAGCGCCGGAATTTCACCCGCACTTGCCACAACATATCGAGCTGCAACAGGCTGCGCTGGACGCCACCCGTCATCAGCCGGCCGCCGCGTTGCAACGCCTCGAGGAGCTGGCTCAGCAAGCGCATAACAGTGGGCGGCAAATGATTGCCCTAATGGCCCTGACCCAGCAGGTGCAGTTGCTGCTGGCGTGTGGGCAGCAAGACCAGGCCCGGCAAGTATTGGCCCGCGCCCTTGAGGCGGGCGCCGGTGGGGCGTTGCAACCCTTTCAGCGGCTGCTGGAGAGTTATCCGGACTGGATGCGTGAGCAGCTTGGCCGGGAGGCTCATGGCTTGCTGAACCAGAGTTTGTTGGTGCTGTTACCGGTTGTAGCTGACGCCCAAGTACCGTCCGGCCAGGAAACCCTCAGCGTCCGCGAACTGGCGGTGCTGCAACTGATCGCCCAGGGGTGTTCGAACCAGGAAATCAGCAATCAGTTGTTTATCTCCCTGCACACGGTGAAAACCCACGCCAGCCATATCAACAGCAAACTGGGTGTAGAGCGCCGGACTCAAGCGGTGGCCCGTGCCAAGTCGATGGGGCTACTGGCCTGATAATGGGCCAGCTTTCCTGTAGAAGCTGGTGTGTGGGAACTGGCTTATGTGGGAGCTGGCTTGCCTGCGATGCAGGCACCTCGGTCTATCAGTCAAACTTAGGTGATGCTATCGCAGGCAAGCCAGCTCCCACACTGGTCTGACTGTCTCGCTACGGCGCAGTCGGGCACGCTTTCAGCGACGTGTCGGCGGTTTTGCTGACCAACGCGGCAAAACGCTTGAGGTTGTTCTGATGCGCCACCACCAGGTCGTCAATGCTCGGGCCTGCGGGTGTCTGCAAGGTGGTGCGGCAAGTCAGCGGTGCGGCATCTCCCCCGCTTGTGGACCGCAGGCGCCAGCGCACATCGAGCAGCGCGTATTGGCCCGGCGCCGAGTCAAATCGCTGCACTTCAACGCGCAACGACAGGGGCTGACGGGAGTGACTGTTGGCCAATTGATCCACCAGCGCGCTTTTCAGCTCATCGGCCAGGGTTGCGGCCCACCATTGGGTTTCAAGGATCGCCACGCCACTGTCGCCCTGGCGAATCACGATTTGTGCGCGGTCGACCTGGGGCGGCACGCTGATGCTTTCAATGCGGATATCGCTGGCCTGTGCCTGAGTGCTGTTATTCCAGTGCACCGGGGTGAGAGTGTGGAACGCAATCGGCTCACTGCGACAGGCCGCGAGCAGCACCAGCGCGGCGACCAGGGTAAGTTTCAAGAGAAAGGTCATGGCGGCTCCAATGGTCATTTGCGCGGCGGCCCTTGCAGGTCTGTTGGCGCGGCGTTGTCAGGGCGACCGCGAATCAGCGATTCCGGATGCCGGCCCAGGTAGTCCGACAGTTCGCGCAAGGAGCGCGACATGCGCGCCAGTTCATCCAGGGTCTGGGTCAGTTGTTCACGTTGCGGCGAGTCTTCGGCCAGGGTTGAGTTGGCCGACTGCAAGGTCTTGCTCACGTCGCCCAGGGTGCTCTGCACGCCAGGCAGGGTCTTGGCGTTGAACTGGGCAAGGCTTTTGCGCAGCTCAACCAGGCTGCCGTCGAGGTTGCCGGCGATGCGCTCCATCGGCAGTTGGTTGACCTTGTTGACGATGCCTTCGAGTTTCTCCTGCAACTGTTCCAGATTGCCGGGGATGGTCGGAATGTTGACCGGGCGCAGGTTCGGGTCAAACGTGACTTTGTCGGCTTTCGGGAAAAAATCCAGGGCGATGTACAGCTGGCCGGTCAGCAGGTTGCCGCTGCGGGCCTGAGCGCGCAGGCCGTTTTCGATAAAGGTGCCGATCAGGCGCACGCCGCCTGCTTCATCGTTAGGGTCATGGTTGGTGGCCTTGAGCAGCTTGGTGTTGGCTTCGCCGAGCAATTGCGGGTAAATAACGATGCCGACGTTGATCGGGAAACTGCGTTTTTTGGCATCGAAGTCCAGGTTGATCGACACCACTTTGCCGAACTCGACCCCAAGAAATTCCACCGGCGCGCCGACCTTGAGCCCACGCAATGCCTGATCAAAACGCAGCGCCATGTATTGCCCTTGACCGTTGGGCGGGGCGAGGGCGCTTTGCTGGTCGTCGAACAGTTCATAGGGGTGATCTTCGCTGGCCGGTTTGTCGTTGGGGCTGTAGGGCGGTGCCTGGAACGCGATGCCGCCGGCCAACATCGATGACAATGACTCGGTTTTCAGCGCGAAACCATTGGCGCCGACGCTCAGGTCAATGCCGCTGGCATTCCAGAATCGCGTGTTTTCGGTGACGTACACATCATTGGGCGCATGCACAAAGACCTCGATCTTCACGCCCTTGCCATCGTCATCCAGCTCATAGGCCACGACCTGGCCCACCGGGATCTTGCGGTAGTACACCGGCGAGCCGATATCCAGGGAGCCCAGGCCCTGGGTATGCAACGTGAAGCGTTTGCCCGGCTCGCCATAGGTGATGGGCGGCGGGTTTTCCAGGCCCTTGAACTGTTTGGCGCGGGTATCGGATTGGCCGATATCGGCACCGATATAGTCACCGGACAGCAGGGTATCGATGCCCGACACGCCACCGGCACCGATGCGTGGGCGGACTACCCAGAACTTGGAGTCTTCACGGGTGAAGCTTTCCGCCTGCTTGGCCAACTTGATGGTGGCGTTGACGCTTTTCTGGTCATCGCTCAAGGCCACATCCGAGACTTGGCCGATCACCACGTTGCGGTATTTGACTTCGGTTTTATTGGCGACCAGGCCGTTGCCGGTCTTGAAGTTGAGGACGATGATAGGCCCCTGTTGCAGCACGCTGTGTACCACCAGCGAGATGCCCACCAGCACCGCCACGATCGGCACGATCCACACCAGCGAAACGCTGAAGCGCCGCGTCTTGATCGCCGGTGAGCCGGCGGGGGTGTCAGTGTTGCGTGAACTCATCCGAGATCTCCTCGTTGTGTGGGTTTTCCCAGATCAGGCGTGGGTCGAAACTCATGGCCGCGAGCATGGTGAACACCACCACCAGACCAAAAAACAAAATGCCCAGGCGCGGCTCGATGGTGCCCAGCGCCTGGAACTTCACCAGCGCGGCCACCAGCGCGACCACAATCACATCGAGCATGGACCAGTAGCCGATCAGCTCGACAAACCGAAACAGCTTCGAGCGCTCCTTGCGCGCCCACTGGCTGTTGCGCTGCACGGTGACCAGCAACAGGGTCAGCGAGAGAAACTTGATGCCCGGCACCGCAATGCTGGCAATGAAGATGATCAGGGCAATGTCCCAGGCACCATGCTGCCAGAACTCCAGCACGCCGCTCATGATGGTGCTGTCCGCGCCGGAACCAAGCAGGGTGGTGTTCATCACCGGCAATAAATTCGCCGGGATATAAAACGCCAGTGCCGTGAGCATGTAGGCCCAGGTGCGGGTCAGCGAGTGGACTTTACGCCGATGCAGCGGCGCGCCGCAGCGTTCACACTCGCTGGGTTCGTCGCGCATGTCGCACGGCTGGCCGCAGGTATGGCACAGGCACAGGTTGAGTTCACGGGCGGTCGGTGGTGAGTTCATACGGCGTCCCACAAGTCGCGTACGTCACGCCCGGCGATGCGAATCAGCAGCAAGGCGAGGGCGGCGAGGGCGAACAGGCCGGTGCCGGGGATCACGTCGAGCATGCCGGCCAGCTTGAACACCGCAACCATGGCGCCCAGCAGGCAGACTTCGAGCATGCTCCACGGCCTCAGCGCTTCCAGCCAGCGCATGCACAGTTTGAACGCTGGCGAGCGCTTGCCGGCCAGGGCGAAACTCAGCACCCACATCAGCAAGAGCAACTGAAACACCGGCGCGATGATGATCGAGATCGCCGCGACCAGCGCAATAAAAGTGATCGGCCCCAGGCTCAGCGCGACCACCGAGTCCCACAGGGTCGCGCTGTTTTTCAAGCCTTTGAGGCTGATGCTCATCACCGGATAGAAATTGGCAAAGGTCCACAACACGGCTGCGGTAACGGTGAGCGCGAGGCGCTGTTGCACCGACAAACCGTTGTAGCGCTGCAACACGCCCGCGCAACGGGTGCACAGGGCTTTTTGATGTTTGGCGAGCGTGACCTTTTCGTACACGCAATCGCAGTGTTCGCAGATGATCCGAGAATTGGCCATACGTCTTGCTCCAAATGCGACGCTGCGGTGCGGGTTCCATGGCGCTGGAGTAGCTTAGCAGCTGATGCCCTTCGAATCCGCAGCAAGCTCCACCATACTGCGCCTGGAATGTGCCATAGAGCTTGCAGGAACGCCCATGAATATCGAAAAACCCGTGCTGATCCGCGAAACCTTCCCCGTCGGCCCTTTGCAGTGCAACTGCACCATCATTGGCGATCCGATCAGCAAAAAAGCCATTGTGGTCGACCCGGGCGGCAATCACGAGCTGATCCTTGCGCGCCTTGATGCGCTGGGCCTCAAGGTGGTGAGCATTATCCACACCCACGCCCACTTGGATCACTTCCTGGCGTCCGGCCAGTTGAAAGAGAAGACCGGCGCCACGCTGCATTTGCACAAAGAAGACCAATTTCTTTGGGATAACCTGGAAATGCAATGCCAGATGTTTCGTGTGCCCTACACGCCGGTGCCGTCGCCGGACCGCTGGCTGGAGGACGATGAGGAGTTGGCGTGTGGTTGTGGGGTGGCGCTGCATACGCCGGGGCACACACCGGGTTCGATGAGCTTCTGGTTTGCCGATGCCAAGCTGCTGATCGCCGGCGATACCTTGTTCAAGCGCGGCGTGGGGCGTACCGACCTGTGGGGTGGCGACCAGGCGACTATCGTGCGCTCGATCAAGCAGCGGTTGTACACCCTGGATGAGGGCGCGACCGTGGTGACAGGGCATGGGCCGGACACCTGTTTGGGTGATGAGATGCGCGAGAACCCGTTTGTGCGGGCTTGAGGGTACGCCTGGAAATAATTCCTGGGCGGGCGCTGTTCTCTCTCAAGCACCGCAGTAGCAAAAAACGCAGGTCGCGTTCAGCCTGCGTCTGCTACGGTTTCCCTGGCGGTTATAGGGGCCAGTATTTTGTTCTGGCTCGGGACGTGGCCACGGAATTTTTACCGTTTGTCGCGTTCCAAACTCCGCACAGGTCGATTGCCAATGTCCTCTGCACCACAGAATGCAAAAGTAGGAGCTCCCTTCATGTTCACTCCGCGTCGTCTGCTTGTTGTCGCTACCGCCGTAGCCCTGTTGTCCGGCTGCGCTTCACCTAATCCTTATGGCGGCAGCCAGGGACAGGCCAGCAACGGTTCCGAAGGGGGTATCAGCAAAACCGCCAAATACGGCGGCCTGGGTGCTCTGGCCGGTGCGCTGGCGGGTGCTGCCATCGACCATAACAACCGTGGCAAGGGCGCACTGATCGGTGGTGCTATTGCAGGCCTGGGCGCCGCCGGTTATGGCTACTACGCCGACCAGCAGGAAAAGAAACTGCGCGAAAGCATGGCCAACACCGGTGTTGAAGTGCAGCGCCAGGGTGACCAGATCAAGTTGATCATGCCGGGTAACATTACCTTCGCGACCAACTCCGACGCCATCGCCAGCAGTTTTTACCAGCCGCTCAACAACCTGGCCAACTCCCTCAAGCAGTTCAACCAGAACACCATCCAGATTGTCGGCTACACCGACAGCACGGGCAGCCGCCAGTTGAACATGGACCTGTCCCAGCGTCGTGCCCAGAGCGTGGCCAACTACCTGACCTCTCAAGGCGTCAGCCCGACCAACCTGAGCGCCCGCGGTGCCGGCCCGGATAACCCGATTGCCAGCAACGCCGATGTGAATGGCCGTGCCCAGAACCGTCGTGTAGAAGTTAACCTCGGCCCGATCCCCGGCCAGCAATACGGCCAGCCTGGTCAACAGCAGCAACAACAGGCGCCGCAGCAGAACAACCAGTTCCAGGGCAACCCGTACCAGCAATACCAGTAAACCCTGGGCAATAAAAAGGGCGCCGTGCAGTCAATGCACGGCGCCCTTTTTTGTGGCTGGCGATTACATCAGTCGATGTATTCGAACACTTTCACGATCTTCTGCACGCCGGACACGCCCTGTACCAGGTTGGCGGCACGGGTGGCTTCTGCCTGGGTCAGCAGGCCCATCATGTAGACGATGCCATTATCGGTGACGATCTTGATGCGCGAGCCAGGTACACCGCTGTCGGTGAGCATCTGCGCCTTGATCTTGGTGGTCAGCAGCGCATCGTTGCTGATGGCCAGCAGGGTGATCGGGTCCATGACCTGCAGTTCGTTGTGGACCTTCTTGACCCGCTGGACCGTCGAGGCGGCTTGTTCGGCCTGGGCCTTGAGGTCGGCACGCGGAGTCTGCCCGGCCAGCAGTACCACGCCGTTGAAGCTGGTGACCACAATGCGCGAGGCGCCGTTGCCCAGGTCGGTAGCGGCCTTGGCGACGTTGACCTTGACCTTGGTTTCGATCAGCGAATCGTCGATGGTGCTGCCAAAAGTGCGTGTGCCCCGGTCATCCTGAATGGGTGTGTCGCGTGTCGCAGTGATTGCCGTGCTGCACCCGCTGATGGCGAGGCACAGCGTAATGGCCAAAAGGCTGAGGCGGTTAACGGTCATTCTTCACTCCCGAACAGTTGGCTGTCGATCAGATCGCACAGGCAGTGGATCGCCAGCAGGTGGACTTCTTGAATGCGTGCAGTGACGTTGGCCGGGACACGGATCTCCACGTCCTCAGGCAATAACAGTGAGGCCATGCCGCCGCCGTCGCGCCCGGTCAAGGCTACGACAATCATTTCGCGGTCATGTGCGGCCTGGATCGCTTGAATAATGTTCGCCGAGTTGCCGCTGGTAGAAATAGCCAGCAACACATCGCCGGGTTGGCCCAGGGCGCGTATCTGTTTGGAGAAGATTTCGTTGTAGCTGTAGTCGTTGGCGATCGAAGTGATCGTCGATGAGTCGGTGGTCAGCGCGATGGCCGGCAGGCTCGGGCGCTCGCGCTCGAAGCGGTTGAGCAGCTCGGAGGAAAAGTGCTGGGCATCACCGGCCGAACCGCCGTTGCCGCACGAAAGCATTTTGCCCTCGTTGAGCAAGGCATTGACCATGACCTGACTGGCTTGCTCGATGTGCGGTGCAAGTACGTCCATCGCCTGTTGCTTGGTGTCGATGCTGGCCTGGAAAAGCTGGCGAATTCGGGATTGCATGTCCATCTGTGTGACCTTAAGTAGCGCGGCTGTTTGGCACAGAAATGTGCAGCCCGCAAAGCAAAGAGCAAAAGTGTGTGGTGAAGATATCCGGGCAATCAGCTGTCGAAGGCATTCTTGAGCCAGTTCAAATCAGCTGGGCCTGCCGGTGTGCTTTCCATGGCAACCACATCGAAACGGCAGGGGCTGTCAGCCCAGCGATGCTCTTTTTGCAGGAAAAACTGCGCGGCGAGTATCAGCTTCTGACGCTTGCGCCCATCGATACTGGCGAGCGCGCCACCCCATTGTGCGTGTTTTCTGTAGCGGACTTCGACGAATACTACTGTATCGCCGTCAAGCATGACCAGATCAAGCTCACCGCGTTTACATAACCAGTTCTGCGCCAGAAGGCGCAGACCCTGTTGTTGCAGATAGTTCAGAGCTTGCAGTTCGGCGTCCTTGCCGCTTTGTGCGCTGGACCGCTCGAGCATCAGCGCGGGGTGTCCGGCAGGCGTTGAATCTCGCCGCCGACGAACTTCGCCCATGGCATCTGGCGGTCAACACGCTGGTAGGCGCCGATACCCAGGTTGCCCGACAGGCCGTCAACGCGAGTGTCCGGCAGTGCCTTGAGTTGGCCCAGGCGCGGTGCCAGGCGGTAGGCGTCCACGCCCATCGCATACAGGCGGCCAAGGCTGCCATTGGCCTGTGGCCATTGCGCGGCAACCTGGTTGCGCAGCGGGTCGGTGGTGTTGAGCAGCCACGGGGTTTCGCAGAACATCACGTTGGTCATGTCCAGGTACTGGTTTTTGTCGCCGCTGGCGCTGAACACGTGGGACGTCGCATACACAGGTACATCACCGGCGTACTGGAAGTTAAGTGTCGGTTTGATCTGCTGGGCCAGTTGCGGCGTCACAGCCAGGAAGATGAACTCGATGTCCTGGCGGCGCGAAGGTTGCGCGGCGACGTCGGTGCCGACGGTGCTTTGCAGGCTCTTGGCGCGGCCTTCGCTTTTACGCAGCTGGAACAGGTCAGCAATCTGCTGGGCGAGGGCCACCGGCTGATCGACGTACTCAACGCCAACCACGGTGCCGCCGTTGGCTTCCCAGTCCTGACGGAAGGCTTTATAGACGCGCTCACCCCATTCGCCACGCGGCACCATGGCGGCGGCGCGGTGCAGGCCGTCGGCACGGGCGCGACGCGAGACTTCGCGGGCTTCGTCTTCAGCGGCCAGGCCGAACTGGAACAGTTGCGGCGGGTTTTCGTTAAGTTCGCTGTAGTTCAGGCCCAGGGTGGTGATCGGCAATTGCCCGCGGGAGGCGAGCTGCTTGACCAGTGGTTTCTCCAGCGGGCCGACTACCAGTTGCACGCCGGCAGCCTGGGCCTTGGCGTAGAAGTCGTCGAGGGAGGTCAGGCGCGAACTGTCATAGAACTCGATGACCGGCGGCTTCTGCCCGGCTTGTTCAGCCTGGAAGTGCGCCGCCATGAAGCCTTCGCGCAGCGCCTTGCCGACCGCCGCCAAAGGGCCTTCCTGCGGCAGCAGCAACGCGATTTTGGCCAACGGCTGGCTGGCCAGCTCCTTGAGCTTGGCCAGCGGGGTCGGCAGGTTGACTGCCGCCGGGTGGCCTGGGTTCTGCGCGCGCCAGGTATCAATGGCGGCTTGCTGTTGTTCCAGGGTGCCGGCGCCTTTGATTGCCTGGGCCAGGGTGATCCAGCCGTCGAGGGTCGGGTTGCCGCTGGCTTGCAGTTGCTCTGCAGGCAGCGCGGCGACCAGCGCCCAGATGGCTTCGTGGTTGCTCTTGGCGGCATCACCCGTCAGCAACGGGGCCATGGCCACCCGCTCACGCGCGGCAGCCATAGTCTGGCCATCGGCTTCATAGGCGCGAGCATGCACGGTGCCGGTACGGATCTGCTGGTCAGTCGGCAGCTCCTTCAGGCTTTGCAGGCTGGGGTGGTTCAGGGCGGCCAGAGCCGCTTTGGGTTGGTTGCGCGCCATGGCCAGTTCCGCGGCCAGGGTGCTGGCAAAGACTTGTGCGGCCGGCTTCAGGACATCCAGGGGCACCTGCGCAAGAATCTGCGACGAGCGGCCAGGGTTGTTCTGGTGGTAGGCCAGGTCTGCCGCACTCAGGCGCAGCATCGCGGCCTTTTCTGGCGTACTGGCCTTGGTGGCCTGTTCGAGCAGTTGCTCGATACTGGCATCCGGGGTCCGGGGGAGGTCGCCAAGGCTGGACGAGGGCGAGCTGGCGCACGCGGCCAGTAAGGCAGCGAGGCAGAGGGCGGAGAGCAGCCGCAGGCAAGCGATCATGTAAGTGTTCCTGATACCGATCAAATTAGCGTGGAATTGTACCCAAGCACTGGCCCAGGCGCGATGTTACTGGCGTGAAACCATCGATTTAGGTCGTGTAAATGTTGCGAGCCGGCATCGATGGCCGACCTCGAGGGCATATTATCGGGGCGCCTACGCGCTACAATGCGACTTTTCCTTACCATCGAGGTGTGCGTTTTGACTGCTCCAGGTCCTTTGAATTCCACTGCAGGCTCGCTTTTTGTCGTGGCGACGCCCATTGGCAACCTGGACGACATCAGTGCTCGGGCGCTGAAAGTGTTGCGTGACGTAAAATTGATCGCGGCGGAAGACACGCGGCACTCCCAGCGTTTGATGCAGCATTTTGGCATCAGCACGCCATTAGCCGCGTGCCATGAGCATAACGAGCGCGAAGAAGGCAGCCGTTTTATCACGCGCTTGCTGGCGGGTGACGATGTGGCATTGATCTCGGATGCCGGCACTCCGTTGATTTCCGACCCTGGCTATCACCTGGTTCGCCAGGCGCGTGCCGCTGGTATCAATGTAGTGCCAGTTCCGGGAGCGTGCGCGCTGATTGCGGCATTATCGGCCGCCGGGTTGCCGTCGGACCGTTTTATCTTCGAAGGTTTCCTGCCCGCCAAGGCGGTTGGGCGCCGTGCGCGACTGCAAGCGTTAAAGGAAGAGCCGCGTACGTTGATCTTTTACGAGGCGCCGCACCGCATTCTCGAGTGCTTGCAGGACATGGAGCTGGTGTTCGGCGGCGAACGCTTGGCGCTGTTGGCTCGGGAGCTGACCAAGACCTTCGAGACCCTCAAAGGCTTGCCGTTGGAGGAACTGCGTGCGTTCGTTGAGGGCGACAGTAACCAGCAGCGCGGTGAGTGCGTGGTGCTGGTGGCCGGCTGGACCGCACCGGAAAATGAAGACGCGGTGGGCAGCGAGGCTATGCGCATCCTGGATCTGCTGCTTAAGGAAATGCCCCTGAAGCGTGCGGCAGCCCTGGCGGCTGAGATTACCGGCTTGCGTAAGAACGTACTGTATCAAGTCGCGCTGGATAAGCAGAAAGCCGAATAGTTCCGGGGTTACGCCGGTATCCCGTCCGAACGTGATGGCATTGCTGCACTTTTAATACTTGTCCTCAAGCCGTCGTGCCGTTAACCTGCGCGGCGGAGAGTCGATTGGACAGTCGCTGCCCTCTATGAAAATTAGGGGGGGGAGGAAAGTCCGGGCTCCATAGGGCGAAGTGCCAGGTAATGCCTGGGAGGCGTGAGCCTACGGAAAGTGCCACAGAAAATAACCGCCTAAGCACTTCGGTGCCGGTAAGGGTGAAAAGGTGCGGTAAGAGCGCACCGCACGACTGGCAACAGTTCGTGGCTAGGTAAACCCCACTTGGAGCAAGACCAAATAGGGTCCCAAGGCGTGGCCCGCGCTGGGACCGGGTAGGTTGCTAAAGATGTCCAGTGATGGCCATCGTAGACGAATGACTGTTCAAGACAGAACCCGGCTTACAGATCGACTCTCCACCTTTTTTCCTTCTGCCCGAATCTCGGGCAGAAAACCGGTAGTAACGCAAGAATCCCTCCCTGCCAAATCATTGGCAGATGCATCTTCGTAATACCAAAAAAATCTTACTCTTAATAAATTACTTTAACTTTAAGCCGTAGCTCCATGAGCTATTTGCGGTTGCTGAGTCAAAAACATCGCCAAACTCGCGTTTCTCCTCCTTTTACGTTCCTAAATCTCCGTTCTGTAAGGCTTTTCCTTGAATCCGCGCCTTGACGGTGTGGTGGGCGCATTCCTATAGTGTGCGCAAGTGGCGGAAAGTGGCACAAAGTGGGTTTTTTGAACGTAAAACGCTAAAATTTGGAGAAACGCATCTGTGTTTCGCGGAGCTAACGCTATCAGTCTCGATGCAAAAGGCCGTCTCGCCATGCCGAGCCGGTATCGTGACGAGCTCATTTCGCGAAGTTCAGGCCAGTTAATCATCACGATTGACGCCGTTGACCCTTGTTTGTGTGTTTACCCCCTCGATGAGTGGGAGTTGATCGAAACCAAGTTGCGCGCTCTGCCTTCATTGCGTGAAGAAAACCGCCGCCTGCAGCGTCTGCTGATCGGTAATGCCGTCGACCTTGAACTCGATGGCAGTGGTCGTTTCCTGGTGCCGCCGCGCTTGCGCGAGTACGCCAAGCTGGATAAGCGCGCAATGCTGGTGGGCCAACTGAACAAGTTCCAATTGTGGGACGAAGATGCCTGGGATGCTGTTTCTGCAGCAGACCTGGCTGCTATTCAACAACCGGGCGCTATGCCTGATGAACTGCGTGATTTGATCCTGTGACTATTGATAGCGGCTTTAACCACATCACCGTACTGCTTGACGAAGCCGTTGAGGCTCTCGCCGTACGCGCGGATGGCTGCTATGTGGATGGCACCTTCGGCAGGGGCGGGCACAGCCGGTTGATACTCAGCCAGCTCGGCTCCGACGGTAAACTCCTCGGGTTCGACAAAGACCCTCAAGCGATTGCCACCGGGCAAGCGCTAGCGGCCGAAGACGGCCGCTTTGTCGTTGTGCAGCGCAGCTTTGCCGAGCTGGGTGCCGAAGTCGCCGAGCGCGGCATGGCAGGTAAGGTGGCCGGGGTTTTGCTCGACTTGGGCGTATCCTCCCCACAGCTTGACGACCCCGAGCGCGGCTTCAGTTTCATGAACGACGGCCCGCTCGACATGCGCATGGACCCGACTCGTGGCATCAGCGCTGCGCAGTTCATCGCCACTGCGCCCCATGAAGAAATTACTCGCGTGTTCAAGGAATACGGTGAAGAACGCTTCGCCGGCCGCATGGCCCGTGCCGTGGTTGAGCGCCGTGAAATCCAGCCGTTCGAGCGCACCGCCGACCTGGCTGAAGTGCTCAAGGTTGCAAACCCTGCGTGGGAAAAGGGCAAGAACCCGGCAACCCGTGCGTTCCAGGGGCTGCGCATTCACGTCAATAACGAACTGGGCGATCTGGAAGCCGGCCTCGAAGCCGCACTGGACGCCTTGGAAGTGGGTGGTCGCCTGGTGGTGATCAGCTTCCACTCCCTGGAAGACCGCATCGTCAAACTGTTCATGCGTCGTCTGGTCAAGGGCGAGTCCGATAACCTGCCGCGCAACCTGCCGGTGCGTTTCGAAGCCTTTGTGCCGAAAATCAAAATCCATGGCAAAGCGCAGTTCGCCTCCGAAGCCGAACTCAAGGCCAACCCACGTTCCCGTAGCGCCGTTATGCGCGTCGCGGAGAAGCTGCGGTGAGCAAGCTTTTCGCCAAGCCCCTCCCGGGCGGCAGCTTCTTTATGTTGCTGTTGTTTGTCGGCGTGCTGGTGTCCGCAATTGCGGTGTCTTACAGCGCCCACTACAACCGTCAATTGCTTAACACCCTGTACGGGGAATTGAGCGTGCGTGACAAAGCGCAGGCGGAATGGGGCCGGTTGATCCTTGAGCAAAGCACCTGGACGGCCCATAGCCGTATTGAAGTGCTGGCCACCGAACAGCTGAAAATGCACATTCCTGGTGCGGCCGAAGTGCGGATGGTGGCGCCATGATGAAACTTGAAGGTGCACTTTACCCGTGGCGCTTTCGCCTGATGCTCGGCATCTTGGCTTTGATGGCTGGCGCGATTGCATGGCGGATTATCGATCTGCAAGTGATCGACCGCGACTTCCTGATCGGCGAGGGTAATGCCCGTAGCCTGCGGCATATCCCGATTCCTGCGCACCGCGGCCTGATCACCGACCGTAACGGCGAACCTCTGGCCGTGAGTACGCCGGTGACCACCCTGTGGGCCAATGCCAAGGAGCTGCAAACCGCCAAGGACAAATGGCCTGAGCTGGCTGCCGCGCTGGGCCAGGACCCTAAAGCCTTGAGCGAGCGTCTGGAAGCCCAGGCCAATAAGGAATTCATCTATCTGGTGCGTGGGCTGACGCCTGAGCAGGGCCAGCAAGTGCTCGACCTTAAAGTCCCCGGTGTCTATGGCATCGAGGAGTTTCGTCGTTTCTACCCGGCGGGTGAAACCACCGCGCATATGGTTGGCTTTACCGACATTGATGACCACGGCCGTGAAGGTGTGGAGCTGGCCTACGACGAATGGCTGGCCGGCGTGCCCGGCAAACGGCAGGTCATCAAGGATCGACGCGGCAGACTGATTAAAGATGTCCAGGTGACCAAAAACGCCAAGGCCGGTAAGCCCTTGGCGTTGTCGATTGACCTGCGTCTGCAGTACCTGGCCAACCGCGAGCTGCGTAACGCGATCATCGAGAACGGCGCCAAGGCCGGTAGCCTGGTGATCATGGACGTCAAGACCGGCGAGATCCTCGCCATGGTCAACCAGCCGACCTACAACCCGAACAACCGTCGCAACCTGCAACCGGCGATGATGCGTAACCGCGCCATGATCGACGTGTTCGAGCCGGGTTCGACCATGAAAGCCATTTCCATGAGTGCCGCCCTGGAAACCGGGCGCTGGAAGCCGAGCGACAAGGTCGAGGTTTACCCAGGCACCTTGCAGCTGGGCAAATACACCATTCGTGACGTGTCCCGCAGCGAAGGTCCGGTGTTGGATTTGACAGGCATCCTGATCAACTCCAGTAACGTCGGCATGAGTAAGGTCGCCTTCGATATCGGCGGCGAAACCATCTATCACCTGGCGCAAAAAATCGGTTTGGGCCAACCCACCGGCCTGGATTTCCCAGGCGAGCGCGTGGGCAACCTGCCGAACTACCGCGACTGGAAAAAAGCCGAGACTGCCACGCTCTCCTACGGCTACGGCCTGTCGGTAACCGCGATCCAGCTGGCCCATGCGTTCTCTGTATTGGCCAATAATGGCCGTATGGTTCCACTGAGCTTGATCCACGTCGACGAAGCGCCGAAAGCCACCCAGGTAATCCCGGAAAAAGTCGCCAAGACCATACAAGGCATGCTGCAACAAGTGATCGAAGCCCCGCGCGGTGTGTTCCGGGCACAGGTGCCGGCTTATCACGTGGCTGGCAAGTCCGGTACTGCACGTAAAACCTCGGTCGGCACCAAGGGCTACGCCGAAAACTCTTACCGCTCGCTGTTCGCCGGCTTCGGTCCGATGAGCGATCCGCGCTACGCCATCGTCGTAGTGATTGATGAACCGAGCAAGGCCGGCTACTTCGGTGGCCTGGTGTCGGCTCCGGTATTCAGCAAAGTGATGTCCGGCACCCTGCGCCTGATGAATATTACGCCGGACAACCTGCCGCCGACTCAACAAGCGAACGCAGGACCACCGGCCGCAGCTGTCAAAGCCAATGGAGGGCGCGGCTGATGTCTCTTAGCCTGAACAAGATTTTTGCCCACGCCGGACGCGATCTGCTGATTCGTGAATTGAGCCTGGACAGCCGTAATGTACGCGCCGGTGATCTGTTCCTGGCGGTGCCCGGCGGCAAGCTCGATGGCCGTGCACATATCGCCGATGCCCTGCAACGAGGCGCGGCCGCCGTGGCTTATGAAGTGGAAGGCGCCACCGTGCTGCCGATCACCGACGTGCCCTTGATTCCGGTCAAGGGCCTGGCCGCGCAACTGTCGGACATCGCCGGGCGTTTTTATGGTGACCCGAGCCGTCAGTTGAACCTGATCGGTGTGACTGGCACCAACGGCAAGACCAGCGTGACCCAATTGGTTGCGCAGGCACTCGACCTGCTGGGCCAGCATTGCGGCATTGTCGGCACCCTGGGCACGGGTTTTTACGGTGCGCTGCAAAGCGGCCTGCACACCACGCCGAACCCGATCGCCGTGCAAGCGACCCTGGCCGACCTGAAAAAGGCCGGTGCCAAGGCGGTTGCCATGGAAGTGTCATCCCACGGTCTGGACCAGGGCCGTGTGACTGCCTTGGCGTTTGACGTGGCGGTAATGACCAACCTGTCTCGCGACCACCTCGACTACCACGGCACCATGGAGGCGTACGCCGCCGCCAAGGCCAAGCTGTTCGCCTGGAATGACCTGAAGTGCCGGGTGGTAAACCTGGATGACGCATTCGGCCGCCAACTGGCTGCCGAAGACAGCGAAGCACGCCTGATCACCTACAGCCTGGAAGATTCCAGCGCGTATCTGTATTGCCGTGAAGCCCAATTTAATGACGAAGGCGTGCTCGCCACGCTGGTCACGCCCCAGGGCGAACACCACTTGCGCAGCACCTTGCTCGGGCGTTTCAACCTGAGCAACGTGCTCGCGGCTGTTGGCGCATTGCTTGGCCTGGATTACGCCCTGGACGAAATCCTGCGCGTGCTGCCCAAGCTCGAAGGCCCGGCCGGCCGTATGCAGCGTTTGGGTGGCGGCTCTCAGCCACTGGTGGTGGTCGATTACGCCCACACGCCGGACGCGCTGGAAAAAGTCCTCGAAGCCCTGCGCCCACACGCCAAGGGCAAATTGCTCTGCCTGTTCGGCTGCGGCGGTGACCGTGATCGCGGCAAGCGCCCGCTGATGGCTGAAATCGTCGAGCGCCTGGCCGATGGCGTGCTCGTGACCGACGACAACCCACGCAGCGAAGACCCGAACCAGATTTTCGACGACATCCGTGTCGGCTTTAAAGACGCCACCAAGGCCACCTTCGTTGCCGGTCGCGGTGCCGCCATTGCCCAGCTGATCGCCAGCGCCAGTGCTGAGGACGTGGTGGTACTGGCTGGTAAAGGTCACGAGGACTACCAGGAAATCAACGGCGAACGCCATGCCTTCTCCGATCTGGTCGAGGCTGATCACGCCCTGACTGCCTGGGAGGTCGCCCATGCTTAAAGCGATGAAGTTCAGCGAACTGACCCAGGCCTTGTCGGCCCGCGTAGTGTCGAGCGATTGCAGCTTCGACGGCGTCAGTATCGACAGTCGCAACATCAAGCCGGGGCAGCTGTTTATTGCACTGGCCGGCCCGCGTTTCGATGGGCACGACTACCTGAACGAAGTAGCCGCCAAAGGTGCCGTGGGTGCCTTGGTGCAGCGTGAAGTCACGGACTCGACGCTGCCGCAATTGCTGGTCGCCGATACCCGCCTGGCCCTCGGGCTGTTGGGCGCGCTGAACCGCGCCGCATTTGATAAGCCCGTTGCCGCCATCACTGGCTCCAGCGGCAAAACCACGGTCAAGGAACTGCTTGCCGGCGTGCTGCGCACACGCGGGCCGGTGCTCGCCACCCGTGGCAACCTGAACAATGATTTCGGCGCTCCATTGACCCTGCTCGAACTGGCCCCGGAACACACGGCGGCGGTAATCGAGCTGGGCGCTTCGCGCGTCGGCGAAATTGCTTACACCGTGGCGCTGACCAAGCCTCACGTGGCAATTATCAACAATGCCGGCACCGCCCACGTGGGCGAGTTCGGTGGCCCGGAAAAAATCGTCGAAGCCAAGGGCGAAATCCTCGAAGGCCTCGATGCCTCGGGCACCGCAGTATTGAACCTTGACGACAAGGCCTTCGAGACCTGGCGTGTGCGCGCCGCCGGTCGCAAGGTGCTGACGTTTGCCGTGCTCAACGCGGCGGCTGATTTCCACGCAGCCGACATCACCGTCGACGCCCGTGGTTGCCCGTCCTTCACCTTGCACACACCGCAAGGCAGCGAGCACGTGCAACTGAACCTGCTGGGCAACCATAACGTCGCCAATGCCTTGGCCGCCGCCGCTGCCGCCTCCGCCCTGGGCGTATCGCTGTTCGGTATCGCCACCGGCCTGGGCGCGGTGCAGCCGGTCAAAGGCCGCACCGTGGCACAACTGGCGACCAATGGCATGCGTGTGATTGATGACACCTACAACGCCAACCAGTCCTCCGTCTGCGCCGCTATTGACCTGCTTAAAAGCTTCGCCGGGCGCAAGGTGCTGGTGCTGGGCGATATCGCCGAATTGGGCGACTGGGCCGAGCAGTCCCACCGTGAAGTCGGCGCCTACGCGAGCGGTAAAGTCGACGCGCTTTACGCCGTTGGCCCGAACATGGCCCACGCCGTTGACGCCTTCGGCCTCGGTGCGCGGCATTTCGCTACCCAGGCCGAGCTGATCCAGGCGCTGGTGGCGGCTGAACACGACAAACACACAACCATTTTGATCAAGGGATCGCGCAGCGCGGTGATGGAAAACGTCGTCGCGGCCTTGTGTGGCTCAAGTACGGAGAAACATTAATGCTGCTGCTGCTGGCTGAGTATCTGCAACAGTTCCACAAAGGCTTCGCGGTCTTTCAGTACCTGACCCTGCGCGGGATCCTGGGTGTGCTGACTGCGCTGTCTTTGTCGCTGTTCCTGGGGCCGTGGATGATCCGCACCCTGCAGAACCTGCAAATTGGTCAATCGGTTCGTAATGACGGCCCGCAGTCGCACCTGTCCAAATCCGGCACCCCGACCATGGGCGGTGCGCTGATCCTGTCTTCCATCGGTATCAGCACCTTGCTGTGGGCCGACCTGCATAACCGCTACGTGTGGACGGTGTTGCTGGTGACCCTGTTGTTCGGCGCGATCGGCTGGGTCGATGACTACCGCAAAGTGATCGAGAAAAACTCCAAGGGTTTGCCCAGCCGCTGGAAGTACTTCTGGCAGTCGGTGTTTGGCCTTGGCGCTGCGATCTTCCTGTACATGACCGCGCCAAGCGCCGTCGAAACCACCTTGATCATTCCGATGCTCAAGGACGCCAGCATTCCACTGGGCGTTGGCTTTGTGGTGCTGACCTACTTCGTGATCGTCGGCTCCAGCAACGCGGTGAACCTGACTGATGGCCTCGACGGCCTGGCGATCATGCCGACCGTGATGGTCGGTGGCGCGCTCGGCATCTTCTGCTACCTGTCGGGTAACGTAAAATTCGCTGAATACCTGCTGATCCCTTATGTGCCGGGCGCAGGTGAGTTGATCGTGTTCTGCGGCGCCCTGATCGGTGCCGGCCTGGGTTTCCTGTGGTTCAACACCTATCCCGCCCAAGTCTTCATGGGCGACGTCGGCGCGCTGGCGCTGGGCGCAGCCTTGGGCACCATCGCGGTGATCGTCCGCCAGGAAATCGTGTTGTTCATCATGGGCGGTGTGTTCGTGATGGAAACCCTGTCGGTGGTCATCCAGGTGGCCTCCTTCAAATTGACCGGGCGCCGCGTGTTCCGTATGGCGCCGATTCACCACCACTTTGAACTCAAGGGCTGGCCAGAGCCGCGTGTGATTGTCCGTTTCTGGATCATCACCGTGATTCTGGTACTGGTCGGCCTTGCCACCCTGAAACTGAGGTAGAAACGAGTGTCCCTGATCGCTTCAGACCACTTCCGCATCGTTGTCGGCCTCGGCAAGAGCGGCATGTCCCTGGTTCGCTTCCTGGCGAACCGGGGCACGTCGTTTGCCGTGGCCGATACGCGGGAAAATCCACCGGAGCTGGTCACGCTGCGCCGTGACTACCCGCACGTGGAAGTGCGTTGTGGCGAGCTGGATGTCGAGTTTCTGTGCCGTGCCGATGAGCTCTACGTGAGCCCCGGCCTGGCCTTGGCGACACCGGCCCTGCAAGCGGCAGCGGCGCGTGGCGTGAAGCTGTCCGGCGACATCGACCTGTTTGCGCGCTATGCGAAGGCACCGATCGTGGCCATCAGCGGCTCCAACGCGAAAAGCACCGTGACCACCCTGGTCGGCGAGATGGCGGCTGCGGCCGGCAAGCGCGTGGCCGTGGGCGGTAACCTCGGCACGCCAGCGCTGGACCTGCTCAGCGACGACATCGAGTTGTACGTGATGGAACTGTCGAGCTTCCAGCTCGAAACCACCCACGATCTGGGGGCTGAAGTCGCCACCGTGTTGAACGTGAGTGAAGACCACATGGACCGCTACAGCGGCCTGCCGGCGTACCACCTGGCCAAGCACCGGATTTTCCGTGGTGCCAGGCAATTTGTGGTCAACCGCCAGGATGCCCTGAGCCGTCCGCTGATGGGCGAAGGCATGCCCTGCTGGACCTTTGGCCTGGGCAAACCGGATTTCAAAGCCTTCGGCATTCGCGAAGAGAACGGCGAGAAATACCTGGCCTTCGAATTCCAGAACCTGATGCCGGTACGTGAATTGAAAATCCGTGGCGCGCACAACCAATCCAATGCATTGGCGGCCTTGGCGTTGGGTCACGCCGTCGGCCTGCCATTTGATGCGATGCTGTCGAGCCTGCGCACCTTCGGCGGCCTCGAGCATCGCTGCCAGTGGGTACGCGACCTCAATGGCGTGAGCTACTACAACGATTCCAAGGCCACCAACGTGGGTGCCGCACTGGCTGCCATCGAAGGGCTCGGCGCTGATATCGACGGCAAGCTTGTGCTGATCGCCGGTGGCGACGGCAAGGGTGCCGACTTCAAAGACCTTAAAGGCCCGGTGGCTGCACATTGCCGCGCCGTGGTGCTGATCGGCCGTGACTCGGACTTGATCGCCGCCGCGTTGGGCGACGCAGTACCGCAGGTACGCGCCACCTCGCTGGACGATGCGATTGCCCAATGCAAAGCCCTGGCCCAGCCGGGGGATGCGGTGTTGCTGTCGCCGGCGTGCGCCAGTTTCGACATGTTCAAGAACTACGAAGAGCGCGGCCAGCTGTTCGCTCGCGCCGTGGAGGCCTTGGCATGAATTTCAGAAATATTATCAAGCCGTACCCATCGCCGATCATCACCGGTCGCGGTATCGACCTCGACTTCCCAATGCTCGCCGGCTGCCTGGCGCTGCTGGGCCTGGGGTTGGTCATGATCACTTCTGCGTCCTCGGAAGTGGCCGCAGTGCAGTCGGGCAACACCCTGTACATGATGATCCGTCACCTGGTGTACCTGGTGATCGGTCTCGGCGCCTGCATCGTCACCATGATGATCCCTATCGCTACCTGGCAGCGCCTGGGTTGGCTGATGCTGATCGGCGCGTTTGGTTTGTTGATCATGGTGATCCTGCCCGGCATCGGCCGTGAGGTGAACGGTTCGATGCGCTGGATCGGCTTCGGCGCGTTTAACGTGCAGCCGTCGGAAATCGCCAAGGTGTTCGTGGTGATCTACCTCGCCGGTTACCTGGTCCGTCGCCAGAAAGAAGTGCGCGAAAGCTGGATGGGCTTCTTCAAGCCGTTCATCGTGCTGCTGCCCATGGCTGGCCTGTTGCTGATGGAGCCCGACTTCGGTGCCACCGTCGTAATGATGGGCGCGGCGGCGGCGATGCTGTTTCTCGGCGGTGTGGGCTTGTTCCGGTTCGCCATGATGGTGGTGCTGGCGGTGGTCGCGGTTTACCTGCTGGTGGAAGCACAACCGTACCGTATGGCGCGCCTGATTACCTTTACCGACCCCTGGTCCGATCAGTTCGGCTCCGGCTACCAGTTGACCCAGGCGCTGATCGCCTTTGGTCGCGGCGGATGGCTGGGTGTTGGGCTGGGCAATAGCGTGCAGAAGCAGTTTTACCTGCCGGAAGCGCATACCGACTTCGTGTTCTCCGTGCTGGCCGAAGAACTCGGTGCCGTGGGTTCGCTGTGCACCGTTGCACTGTTCATGTTCGTCTGCGTACGGGCGCTTTACATCGGTCTTTGGGCCGAGAAAGCCAAGCAGTTTTTCGCAGCTTATGTCGCCTACGGCTTGGCGTTTTTGTGGATTGGTCAGGTGCTGATCAACATCGGGGTAAACATCGGTCGCTTGCCGACCAAGGGTTTGACCCTGCCGTTTCTCAGCTACGGCGGCAGCTCGTTGGTCATCTGCTGCGTGTGCCTGGGCTTGCTGCTGCGCATCGAGTGGGAGAGTCGCACCCACCTGGGCAGCGAAGAGATGGAATTCAGCGAGAGCGATTTTGCCGAGGAGCCGGACCATGGGCGCTAACGTGCTGATCATGGCAGGCGGCACCGGGGGCCATGTGTTCCCGGCCCTGGCTTGCGCGCGCGAATTCCAGAACCGTGGCTACACCGTGCATTGGCTCGGTACGCCACGTGGCATCGAAAACGATTTGGTCCCGAATGCCGGCTTGCCGCTGCACTTGATCAACGTCACCGGCTTGCGTGGCAAGGGCAAGTTGTCCCTGCTCAAGGCACCGTTCGTGTTGCTCAAGGCGGTGTGGCAGGCGCGCAAAGTGATTCGTGAGTTGAAGCCGGTGTGCGTGCTGGGCTTTGGTGGTTATGTGACTGGCCCTGGTGGCGTGGCCGCCAAGCTCGCCGGCGTACCGGTGATCGTGCACGAACAGAACGCCGTTGCCGGTACTGCCAACCGCCTGTTGGTGCCGTTGGCCAGCCGAGTGTGCGAGGCGTTCCCGAAGACCTTTGGCGCCTCGGACAAGTTGCGTACCACCGGCAACCCGGTGCGCACCGAACTGTTCATGGCCATTGCCCGTCAGGCGCTGGAGGGCCGTAAGCCACACTTGCTGATCCTGGGCGGAAGCCTGGGCGCGGAGCCGTTGAACAAATTGCTGCCCGAAGCCTTGGCGCTGCTGCCCGTGGACCTGCGTCCCGAAGTGTTCCACCAGGCCGGTAAAAACCACGATGAAATCACCGCTGCCCGCTATCGCGAGGCCGGTGTCGAGGCGAACGTACAGCCTTTTATCAAAGACATGGCCCATGCCTATGGCTGGGCCGACCTGGTGGTCTGTCGCGCTGGTGCGCTGACCGTCAGTGAATTGGCCGCCGCCGGTCTGCCGTCCTTGCTGGTGCCTTTGCCCCACGCCATCGACGATCACCAGACCCGCAACGCCGAATATTTGGCCGGGGAGGGCGCTGCCTTCCTGCTGCCGCAAAGAACGACTGGCGCCGCCGATTTGGCCGCACGCCTGACCGAGGTTTTGATGCAACCGGAACGACTCAACAGCATGGCGAGCACCGCAAGCCGCCTGGCTAAACCTGACGCAACCCGCACCGTGGTCGATATCTGCCTGGAGGTGGCCCATGGTTGAGAATCAGAAAGCCATGCCGCAGCCCGAAATGCGCCGCATCCGTCGTATCCACTTCGTCGGCATCGGCGGCGTGGGCATGTGCGGGATTGCCGAAGTACTGCTGAACCTGGGTTATCAGGTATCCGGCTCGGACTTGAAAGAGTCGCCGGTGACCGATCGCCTGAAAACCTTCGGCGCACAGATCTTTATCGGTCACCGCGCCGAGAACGCCGCCGAGGCTGACGTGCTGGTAGTGTCCAGCGCCGTGAACACCTCCAACCCGGAAGTGGCCACCGCTCTTGAGCGCCGTATTCCAGTGGTGCCACGCGCCGAGATGCTGGCCGAGCTGATGCGCTATCGCCACGGTATCGCCGTGGCTGGTACGCACGGCAAAACCACCACCACCAGCCTGATCGCCTCGGTGTTCGCCGCCGGTGGCCTGGACCCGACCTTCGTGATTGGTGGTCGCCTGAATGCAGCCGGCACCAATGCCCAGCTCGGCACCAGCCGTTACCTGATCGCTGAAGCCGATGAAAGTGATGCGAGCTTCCTGCACCTGCAGCCGCTGGTCGCTGTGGTGACCAACATCGACGAAGACCACATGGCCACCTACGACGGTGACTTCAACAAGTTGAAGAAAACCTTCGTCGAGTTCCTGCACAACCTGCCGTTCTACGGTTTGGCCGTGGTGTGCCTGGACGATCCGGTGGTGCGTGAGATTCTGCCATCGGTCAAACGCCCAACCGTGACCTACGGCTTCAGCGAAGATGCCGACGTGCGCGCGATCAATGTGCGCCAGGAAGGCATGCAAACCTTCTTCACCGTGCTGCGCCCTGACCGCGAGCCGTTGGACGTATCGGTGAACATGCCGGGCAACCACAACGTATTGAACTCGCTGGCGACCATTTGCATTGCTTCCGATGAAGGCGTCAGCGATGAAGCCATCGTCGAAGGCCTGTCGCGCTTTGCCGGTGTCGGCCGGCGCTTCCAGGTCTACGGTCAACTGCCGGTAGAAGGCGGCGACGTGATGCTGGTGGACGACTACGGTCACCACCCAACTGAAGTTGCAGCCGTTATTAAAGCCGTGCGCGGTGGCTGGCCGGAGCGCCGTCTGGTGATGGTTTACCAGCCGCATCGCTACAGCCGCACCCGCGACCTGTACGACGACTTTGTGAATGTATTGGCCGATGCCAACGTGCTGCTGCTGATGGAAGTCTACCCGGCCGGTGAAGAGCCGATTCCGGGCGCCGACAGCCGCAAGCTGTGCAACAGCATCCGTCAGCGTGGCCAGTTGGACCCGATCTACATCGAGCGCGGTGTGGACCTGGCGCCGATCGTCAAGCCGCTGCTGCGTGCCGGTGACATCCTGCTGTGCCAGGGCGCCGGTGATATCGGTGGCCTTGCGCCCAAGCTGCTCGCCAGCCCGCTGTTTGCGGCTGCAAAGGGGAAGTCGAAATGATCACGCATTACGACACCCTGTTCTCGACCATCACGCCTGCCGACTTCGGCCGCGTAGCGGTATTGTTCGGCGGCAAGAGCGCTGAGCGCGAAGTCTCGCTCAAGTCCGGCAATGCCGTACTGGAAGCGCTGCAAAGCGCTGGCGTAAACGCATTCGGTATCGATGTGGGCGACGACTTCCTCGCCCGCTTGCAGGCCGAGAAGATCGACCGTGCCTTCATCATCCTGCACGGCCGTGGCGGTGAAGACGGCAGCATGCAAGGCTTGCTCGAGTGCGCTGGCATCCCTTACACCGGCAGCGGAATCCTCGCGTCGGCACTGGCCATGGACAAGTTGCGCACCAAGCAGGTGTGGCACAGCCTGGGTATTCCAACCCCACGTCACAGCGTGCTGTGCAGCGAAGACGATTGTATTTCTGCAGCCAAGGAACTGGGCCTGCCTTTGATCGTCAAACCTGCCCATGAAGGCTCCAGTATCGGCATGGCCAAAGTGAACTCGGCCGCCGAATTGATCGACGCATGGAAAGCGGCAAGTACCTACGATTCGCAAGTGTTGGTGGAACAGTGGATCCAGGGTCCCGAGTACACCATCGCCACCCTGCGTGGCCAGGTATTGCCACCTATCGCATTGGGCACGCCCCACACCTTTTACGACTACGACGCCAAGTACGTGGCTTCCGATACTCAGTACCGGATCCCGTGTGGCCTCGACGCAACCAAGGAACAGGAATTGATGGACCTCACGGCGAAAGCCTGTGAGGCACTGGGTATCGCCGGTTGGGCGCGGGCAGACGTGATGCAGGATGACCAAGGGAATTTCTGGTTCCTTGAAGTCAACACCGCTCCCGGCATGACCGATCACAGCCTGGTACCTATGGCAGCCCGTGCTGCCGGTCTGGACTTCCAGCAGTTAGTGCTGGCGATCCTGGCCGCAAGCATTGAGCCAAGAGGCTAACCCCATGAACGGCGCATCGCTTCGTCATCAGCAACCTCCAGTGCCCAGCCGCAAGCCGGTGCCTCGAGGTGCCAGCCGAATGGTGGCTAAAGAGCCGATGTCGGCGCGCCTGCCGAAAGCCAACTTTGGTTTTCTTAAAGCGCTGTTCTGGCCGGTGTTGCTGGTGGCGTTGGGCTTCGGTACTTACGAGGGCGCACAACGCCTGTTGCCGTATGCCGACCGGCCGATCACCAAGATCAGCGTGCAGGGCGACTTGAGCTACATCAGCCAGCAAGCGGTACAGCAGCGCATCGGCCCGTACCTGGCGGCGAGCTTCTTTACCATCGACCTGGCGGGTATGCGCGCAGAACTGGAACAGATGCCGTGGATCGCTCATGCCGAAGTCCGCCGTGTATGGCCGGACCAGGTGACGATCCGCCTGGAAGAACAACTGCCCGTGGCCCGTTGGGGCGATGGCGCACTGTTGAACAACCAGGGCCAGGCGTTCGCGCCGCGTGAGGTGGCCAACTATGAGCACCTGCCGCAGTTGTTCGGGCCACAGCGGGCGCAGCAGCAAGTGATGCAGCAGTACCAGGCGCTGAGCCAGATGCTGCGGCCACTGGGTTTCTCCATCGCACGCCTGGAATTGCGTGAGCGGGGCAGCTGGTTTTTGACCACCGGGGCAGGCAGTTCCGGCCCGGGCATCGAGTTGTTGCTGGGACGCGACCGCTTGGTGGAAAAGATGCGCCGCTTTATTGCCATCTACGACAAGACCTTGAAAGAACAGATTACGAACATTGCGAGCGTCGACCTGCGTTACGCCAACGGCCTGGCCGTCGGCTGGCGTGAACCAGCTGCGCCGACGACAGCCAAACCCGCTGTCGCGAAGAATTAAGAAGAGGCAGGACCCATGGCAAACGTGCAAAGCGGAAAAATGATCGTCGGTCTCGATATCGGCACCTCCAAGGTGGTGGCGCTGGTCGGCGAGGTCGGGGAAGACGGTGTGATCGAAATCGTCGGTATCGGCACGCATCCGTCCCGGGGCCTGAAGAAGGGCGTGGTGGTGAACATCGAGTCCACCGTGCAGTCGATCCAGCGCGCCATTGAAGAAGCGCAGCTGATGGCCGGTTGCCGGATTCACTCGGCGTTCGTCGGCGTGGCCGGCAACCATATCCGTAGCCTGAACTCCCACGGCATCGTGGCGATCCGTGATCGTGAAGTCAGCTCGGCCGACCTTGAACGCGTACTCGACGCCGCCCAGGCCGTGGCGATCCCGGCTGACCAGCGCGTGCTGCACACCTTGCCGCAGGACTACGTGATCGATAACCAGGAAGGCGTGCGTGAGCCGCTGGGCATGTCGGGCGTGCGCCTGGAAGCCAAGGTTCACGTGGTGACCTGTGCCGTCAACGCCGCACAGAACATTGAAAAATGCGTGCGCCGCTGCGGCCTGGAAATCGACGACATCATTCTTGAGCAGTTGGCCTCGGCCTACTCAGTACTCACCGACGACGAAAAAGAGCTGGGCGTGTGCCTGGTCGACATCGGCGGTGGCACCACCGACATCGCGATCTTCACCGAAGGTGCGATCCGTCACACCGCCGTGATCCCGATTGCGGGCGACCAGGTCACCAACGACATCGCCATGGCGCTGCGTACACCGACCCAGTACGCCGAAGAAATCAAGATCCGCTACGCCTGCGCCCTGGCCAAACTGGCCGGTGCCGGTGAAACCATCAAGGTGCCGAGCGTGGGCGACCGTCCACCGCGCGAACTGTCGCGCCAGGCCCTGGCCGAAGTGGTCGAACCACGCTACGACGAGCTGTTCACCCTGATCCAGGCTGAACTGCGCCGCAGCGGCTACGAAGATTTGATCCCGGCCGGCATCGTGCTGACCGGTGGCACCTCGAAGATGGAAGGCGCGGTCGAACTGGCCGAGGAAATCTTCCATATGCCAGTGCGCCTGGGCGTGCCCCATGGCGTCAAAGGCCTGGGCGACGTGGTGCGCAACCCGATTTATTCCACCGGCGTGGGCTTGCTGTTGTACGGGCTGCAAAAGCAGACCGACGGCATTTCCCTGTCGGGCCCGAGCATCCGTGACAGCTACCGTGGCGGCGACGATGAAGCCAAAGCGCCGTTGTTCGAGCGGTTGCAGGCTTGGGTAAAAGGCAATTTCTAAAGATTTACCGCAACACCGCAGTAAGTAGTAGGCGAAAAAACTAGAGAAAACGAAAGGAGAGGGAACATGTTCGAACTCGTAGACAACATCCCCGCAAGCCCGGTTATCAAAGTAATCGGTGTTGGCGGTGGCGGCGGCAACGCTGTCAATCACATGGTCAAGAGCAACATTGAAGGCGTTGAATTCATCTGCGCCAACACTGATGCCCAAGCGCTGAAAAGCATCGGCGCGCGGACCATCCTGCAATTGGGCACAGCCGTGACCAAGGGCCTCGGCGCTGGCGCCAACCCGGAAGTCGGCCGTCAAGCCGCGCTGGAAGACCGCGAGCGTATTGCTGAAGTGCTGCAAGGCACCAACATGGTGTTCATCACCACCGGCATGGGCGGCGGTACCGGTACCGGTGCTGCTCCGATCATTGCCGAAGTGGCCAAGGAAATGGGGATTTTGACCGTTGCTGTCGTGACGCGTCCGTTCCCGTTCGAAGGTCGCAAGCGTATGCAGATCGCCGACGAAGGTATCCGTCTGCTGTCTGAAAGCGTCGACTCGTTGATCACCATCCCCAACGAGAAGCTGCTGACCATCCTGGGCAAGGACGCAAGCCTGCTGTCCGCATTCGCCAAGGCTGACGATGTACTGGCCGGTGCCGTTCGCGGTATCTCCGACATCATCAAGCGCCCAGGCATGATCAACGTCGACTTTGCCGACGTGCGTACCGTGATGAGCGAAATGGGCATGGCGATGATGGGCACTGGCTGCGCCAGCGGTCCGAACCGTGCACGCGAAGCCACTGAAGCGGCGATCCGCAACCCATTGCTCGAAGACGTGAACCTGCAAGGTGCACGCGGCATCCTGGTGAACATCACCGCCGGCCCTGACCTGTCCCTGGGTGAGTACTCCGACGTGGGTAGCATCATCGAAGCCTTCGCTTCCGAGCACGCGATGGTCAAAGTCGGTACCGTTATCGACCCGGACATGCGCGACGAACTGCACGTGACCGTGGTTGCCACCGGCCTGGGCGCAAAAATCGAGAAGCCTGTAAAGGTCATCGACAATACCGTTCACACCGGCCACAACAGCCACGCCAGCCAGCAAGCTGCCGCTCCAGCGCCTGCGCGCCAGGAACTGCCGTCTGTGAACTATCGTGACCTGGACCGTCCGACCGTGATGCGCAACCAGGCTCAGGCCGGTGCTGCGGCGTCCCGTAGCCCGAATCCGCAAGATGACCTGGACTACCTGGACATCCCGGCATTCTTGCGTCGTCAGGCCGATTAATGGAATGTATCAGGGCTATGAAGGTGATTGGTGTTCAGCAAAGGTCTGGTCTGTTATTATCGCCAGCCTTTGTTGATACCAGTTCGCAATTTGCGCTGAAGCGGTCCAAGCCATGATTAAACAACGCACCCTGAAGAATATTATCCGTGCCACAGGTGTAGGTCTGCACTCCGGGGAGAAGGTATACCTGACCCTCAAGCCCGCACCTGTCGACACCGGCATCGTGTTTGTTCGTGCCGACCTGGACCCTGTGGTGCAGATTCCTGCTCGCGCGGAAAATGTTGGCGAAACCACGATGTCGACCACGTTGGTCAACGGTGACGTCAAAGTGGACACGGTGGAGCACTTGCTCTCGGCCATGGCTGGCCTGGGCATCGATAACGCCTACGTCGAGCTCTCCGCGTCCGAAGTCCCCATCATGGATGGCAGCGCTGGACCCTTCGTATTCTTGATTCAATCTGCCGGCCTGGAAGAACAGGACGCAGCCAAGAAGTTCATTCGCATTCTGCGGGAAGTGACAGTAGAAGACGGCGACAAGCGCGCCACCTTCGTCCCGTTCGAAGGCTTTAAAGTGAGCTTTGAGATCGATTTCGATCACCCGGTATTCCGTGACCGCACCCAAAGTGCAAGCGTGGATTTTTCCAGCACTTCGTTCGTAAAAGAAGTCAGCCGCGCCCGTACCTTTGGTTTCATGAGTGACATCGAGTACCTGCGCAAGCACAACCTCGCACTCGGCGGCAGCGTTGAAAACGCCATTGTGGTCGACGCGGATGGTGTACTGAACGAAGACGGCCTTCGCTATGAAGACGAATTCGTGAAGCACAAGATCCTCGATGCAATCGGTGACCTCTACCTGCTGGGCAATAGCCTGATAGGCGAGTTCAAAGGCTTCAAGTCGGGCCACGCCCTTAACAACCAGCTGCTGCGCAAGTTGATTGAGCAGACAGACGCTTGGGAAGTCGTGACCTTCGAAGATGCCAGCACCGCACCGATCTCTTACATGCGTCCCGTTGCGGCGGTGTAAGTAACAACTCTCTTTCTTTAGTTTTGAAAGGCCACCTTCGGGTGGCCTTTTTTTTATGCCGATCGTTCCCACGCTCCGCGTGGGAATGCAGCCCTGGACGCTCCGCGTCCCGAAGCCTGACGCAGAGCGTCAGAAGAGGCATTCCCACGCGGAGCGTGGGAACGATCACCTAGCGGGCCGCAGCCTCCACAATGCGGTTGCGCCCGGTGTGCTTGGCCTCATACAGCGCCTGATCAGCATTGAGCAGCAAGTCCTCAAGTGCCATGCGGCTGCGCTTTTGCCAGGTGCTCATGCCGATACTCACTGTAATAGGCCCGTCGGCACCGGCCACCCGTGGCAAATGCTCGACGCTGCTGCGGATATGTTCGGCAATCAACCAGGCACCCTTGGCGTCGGTATGTGGCAGCACCACTGCAAACTCTTCGCCACCGTAGCGCGCTGCCAGGTCAGCCGGGCGGCGGATGTTGTCTTCGATCACTTGGGCAACCGCGCGCAATGCTTCATCGCCGCCGTGATGGCCATGCAGGTCGTTGAAGGCCTTGAAGTGATCCACGTCGATCATCAGCAGGCTCAGCGGCTCGGTTGAGCGTTGTGCGCGGTCCCATTCCAGGCGCAGGCGCTGGTCCAGGGTACGGCGGTTGGCAAGGCCGGTGAGGGCGTCGGTGGCTGCCAGTTCTGACAGCACTTGTTCGGCACGATGACGGCGACGCAGCTCCTTGCTCAGCATCCAGGTCAGCCACAGCAGGCCGATGCACAACACGCCCGTTGCCATGCTGACCAGCCACGCGGCACGCCGCCATGGGGCAAAGATTTCATCGCTGGACAACGCCACTGCGACAATTAAAGGCAAGCTGCCCACATTCGAAAAACTATAGAGCCGTGGCTGGTTGTCGACGCTGGAGACGCCCCGAAAGCTGCCGTCGCGTTCACGCAGCATGCGCGCGACATTGGGCCGCTGGCTCAAGTCCTTGTCGATCATGTCCACTTCCAGCAGCGGTTGTTGCGCCAGCAGGATGCCTTGGTGGTTGATCAGGTTGATGGTGCCGTTGCTTCCGATGTTCAGGCCGCTGAACAACTGTTGGAAGTACGACAGGCGCATCGAGGCCACCGCCACGCCCAGGAAGCGCCCGTCCGGCGATGACACGCGGCGGCTGAATGCGATGCGCCACTGGTCATCACACACGCAACGGGCCAGGAATGGGCGGCTGATATACAGCCCCAGGTCGGGGTTTTTGCGGTGTGCCTGAAAATAATCGCGATCAGCGAAGTTGCCGGTCTTGGGGGTGAGCAGCGAGGAGTCGGCGATCACTTCACCACTGGGGTCCAGCAACAGAATGTCGCCCTTGAAGGGTGCAGCGGCAGAGCGATCGAACAGCACCAGATGGCGGATACTGGCGGACACACCCTGCAGGTCGCTGCGTTCGGTGGCGGCGATCAGGCCCTTGAGGGCCATGTCATAGAGTTCGACGTTACGCAGCACATCGGCGTCGATCAGTTGGGTGATGTTATTGGCGGTGCGCTTGGCGGTCTGCAAGGTGTTGGCATGTTCGCGAATCAGCAGCGCGGTGACGATCGCCACGATCACAAAGACCGTGAGGCAACTGCCCAGGATCAGCAAGCGTTCCGGGCGAGGGGTGGGTCGGTAGAGACTTGGGCTCATCGGGCGTACTTCTGCTTCGAGGATGCCAATAGCGTAGTAGGCAATCGCAGGTTTGGTGGGAGCTGGCTTGCCAGCGATGCAGACACCTCGGTACATCTATAACACCGCAGCGATGCTATCGCAGGCAAGCCAGCTCCCATACAAGCCAGCTCCCACATCAGCTATTCATCGTCTGGCAGATTTATGCCTAAAACACGTTGATCGGGTAATCCACAATCACGCGGTATTCATCCACATCCCGGTCCACCGCCGAGTAGCCATTGCCACCGCGGTTGGTTGCCCATTGCAGGCGCACGGCCAGGTCCTTGGCTTTGCCGCCTTGCACCACGTACTTCACGTCGATGTCGCGTTCCCAGTGCTTGGCGTCTTTGCCGTCGGCGCTGTACCAGGCGCTGTAGCCGCGGCTGTTTGGGTCGACCTTGGTCAGGTCGGTCTTGCCGCTGATATACGACACGGCGGACGTCAGCCCGGGCATGCCGAGACCTGCAAAGTCGTAGGCGTACTTGAGCTTCCACGAGCGCTCGTTGGGGCCGTTGAAGTCCGAGTATTGCTGGGAATTGTCCAGGTACACGCTGTCGCCCTGGGTGATGTAGTCGAACGGCGTGTTGCCGTTGACCCGCTGGTACGCGGCAGTGACGCTGTGGTGACCAACACCTACGGTGAAATGCAGGCTGTAAGTGTTGTTGTCGATGCTGCCGAGCAACGACTGGCCGGTGTCCTGGGTGTGGTAGTAGTGCAGGCCTGGGTTGAGGCTGACAAGATCGTTCAGCGCGTAGGTGTAGTCCAGGTCGTAGTAGTACTGGTGCCATACATCCTTGAGTTCGGAGGCGTACAGGTTGCTGGTCAGGCCCGGGACGCCGCTGAAGGACACACCGGCCCAGTTCAGGTGTTGGCTGTCGGCGTTGGCGGGCAGGGTGCCGTAGCTGGTGCCGATGCGTCGGTGGCCGCTCTGGTTGTAGAGTTTGGTAAAGCTGGCCTGGCCGCCTTCGAACATCCAGCCGTCGAAGCTGTGGTTGGCCAGGCTCACACCCCGGAACGTCTGCGGCAACATGCGGGTCATGCCGCCGGCGATCACCGGGTTGTTGAGGAACAGGTCGCCGGCTTTGAGTTCGGTGTCGAAGGCACGCATTTTCAAAGTGCCGCCCGCGGTGGAGAACGAGCCAGGCGCTTTGCCGTTGCCGCTGCCGTAAGGGAGGATGCTGGAACCGTCAGTGCCACCGCCGCCGTCGAGCTTGAGGCCGAGCATGGCATTGAGGTCCAGGCCAAAGCCGACGGTGCCTTGGGTGTAGCCGGATTCGAATGTGCCGATGAAACCCTGGCCCCATTCTTTGCTGTCATCGGTGTGAGTGTCGCGGCGGTCGCGGTTCATGTAGTAGTTGCGGGTGTTGATCTTCAGGCTTGAGCCTTCGACGAAACCGTCAGCGGGGGTCGAGTCTGCCGCGTGGGCAAGGGGGACGATCGTTGCTGCAATCGCGAGGAATAACGGGGTGAACGTCAGCGAGTTCTTCACCGGTTTAGCTCCTTTGGTCAATCGAAAACGGCCAATGTCGTGGGGGTGTGCCTGGCCTTTTTTTACGGCAAAAAAAAGCCGCTGAAGTCAGCGGCTTTAAACAGATTCCCAGTGTAGAGCCCTGGAAATAAGTCGAGGGAAATTCGGGTGAGCGGGAAGCTGCCTTGCCGTCGCGCTCATCGGTGCGTCAAAGTAACGCAGGTGAGCGGTGCGATATAGAGTGTAACAAGATAATGACTGTTGCCCAAACCGCAACAGTCAGACCTTTGAGATCCAGTGGGGAAGCTGGCTATGTGGGATCTGGCTTGTGTGGGAGCTGGCTTGCCTACGGTGCAGACACCTCGGTACATCTGCATCACCGCAGCGATGCTATCGCAGGCAAGCCAGCTCCCACACAAGCCCGCCCACACTGGATCGATGTGTTCTGGTGAGTCAGACCGGCAAGGTAATGCCAAAAGTATTGCCACCGCCCTCACTGCGCACAAACACATCACCGCCGTGCATCAATGCAATCGCCTTGACGATCGCCAGCCCCAGCCCATGATTTGCGCCGCTGTTACTGCGCGACGCGTCCACCCGGTAGAAGCGTTCAAACAAGCGCGGCAAATGCTCACGGGCGATCTCATCGCCGGGGTTGGTCACCCCGATCGCCACCCACTGCTCCTGCACCTCAATGCTCACTTCGATAATCTGCCCCGGCGCAGTGTGCTGCACCGCATTGCTCAGCAGGTTGATCAGCGCGCGGCGCAGGTGGGCTTTTTCGATGTGCACCAAGGCATCTCCGTGTACGCGCACTTTGACTTGGGCGTCTTCGAGGATGAAGTCCAGGTAGTCGAGGGTGGTGGCGACTTCATCGGCCAGGGAGCTTTCGATCAGTTTGGTGGCCTTGCTGCCCTGGTCGGCGCTGGCCAGGAACAGCATGTCATTAATGATCGAACGCAGGCGTTCCAGCTCTTCGAGGTTCGATTGCAGCACCTCGAAGTAATGCTCGGCCGAACGACCACGGGTGAGCGCCACTTGGGTCTGGCCGATCAGGTTGGTCAGCGGCGAGCGCAGTTCGTGGGCCACATCGGCATTGAACGACTCCAGGCGCGAATACGCCTGTTCCACCCGATCCAGCGTGGAGTTGAACGAGTTGACGAACTGGCTCAGCTCCGGCGGCAAGGGCGACAACTGCAGGCGCCCGGAGAGTTTGGGCGGTGCGAGTTTTTGCGCTTCATCCGAAAGTTTGCCCAGCGGCTTGAGGCCGATACGCGAGACCCAAAAACCCAACAGTGCAGCCAGCGCCACACCGACACAGGCCAGGCCGATCAAGGCCATCAACAGATGGTGCTGAGTGGCGCGGAAATTCTCGGTGTCGATGGCGATCATAAAACGCAGCGGTGGGCGTTGATCCTTGGCCGCGAACTGGCTGAGCAACACCTTGAACGGGTATTCATGCCCAGGCAGGCGCAAGTCGCGTTTGCCGGTCGGCCCTTGGGCGAATGCGCGGATCTGCGCGTCGGGGTTGCCGTATTCGTAGCTCGGGTCGCTGCTCACCACCCAGAAGCGAATGCGCGGGTCTTCTTCGCCGAGCAACTTCAACTTGGCGGTGATTTTTGCCCAGTGGTCCGGTGTGCCGAAGCGGTTTACCGAGGATTCCAGCACGCTGTAGCGCGCATCCAGTTCGGCGCCCGGCAACAAGCCCAGGCCGCGATCCACTTGCTGGTACAGCGCGCCGCCGATCAACACAAAAATCAGCAGCGCCACCAAGGTGAACATGCCGCTCAGGCGCAGGGCGATGGAGTTAGCCGACACTTCTGCTCTCCAGCACATAACCCATGCCACGAATGGTGTGCAGCAACTTGTGTTCGAACGGCCCGTCGAGCTTGGCGCGCAGGCGCTTGATCGCCACTTCCACCACATTGGCGTCGCTGTCGAAATTGATGTCCCAGACCATTTCCGCAATCGCGGTCTTGGACAGGATTTCACCCTGGCGCCGTGCCAATACGCTGAGCAGCGAGAACTCTTTGGCGGTCAGGTCCAGGCGCAGGCCGTTGCGGCTGGCCTTGCGGCTGATCAGGTCGATCCACAGGTCGGCCACGGTGACTTGCACCGGCTCATGCCCGCCGCTGCGGCGGGTCAGCGCTTGCAGGCGCGCCACCAGTTCGAGGAACGAAAACGGTTTGCCCAAATAATCATCGGCGCCTTCACGCAAGCCACGGATGCGGTCTTCCACACGCTCGCGAGCGGTGAGCATGATCACCGGCGTCTGCTTGCGTGCCCGCAGTGCGCGCAACACCCCAAAGCCGTCGAGGCCGGGCAGCATCACGTCGAGTACGATCACCGCGTAATCGTTCTCCAGCGCCAGGTGCAAGCCCTCGATGCCTTCGCGCGCCACATCGACGGTGTAGCCTTGCTCCGTCAGGCCGCGGTGCAGGTAGTCCGCGGTTTTCTCTTCATCTTCAATAATCAGGACGCGCATGACCCCGCCTTTAGTGTGTGGTCGCCAGCGCCAGCGCTGGTTTGGGCCTGTGGAAAAACTTCTCAAGGTACAAGTATATGACCGGTGTGGTGAACAGCGTCAGCGCCTGGCTCACCAACAGGCCGCCGACCACCGCGATCCCCAGCGGCTGGCGCAGTTCGGCGCCTGGCCCGGAGCCCAGCATCAACGGCACGGCGCCGAGCAGGGCGGCGAGGGTGGTCATGATGATTGGCCGGAACCGGGTGACGCAGGCTTCATAAATCGCCTCCTCAGGTGGCAGCCCGCGCACGCGCTGGGCCTCCAGGGCAAAGTCGATCATCAGGATGCCGTTTTTCTTGACGATACCGATCAGCAGCACCAGCCCGATCAAGGCCATGATCGAAAAGTCCTGGCCCAGCAACCACAGCATGATCAACGCGCCCAAGCCCGCCGAGGGCAAGGTGGAGATGATCGTCAGCGGGTGCACGAAGCTCTCATACAGCACGCCCAAAATAATATAGACCGCCACCAGCGCCGCCAGGATCAGCCACGGTTGGCTGGCCAAAGAGCTTTGGAACGCCTGGGCCGCACCCTGGAAGGTGCCGATCAGGGTGGTCGGCATGCCGATTTCGTTTTTGGCCTGGTTGAGCATGATCACCGCATCACCCAATGCCACGCCGGGTGCCAGGTTGAACGACAGGTTGGCCGCCGGGAACATGCCGTCATGGCTGATGGACAACGGCCCCACGCTGGGTGGGTCGACCTTGGCCAGTGCCGACAGCGGCACCATCTCGTTGGTCAACGGTGAGCGCAGGTAAAAGTAGTTCAGGCTTTCGGCCTTGCCGCGCTGTTGAGTGTCGAGTTCCAGCACCACCTGGTACTGGTTGATCTCGGTCTGGAACTCGTTGATCTGGCGCTGGCCGAACGCGTCATACAGCGCCTGGTCGACATCGGTAGCGGTGAGGCCAAAGCGCGCCGCCGCCTGGCGGTCGATGCTGATGTGAGTGATGCTGCCGCCCAGTTGCAAGTCGTTGGACAGGTCGCGAAAGGCCGGGTTGGCGCGCAGTTTTTCGGTCAGGCGTTGGGTCCAGGTATTGAGCGTCGCGCCGTCGTTGCTCTTGAGCACATATTGATACTGGGCGCGGCTTGGGCCGGAACTCAAGTTGATGTCCTGGCCGGCGCGCAGGTACAAGACGATGCCCGGCACCTTGGCCAGTTTGGGGCGGATGCGGTCAATGAACTGGCTGGCGGATACATCGCGATCACCGCGGTCTTTCAAGGCGATCCAGAAACGGCCGTTGGCGATGGTCTGGTTGCTGCCGGTCACGCCCACCGAGTGGGAAAACGCGGCCACTGCCGGGTCGTCCTTGACGATCTCGGCCAGCGCCTTGTGCTTGGCGACCATGTCCGGGTACGACACGTCGGCCGCCGCTTCGCTGGTGCCGAGTACAAAGCCGGTGTCCTGCACCGGGAAGAAACCCTTGGGGATAAACACGTAGCCGACCACGGCCAACGCCAGGGTCAGCATAAAGATCGCTGCCATGCTGCGTTGATGCGCCAGCGCACGGCGCAGGTTGCGTGCGTAGCCGGCGAGCAGGCGCTCGCTGAAGCCCGGTTTGTCATGGGCATGATGAGTCGGCGCGCGCATGAACAGCGCGGCCAGGGTCGGCGCCAAAGTCAGCGAAACCACCACCGAAATCAGGATGGTCGAGGTGGCCGTCAGCGCAAACTCCTTGAACAGCCGCCCGACCACACCGCCCATGAACAACAGCGGAATAAACGCTGCCACCAGCGAGAAGCTGATGGACACCACGGTAAAGCCGATCTCGCCCGAGCCCTTGATTGCCGCCTCGCGTTTATCCAGGCCCGCCTCCAGGTGACGGTGAATGTTCTCCACCACCACGATGGCATCGTCGACCACAAAGCCCACGGCGATCACGATCGCCACCAGCGTCAGGTTATTCAAGCTGAAGCCGAGCACATACATCAGCGCGAAACTGGCGATCAGCGACACGCCGAGTACGCTGGACACAATCAGCGTCGCCGACAATTGGCGCAGGAACAGCGCCATCACCGCCACCACCAGCAGGATGGCGATCAGCAGGGTTACTTCCACTTCATGCAAGGACGCGCGGATGGTCTTGGTGCGGTCGGTCAACACGCTGACCTGCACCGAGGCGGGCAGCATGCCTTCCAGGCGCGGCAGTTCGGCTTGAATGCGGTCCACGGTCTCGACAATGTTGGCGCCGGGCTGGCGCGAAATCACCAGGTTGACCCCGGGCGTGTCACCGGACCAGGCCTGCACGTAGGCGTTTTCCGAACCGTTGATGACTTTGGCGACATCACGCAGCTGCACCGGCGCGCCGTTCTTGTAGGAAACGATCAGTTGGCCGTATTCCTCGGGGTGAAACAGCTGGTCGTTGGTCGATATCGTCGACACGCTGTTCTTGCCGTAAATCGCACCTTTGGCCAGGTTCAGGCTGGACTGCTGGATGGCCAGGCGCACATCGGCGAGGGTCAGGCCGATGGCCGCGAGTTTGTCCGGTGAAGCCTGTACGCGAATCGCCGGGCGTTGCTGCCCGGTGATATTGATCTGGCCAACGCCGTCAATCTGGCTGATCTGCCGCGCCAGCAAGGTTTCTACATAGTCGCTCAGCTCGGTGCTGGGCATGCTGTCGGAGCTGACGCTGAGAATCAGCACCGGGCTGTCGGCCGGGTTGACCTTCTTCCAGGTCGGCAGGCTCGGCATGTCGCTGGGCAGCTTGCCGGAGGCGGTGTTGATCGCCGCCTGCACTTCCTGCGCGGCGGTGTCGATGCTTTTGTTCAGGGTGAATTGCAGGGTCAGCAGGCTTGAGCCCAAGGCGCTGCTGGAGGTCATCTGGGTCATGCCGGGGATGGCGCTGAATTGCACCTCCAAGGGCGTGGCCACGGATGAGGCCATGGTGTCCGGGCTGGCGCCGGGCAAGGTGGCGGTGACTTGGATGGTCGGGAACTCCGCTTCCGGCAGCGGCGCCACAGCCAGGCGCGGGAAGGCAATCAGCCCCAGCAACACCAGCGCAAAGGTCAGCAACAGGGTGGCAACCGGATGGTCGACGCACCAGGCGGACGGGGAACGGCTGCCGCTCATGGTTGCACCTTGGTCTGGGCGGTCTGGATCACTTGTGGTGGCTCTTTGAGCACCTCGATTTGCGCACCGGCCTTGAGCCGCGACTGGCCGTCGCTGACCAGCACATCACCGGCTTGCACGCCCTTGATGATGGTCACGTCGCTGTCCTGATACGCCACCTGCACCGGCACAACCTCAACCTTGTCACCGTTGACGCGGTACACAAAATGCGCGTCGAGCCCACGTTGCACCACGGTCGGTGGCACCACCAGCGCGTTCTTGTCGAGGGCGGTCTGGATCTTGATAGTCACCAGTTGCCCCGGCCACAGACGCTGCGAAGCGTTGTTGAATTCAGCCTTGGCGCGCAGGGTGCCGGTGGTGGAGCTGATCTGGTTGTCGATCAGGCTCAAGTGGCCTTCGCCGAGCAGGTCGCCGGTCTGGCCGTCGGTGTCGGCGCCCATGTAGGCATCGACGCTGGCTTGGGTGGGCGCGGCGATCAAGCCTTGCAGGGTCGGCAACATTTGTTGCGGCAACGAGAACTCCACGGCGATCGGGTCGATTTGCGTCACTGAGAACAAGCCTTGGGTATCACTCATGCGCAGGAAGTTGCCTTCATCCACGGTGCGAATGCCGACACGGCCAGTCACCGGCGAGCGAATCTGGGTGTAGGAAAGCTGTACCAGGGCCGAATCAATGGCGGCCTGATTACCTTGCGCCGTGGCCTTGAGCTGGTTGACCAGGGCTTGCTGCTGGTCATAGGTCTGCTTGGATACGCCGTCGTCGACGCTCAGCTCTTTGTAGCGCTTGAGGTTCACCAACGCCACTTGCAACTGCGCCTGGCTTTCGCCCAACTGCGCCTTGGCCTGATCAAGGCTGGCGCGGATCGAGCGGTCATCGATGGTCGCCAGCAGGTCACCGGCCTTGACCAATTGGCCCTCCTTGACCAGCAGCTTGGTGAGGATGCCGTCGATTTGCGGGCGGATCACCACGCTGTGCAGCGACAGCACCGAGCCGATACCGCTGACAAATCGAGGAATGTCCTGCTGTGTGACGCTCACCACTCGCACCGGGATAGCGGTGGACACCGCCAGTTTGGTTTTCGCCGGTCGGTTGAAGGCCCAGGCTGCAACTGCCACGACCACCAGGGCAGCCACGATCAGGGCGGTTTTTCGTTGAATGTGCATGGGGTGGGGCGCCGGGGCAAAGGGTTGGGAGGGTGATCGTTCTTTATAGCCCGCCAACCCGGTCAGCACGGTGACTGCTAACTGACAGCGCTGTCAGTAAAGTCCGACCATTCGTACCGGCGGTGGTTAAAGATCCAAGGCGCGCAGGTATACTGCGCGCCAGCGTGGCCCGCAAGCCGGCCACCGCCTCATTTTCTGCACGCCCCGGAGCTTCCATGACTTCCCCGACACAACCCCCTGTTGACGCGGCCGACCTCGTCGATCCGGCCGACGCTCAAAGCGTTGAAAAAGCCGAGATCCCGGCGTTCAAGTTTCCGTTCAAGCCGGGTGAACTGGCTGGGGCCAAAAACGCCGCCCAGCCTTGGTACAAGAATGGCGCCAAGAACGGCCACACCAAGTCGCCAGGCATGGCGCCGCCGGGCACTCGCCGCTCGATGGGTAAACGCTGAGAATAGAACGACCAGCGTTTTATCAGGTGCGGACTACAACACCTGCTGATATTTCCGATTGAAGACCCGCGACCGTTTCTAGAAAGCTTGCACAGCCTTGATTCCATCCCGACCGTTCAGATCGGGCGGGTGGCCAAGGCTGGTCTTTCTGGAAAAGGATGTTTCCCGTGGCTCTGATACCCCTGTGTGCAGCACTTGCCCTTTTGCTGTCGATCGACGCCGTGGCCGACGATGATCAACCCCGGCGCGAAATCCGCTTCGCTGTTGCCGCGCAGTTTCCGCCCTTTCAGAGTCGTAGCCCGCAAGGTCAATTGGTGGGCTTGAACATCGACTTGGGCAACGCCTTGTGTACACAGTTGAATGTGCGCTGCACCTGGGTCGACCAGGTGTTTGTCGAAGACTTCCCGGCCCTCGAAGCCCGGCAGTTCGATGCGATCATGGGCATTGCCGCCACCTCGGGGCGGCGGCGGTGGGTGGGGTTCACCGATAATCTCTACCCTTTTACCACGCGTTTGGTGGCCCGTAAGGCGTCCGGCCTGTTACCCGACACACGCTCGCTCAAGGGTAAGCGTGTCGGTGTGCTGCTGGGCAGCAATCGCGAAGCCTTTGCGCGGTCGCAGTGGGCACCGGCGGGCGTCATCATCAAAAGTTTCTGGCTCAATGACGAACTGGCCCGCAGTCTGGTAGCCGGCAAGATTGATGCGACGCTGCAAGGCACTGTGGAAATTCGCAGTGCACTGCTCGACACCCCGGTTGGCCAGGATTTCGACTTCATGGGGCCGCCCTTGTCCGGTGAACTCTTAGGCAACGGCATTGCCATTGCTGTGCGCAAGTTTGACTCCACTTTGCGCAACGACCTCAATCACGCGCTTGAGCAACTGATGCACAACGGTGAATACCAGCGGATTCTGGCGCCTTATCACTTGGATGAGCCGCCCTCCACTCAATGATGGCCAATTAATTGCGGCACGTGAGCAGGCCCCGTGTTTTGCAAGCCATGGCCAACAGGCAGCCATACCCGTTCAACTGTGGGAGCTGGCTTGCCTGCGATGGCATCACTTCGGTGTACCTGGTGTGCCGAGTTGCCCGCATCGCAGGCAAGCCAGCTCCCACATCCACACTGGCCGCATCGAGCCTAAGCCGCCCTCAACGAGATAAACGCATAGTTGGCCGGCACCTCAGTGGCAATCTGCGCCCCCGCATCCAGCACCTGCTCGGCGATGTCCATGCCGGAGACGTGAAACACCCACTCATTAGCCACCGATGGTTGCTCAATCGCCAACTCAATCGCCTGCGCAAAGGCAGCCATATCCGGCAAATACGCGGTAAACCCATCGCCCTTGAGCGCCGTGGTACGAATACCCAGCAAGGCGCACACGGCCTCCTTGGTCTGCACATCGTCACGGTCGGCCTGGCGTGAGCGGCGGATCAGCTCAGCCAGTTCTGCATCCATCAACTCACCGCCGACGATCAGCGCCGGCCCCTGTTCCCAGGATTCTGGCGGGCAATCCTTGGCGGCGGGGTTCAATGGGATATGCGGGTTGATTTCCATCGGGTAGATGCGACACACCAGTGGGCGACGCTCATAGATGCCACAACGGTTGTCTTCGTCAAGATTGCGGCAACGCCCGGCGTTGTAGGCGGCAAAGGTGATTGCCACAAACGCCTCGGTATTGCCGCTCGGCACTACCACTGAACGGCGTTCGGCATGCTCGCGTTGTTGCACCGGCAAGCCCAGGCCGGTGCCAAGAAAGCCCTCCACCAGCACGATGACGTTACCGCCGTCAGCCGCCCAACTGCGGGCTTCTTCGAGGGTCAGGGGAACGTGATGGTCGCTGCAGCATTTGCCGCAACCCACGCAGGAAAAGTGAGTATTCATGGAGGATCTGTCACCAGGCAAGGTCAGAGGGCACTCTTGAACGGTGACGGGTTTTTGCCTCTATTCACTGTTCAGGCTCAGTGGAAGCAAGTTATGCGCCAGTGCCGGTCAGTCCTCGGGTACCTGGTCGCGCAGCACAAACACCATGCCGGCACTTTCATACAACTGTCGGGCGCGTTGGTTGGTTTCCAGCACCTTCAGGTCCACACAGGGCTCGCCGCGTTGCTTGAACACGTGGAAGGTATGCAGCAACAAGGCACGCCCCAGCCCCTGGCCTTGGGCGCACGGATGGACCGAGAGGTTCTTGATAAACGCGCTGGTCCAGCACTGGGCCACGCCAAGAATGCCGTCTGCGTTACTGGCCACCAGGCATAGCGTGGGGTCGAACTCGGCGTCGGTGACGAACTGCCGGCGCCATTCTGCCAGGCTGGGGACACGGCCGCCGCCCTGTTCCTGGGTCATGCGCAATACGGCATGGATGGCCGGGGCCAGCTCATCGCGGTAATGATCCAGCCGGGTATTGGCCGGCCACTGCGGTGCTGGCAGGCTGGTAGTAAGGTCGCGGCGCAGCAGTTGGAAATACTCCGCCACCGCTTACAGGCCTTTTTGCGCCACAGTTTGCGCGGCAACCACCAGGCATTTGGTCAGCTCGGGCGACGAGAACTTGGTGAGCACCGCGTCGGCACCGGCCAGGCGGGCCTTCTCGCTGTTCATCGCGCTGTCCAGGGAGGTGTGCAGCAGCACGTAAAGCTCCTGGAAGTCCGGGGTTTCGCGCAGGGTGCGGGTGAGGGCGTAACCGTCCATTTCGGACATCTCGATGTCCGACACCACCACGTTGATCTGCTCGACCGTGCCTTGCAGCTCCAGCAGCACATCAATGGCTTCCTTGGCACTGCGCGCGGTGTGGCACGTCAGGCCGAGGTTGCGCAGGGTGTGTACCGATTGCTGCAGAGCCACCTGGCTGTCGTCCACCACCAGGATTCGCGCGTTGCCGAGCACTTCGGCTTCTTCCATGGTCAAGTCGGTCGGCGCCGCCTCAACGGGGGCCGGGGCAATGCCGTGGATGACCTTTTCGATATCCAGCACCTGCACCAGGCCGCCTTCGACCTGAGTCACGCCGGTGATAAACGAGCGATTACCGCCGGAGCCATAGGGCGGCGGGCGGATGTCGGTGGTCAGGCAATGCACAATCTTGCTCACCGCCTGCACATGCAGGCCCTGCTTGGAACGGCTGACATCGGTGACGATCAGGCAGCCGCCGTTCGGGTCTTGCAGCGGCATCTCACCGAGGGCGCGGCTCAGGTCGATCACCGACAGCGAGGCACCGCGCAGGGTGGCGATGCCTTTGACGTGCGGGTGCGACTCCGGCAGCTTGGTCAGCGGCGGGCAGGGGATGATTTCACTGACTTTGAGCAGGTTGATGGCCATCAGCTTGCCGCTGCGCAAGGTAAAGAGCAGAAGCGAGAGTGAATCTGCGCGGGCTTTGGTGGTGGACATAAAAACCTTCTGTGGATCAGGGATGACGATCTATGGAAGGTTATCGACTCGGGGGAGCCAGGCTTTAACCGGATTTTGTGTCGGGCTGGGCTTGTGTGGGAGCTGGCTTGCCTGCGATGCAGGCACCTCGGTCTTCCAGTTGCACTGAGGTGATGCCATCGCAGGCAAGCCAGCTCCCACACAAAACCCATCCCATATGAGATCGGCGTCAGCCCTTCCAGACTTGCGGGTTGACCAGATCCTGCGGACGTTGCCCCAGCAAGGCGCTGCGCAGGTTGTCCAGGGCGCGATTGGCCATGGCTTCACGGGTTTCATGGGTGGCCGAGCCGATATGCGGCAGGGTCACCGCATTGCTCAGTTGGAACAGCGGCGATTCGGCCAGCGGCTCTTGCTCGTACACATCCAGCCCGGCGCCACGGATTTTCTGGGTTTGCAGCGCCTCAATCAGCGCCGGTTCATCCACCACCGGCCCACGGGAAATATTGATCAGGATCGCACTGGACTTCATCAGCCCCAATTCGCGGGTGCTGATCAAGTGGCGGGTCTTGTCGCTCAACGGCACCACCAGGCAGACAAAATCCGCCTCGGCCAGCAACTGGTCCAGGCTGCGCAACTGCGCGCCCAGCTCTTGCTCCAGCTGGGTCTTGCGGCTGTTGCCGCTGTACAGAATCGGCATATTGAAGCCCAGGCGCCCACGCCGGGCCACGGCTGCGCCGATATTGCCCATGCCCACTATGCCGAGGGTCTTGCCGTGTACATCGCAGCCAAACAGCGGCGCGCCAACGCTGGCTTTCCACTGGCCGGCCTTGGTCCAGGCATCCAGTTCGGCCACGCGGCGCGCACTGCTCATCAGCAGGGCGAAGGCCAGGTCGGCGGTGCTTTCGGTGAGTACGTCCGGGGTGTTGGTGAGCATGATCCCGCGCTCGTTGAAGTACGGCACGTCGTAGTTGTCGTAACCCACCGACACGCTGGACACCACTTCCAGCTTGCTCGCGCCTTCCAGCTGCGCACGCCCCAGCTTGCGGCCTACGCCAATCAGGCCATGGGCGTGGGGCAGGGCTTCATTGAATTGAGCATTGATGTCACCCAGCTTGGGGTTCGGCGCGATCACCTCGAAGTCCTGTTGCAGGCGTTCGATCATTTGCGGGGTGACACGGCTGAAGGCGAGGACAGTCTTTTTCATTGCAGAACTCCGCTCAAAATGTGGGAGCTGGCTTGCCTGCGATGCTGGCGCCTCGGTGTATCAGCAGTACCGAGGCGATGCTATCGCAGGCAAGCCAGCTCCCACAGTAAATGGATGGTGTTTGTGGGGCCGTATTCCAAAATCAGTTCGCCAGGCGTGTGCCGCCCAGGCTGCCACTCAACTCATACGCCACCAACTCCGCCTGATGCGCCGCCAGAATCTCCGGCAACGACCCTCTCAGGTATTCCACCCAGGTCTTGATCTTCGCATCCAGGTACTGGCGCGAGGGGTAGATGGCATACAGGTTCAGCTCCTGCGAGCGGTAGTTGGGCATCACCCGCACCAGCGTGCCGTTACGCAAACCTTCAATAGCCGCATACACCGGCAGCAGGCCGACGCCCATGCCGCTGGTGATCGCGGTTTTCATTGCATCGGCCGAGTTGACCAGGAACGGCGAAGTGTTGATCGCCACGCTTTCCTGGCCTTCGGGGCCGTTGAAGGTCCATTTGTCCAGCTGGATCACCGGGCTGACCAGGCGCAGGCAGGCGTGGTTGAGCAAATCCTGGGGCCGCTGTGCGCAACCTTTGGCCTTGACGTAATCCGGCGAGGCACACGCGATGCTGTAGGTGATGCCCAGGCGCTGGGACACAAAACCCGAATCCGGCAGCTCGCTGGCCAGCACGATGGACACGTCGTAACCCTCGTCGAGCAGGTCCGGCACGCGGTTGGCCAGGGTCAGGTCGAAGGTCACGTCGGGGTGGGTGCGACGGTAACGGGCAATTGCGTCAATCACGAAATGCTGGCCGATGCCGGTCATGGTATGCACTTTCAGCTGCCCGGCGGGGCGTGCGTGGGCGTCGCTGGCTTCGGCCTCGGCTTCCTCGACATAAGCCAGGATCTGCTCACAACGCAGCAAATAGCGCTTGCCGGCCTCGGTCAGCGCGATGCGGCGAGTGGTGCGGTTGAGCAAGCGGGTTTGCAGATGGGCCTCAAGGTTGGAGACCGCGCGCGAAACGTTGGCGGTGGTGGTGTCCAGTTGCACGGCGGCGGCGGTGAAGCTGCCGGCCTCGGCCACGCAACTGAAGGCGCGCATATTTTGCAAAGTGTCCATGGAGTGTTCTCAAGGGAGATAGCAAATTGTGACAGAAAGTTACGCCGTCCAGTGATCCCTACCAACGGATTATCGCCTGAACGGTAACAAAGATTCACAGGAATGCCAGCTTATCGTTCCCCATGGCGCCCCCTAGAATTGCGCCACCTTCCCCGCCTCACCACCTCAGGAATTCGTTCGCCGTGCCGCGTCGCATCAGCAGAGAGCTGAAGGCTCTCAGTGTTTTGGCCTTATCGTTAGCAATCAGCGGCTGCATCGGAACCGGAGGAATCGCCCCCCAAGGCCAAGCCTTCAACGCCAATACCCTGGCCACCGACGCCGCCATCCAGAGCGCCGCGCAGGACGCCCACTGGCCCACCACACAATGGTGGCAAGCCTATGGCGACATGCAACTCAACCGCTGGGTCGACCTCGCCACGCAAAACAGCCCGAACATGGCCATGGCCGCCGCGCGGGTGCGGGAAGCGCGGGCCATGGCCGGGATCGCCGAGTCGGCTGAGTCGTTGCAGATCAACAGTGACACCACGCTCAAACGCCACAATTGGCCGAAAGATCAGTTCTACGGGCCGGGCGAATTGAGCGGTGCCAATACCTGGGACAACACCGCGTCCCTGGGCTTGAGCTACGCCCTCGACCTGTGGGGCCGCGAAAGCAATGCCAGCGAACGCGCCGTCGACCTGGCGCATATGAGCGCTGCCGAAGCGCGTCAGGCCCAGCTCGAATTGCAGAACAATGTGGTGCGCGCCTATATCCAGCTGTCGTTGCATTTCGCCAACCGCGATATCGTCGCCGCCACCCTGGCCCAGCAACAGCAGATCCTCGACCTGGCCAATAAGCGCCTGAATGCCGGCATCGGCACGCATTTCGATGTGAGCCAGGCCGAAACGCCCTTGCCCGAAACCCATCGACAACTCGACGCACTCGACGAAGAAATCGCCCTGAGCCGCAACCAGCTCGCGGCATTGGCCGGGAAAGGGCCGGGCGAGGGCGCGCAACTGCAACGCCCGAGTTTGTCCTTGGCCGCGCCGCTGAAGCTGCCCTCAAGCCTGCCCGCGCAATTGCTCGGCCAACGCCCGGACGTGGTTGCCAGCCGCTGGCAGGTCGCCGCCCAGGCGCGCGGCATCGATGTGGCACACGCCGGTTTCTACCCCAACGTCGATCTGGTCGGCAGCCTCGGCTATATGGCCACCGGCGGCACGATGCTGGGGTTTCTCAGCGGGCAGAAATTCAACTACACCGTCGGCCCGGCGATCAGCCTGCCGATCTTCGACGGCGGCCGTTTGCGTGGGCAGTTGGGCGAAGCCAGCGCCGGGTATGACATCGCCGTGGCCAAGTACAACCAGACGCTGGTCAACGCGCTCAAGGGCATCAGCGACCAGTTGATCCGCCGCGAATCCATGGACAAGCAAGCCACCTTTGCCGCGCAGTCGGTGGCCTCGGCGCAGAAAACCTACGACATCGCCATGATCGCCTACCAGCGCGGCCTCACCGATTACCTCAATGTGCTCAACGCTCAGACCTTGTTGTTTCGCCAGCAACAGATCGAACAACAGGTGCAGGCCGCGCGCCTGAGTGCGCATGCCGAACTGGTCACGGCCCTGGGTGGCGGGCTCGGCGCCGGTAACGACGTACCACCGGACGCCAAGACACTGCCGAGCAAAACCCCGGCGGCGCTCGCCGTGTTTGATCACTGAGTAAATTGTAATGACTCCCTTGCCTGCACCGCTGCGCTGGTTGCACTCCCTTGAGTGGCGCCGTGGTTTTTTCGACTGGGCCCGCAGCGACGGCGTGACCTGGGTGTATATCTTCAAGGTGCTGATCGCTGCGTTCCTGACGTTGTGGCTGGCCATGCGCCTGGAGTTGCCGCAACCGCGCACGGCGATGATCACCGTATTTATCGTGATGCAACCGCAGAGCGGCCAGGTGTTTGCCAAGAGTTTCTATCGCTTCCTCGGCACCTTGGCGGGCTCGGCGGTGATGGTCTTGTTGATTGCCTTGTTTGCGCAGAACACCGAATTGTTCCTGGGCGCGTTGGCGATCTGGGTGGGCATCTGCACCGCTGGCGCCACGCGTAATCGCAACTTTCGCGCCTACGGCTTTGTACTGGCCGGCTATACGGCGGCGATGGTTGGTTTGCCGGCGCTGGCAAACCCGGACGGCGCGTTTATGGCGGCGGTATGGCGCGTGCTGGAAATTTCCCTGGGGATTTTATGCTCCACCGTGGTCAGCGCCGCGATCCTGCCGCAAACCTCCAGCGCGGCGATGCGCAACGCCCTGTACCAGCGCTTTGGTGTGTTCGCGCTGTTCGTCACCGACGGCCTGCGTGGGCGCAGCCAGCGCGAAGGTTTCGAGGCCAGCAACGTGCGTTTTATCGCCGAAGCCGTGGGCCTGGAAGGGCTGCGCAGCGTCACCGTGTTTGAAGACCCGCACATGCGTCGGCGCAATGGTCGACTCAGCCGCCTCAACAGCGAATTCATGAGCATCACCACGCGCTTCAACGCCCTGCACCAGTTGCTCGAACGGTTACGTGCGCACGCGGCTGATCATGTGGTGGCTGCGATCAAGCCCGGCCTGCAAGGCCTTGCCGAAGTGCTCGACGGCTTCTCCGGTCGGGCGCTCACCAGCCCCGACGCCGCACGGCTGGTCAACCAACTCAGCGCCTACAAAGACGAGCTTCCCGCCACGGTGCGTGCCCTGCGTGCAAGCTTTCAGGAAGCCAACCCAAGCGAAGCTGAACAGCTGGATTTTCATACCGCCTACGAGCTGCTTTATCGCTTTGTCGATGACTTGCACAACTACGCGCTGACCCACGCTTCCCTGGCCGACCACAGCCATGAGCGCGAGCAGTGGAACGAGACCTTTATCCCCAAGACCAACTGGCTGGCCTGCGCGGCTTCGGGTATTCGTGCGTCGTTCATCCTCATTGTGCTCGGCAGCTACTGGGTGGCCACCGCCTGGCCCAGCGGCGCAACCATGACGCTGATTGCCGCCGCCACCGTCGGCCTGTCCGCCGCCACGCCCAACCCCAAGCGCATGGCCTTTCAAATGGCCTGCGGCACCTTGATCGGCGCACTGGTTGGCTTTGTCGAAATGTTCTTCGTGTTCCCCTGGATCGACGGTTTCCCGCTGCTGTGCGTGATGCTCGCGCCGGTGATCATCTTCGGCTCGTTCCTGGCCTCACGCCCGCAATACGCCGGGGTCGGCGTGGGCCTGTTGATCTTTTTCAGCACCGGCTCGGTGCCGGACAACCTCACGGTCTACAACCCCTACACCTTTATCAACGACTACATCGCCATGATCATCGGCATGCTGGTGTGCGCGGCGGCGGGGGCGATCATTCTGCCGCCCAACAGCCGTTGGTTGTGGCGCCGTTTGGAGCAGGACCTGCGCGAGCAGGTTGTGTATGCGATCAGCGGCAAGCTCAAGGGCCTGGCCTCGAGTTTTGAAAGCCGCACCCGCGATTTGCTGCACCAAGCCTACGGCCTCGCCGTTGGCCAGCCGCAGGTGCAGCGTGATTTGCTGCGCTGGATGTTCGTGGTGCTGGAAGTCGGCCATGCGATCATCGAACTGCGCAAGGAACAGGCGATTTTGCCGGTGCACCCGGCGTATGCCCAATCCCAGCCGTGGCGCCAGGCGATCCGCGTGATGGGGCGCTCGCTGGTGCGGCTGTTTTTGCAACCGAGCGCGAACAATCTGGAGCGTGGACTGGTGGCTGTCGACCATGCGATCAGCCGTGTGCAGGCCACCGACGAACCCTTCGCCCCGCATTTTGATACCTCGGCGCTGCGCCGGGTGAAAAGCTACCTGCACTTTATCCGCACCTCGCTGCTAGACCCGCAATCGCCATTGGCTGCTCTCAAAGGAGCCCCGCATGCCCCGTGAAATCGCATTCCATGGCCTGTACATGCCGACCATGACCCTGTTGTTTTTTATCGCCGCAGGGTTGGCCTGGGCGTTGGACCGCTTCCTGGCCGGGTTCGACCTCTACCGTTTTTTCTGGCACCCGGCGCTGCTGCGCCTGAGCCTGTTCGTTTGCTTGTTCGGCGCGCTCGCGCTGACCGTCTACCGTTGAGAATGCCCCGATGAAAAAGTTTTTCAGCCTGCTCGCGACCTTGCTGGTATTGGCATTGGCGATCTGGATTGGCCGCACGTTGTGGGTGCACTACATGCAAACGCCGTGGACCCGCGATGGCCGCGTGCGCGCCGACATCATCAATGTGGCGGCCGACGTTACGGGCGAAGTGGTGGATGTACCGGTGCGTGACAACCAGTTGGTGAAGAAGGGCGACCTGCTGATGCAGATCGACCCCGAGCACTACCGAATTGCCGTCAAACAGGCGCAGTCGCTGGTGGCTTCGCGCAAAGCCACCTGGGAGATGCGCAAGGTCAACGCCCACCGCCGTGCCGACCTCGACGCGCTGGTGATCTCCAGGGAAAACCGCGACGACGCCAGCAACATCGCCGACTCGGCGTTGGCCGATTACCAGCATGCGTTGGCGCAACTGGAAGCCGCTGAACTTAACTTGAAACGTACGCAGGTGGTGGCGGCAGTGGACGGTTATGTCACCAACCTCAATGTGCACCGTGGCGACTATGCGCGTATTGGCGAGGCCAAGATGGCCGTGGTCGATATGAACTCGTTCTGGGTCTACGGCTTCTTCGAAGAGACCAAGCTGCCCCATGTGAAGGTGGGCGACAAAGCCGATATGCAACTGATGAGCGGCGAGACGCTCAAGGGCCACGTGGAAAGCATCTCGCGGGGTATCTATGACCGCGACAACCCCGAGAGCCGTGAGCTGATCGCCGATGTGAACCCGACCTTCAACTGGGTGCGCCTGGCCCAGCGGGTGCCGGTGCGGATTCACATCGATGAAGTGCCCGACGGCGTGCTGCTGGCGGCGGGGATCACCTGCACCGTCATCGTCAACCCAACGCAACATTAAACTGTGGGAGCTGGCTTGCCTGCGATAGCGCACTGTCAGTTGACCTGTTTTCAGCTGACCCACCGCCATCGCAGGCAAGCCAGCTCCCACAGTTTTGGCTGTGTCATGCCTTGATGAAGGTTTCATGCAGATGGCGCCACAACAGCGCGCCACTTGCCTGCTTCTCAAACACCACGGTGGCGCGGCGGTCAGTCTGGGTGCCGCTGTCATCAATCTGGTGTTCGCGGTAAGTCACCGTGGCGCCGCGCGCGTGCCGGTCGATCCCGGCCATTTCGCTCAAGGTGATCTTCAACCCCGGGCGCATACCGCCCAGGCGCGTGAACAACGCTTTAACCCCGGCTGTATTCACTCTCGTGCCGGTGGCGGGTGCGACCATGCTGAAATCGGGTGAAAAGCGCGCAAGCAAGGTTTCCAGGGTGCCTTCAGGCGCAACCCCGGCAAACCATTGCTCGATCTCGACGTGGGTCTGGATCACTTCTTCAAAAAAATCGTTGTAATCAATCATGGCTGGGCTCGCTGGCAGGGTGAAGCAGCGTGCGGACTCTGGATGTATCCAGGCGCAACACGGCAAAAAGGGGCAGCAGTGTCAGGGCTGCGGCTATCGTGAAGGTTATGACGAAGGAATCCAAGGCCGACAACAACGCACTGAGGGCGGCAGCGCCGAGGCAGAAGCTGACTTGTCGATTGATGTTCCACAGCGCACTGGCGTGGCCCATGCGCTCGGCGGGTATGTCGAGAAACGCCAAGGTCTGCGCCGTGCTGCTGCACAGGCTGCCGCCCAGGCCCATCAACGCGTAGGCCAGAATAATTACGGCCGGTTCGGGTTTTGTCAGCAGCAGGATGCCGATGCATTGCAGGGCCATGCCCGCCAGCAGCAAGGGTTTTGGGCCGTAGCGGTTGAAGCGTTTTTTGCTCAGGAAAATCGCCAGTGCCGACGCCAGCGCCCACGGCAACATCAGCGCGCCGGTGTGTGTCGCGTCGTAGCCCAGGCCGCGCAGGTAGAGAATAGCGATCAGGCTGGTGCCGATAAATATGCCGGGGATGAACAGATAGACCAACATCGCCACGCGCAGCATCGGGCTGCGGATCTGTTTGAAAATACTGCGCACATCCAGGGCCGGGCGCACTGTTACAGGTGCATCAGGTTTTATCCACAGCAGTGCCAGCAGCAACGTGAGCAACGCCAGCGGCAGGTTGGCGTAGAAGATCCAGCGCCATGACACACTGTCGACGATTAGCCCGCCCAAAGCCGGCGACAATGCCGGTACCAGCAGCGCCACCGACATCACGCTGGCTGTCAATTGGCTGCGTTCTGCCGCTGGATAGTGCCGGTAAGCCATGGCCTGGCCCACGGGGATCAGCAAGCCACCGCCCAAACCTTGCAACGCCCGCCAGCCAATCAGCGTTTCGATGGAACCCGCCTGGCCAACCATCACCGAGGCGCCCGCGAACAACAGCAGGCTCGCCGCGATCAGCGTTCGTTCGCCCATGATCGCCGCCAGCCACACACTCAACGGAATGATCACGGTCAGCCCGAGTACGTAGGCGTTGCTGATCCACGCCAATTGCGTGACCGAGGCGTGCAGTTCGCGGGCGATGTCCGGGTAGGCAACGGTGGCGACAAACATGTTCACCAGGTCCAGGGCAAAGCCGAGTAAAAAGATCCAGGCGACTTTCGAGCGGTAGGTCATAAACGCGATCCTGCGAGTGAAGCGGGCAGGGTAGGTCGCAAGCAGCGTTTGGGATACGGTGATTTGACTGTTAGTTTGTCAAAAATATTTTGACAAAGGAGCGCGAGGCTTATGGTCAGCCTGGACCGATTCGACACCTTCAAGGCCGTGGTCGAGGCCGGCTCGCTCACCGCCGCCGCCGATCGGCTGGGCCAGACCCGCGCCGTGGTCAGCTTCAACCTCAAGCGCCTTGAGGCAGAACTGGGCGTTACCTTGCTGACTCGCAGCACCCGCCAGTTGGCACTGACGGATGCCGGTGAGCGCTTTTACCTGCGTTGCACGCGCATGCTGGAAGAAGCCCGGTTGGCGGTGGAAGAAGCCCGCTCCGAACATGCCCAGCTCAAAGGCACCTTACGCATCACCACCACGGTGGAATACGCGTTGGCAGTCGTTGCTCCTGTGGTGGAGGCTTTTCGGCGCCTGCACCCGGACTTGAACATTCACTTATCCACATCCTCCACCCATGCCGATTTGATCTCCGAACGCTTTGACGTGGCGATTCGGTTGGGGCGACTGCTCGACTCCAATCACCGGGCGGTGCAGCTGTCGACCTTTGAGGTGTTTGCTGTCGCCGCGCCTGAGTTTGCCCTGGTGCAAACCCTGGATGCGTTGGAGCGCGTGCCCAAGTTAGGCCATGGCCGTTTGACGGAGCTGAGCCTGACCGACCCGGCCGGCGGCGAGCATCAATACCGTTCCGGCCCTGCGGCACTGGTGGCCGACAGTGCGTCTGTGCTCCAGGCTTTTGCCGTGCGTGGGCATGGTGTGGCGGTGCTGCCGCAATGGCTGGTGCAGGGTGATCTGGACGCGGGGCGGTTGGTTCGGTTACTGGCGGATCATCGGTTTGCCCCGCAAGGGATTTACGCCATGTACCCGGATACACGGCATTTGCCGCTGAAGGTGCGGGCGTTTATTGATTTTATGAAGGGCTAGAGTGAGCCAGAGAGTCCGAACCGCTTCTTCAGGACTTTCTCCAGCAACCCTTTTGGCAACAACGCCGCCATCAACGGCAACGCTCGGCTGCCATTGCCCGCACGCAACATCCGTGGCGGTGTTGGGTGTTGCACAGCCTTAAGCACTTGAGCTGCAAATTGCTCGGCCGAAGTCGGGTTGCCCTGCGAGGCCTGGGAGCGCGCACGAATGCCTTCGCGCAACGGCCACCAGGGCGAATGTTCGTTGATCAGCAGCTCGGCCTGGGCGCGGGCGTTTTTCGCGAAGCTTGTATTGATTGCTCCCGGCTGTACTTCCAGCACGCGCACGCCAAACGGCGCCAGTTCCATACGCAATGCATCGCTTAAGGCATGCACCGCCGCTTTCGAGGCGCAGTACGCACCGGCAAACGGCGTGACCAGTACACCCGAAACGCTGCCGATGTTCACCACCAAACCTTTACTGCGCCGCAGCGCGGGAAACAGCGCCTGGGTGACGCCGACGATGGAAAACACATTGGTCTCGAACTGGCGCTGAATGGCTTCGGTGCCTCCATCGAGCAGCGGGCCCATGGCGCCGTAGCCGGCGTTGTTGATCAACACGTCCAGTTCGCCGAGCTGTTCGGCCAGGCGCTGCAAGGCCGCGCTGTCGTTGACGTCCAGTAGCACGGCATTGAAGCCGGCAGCAGCGAGGGCGGCGACGTCCGCTTCGCGGCGGGCGCTGGCCCACACGTCGAAGCCGGCGGATTTGAAGGCGTCAGCCAGGGCGCGGCCAATGCCACTGGAACAACCGGTGATGAGTACGTTGGGCATGGATCAATCCTTTGTCAGTCCGAGAAACTGCCTTGCAGGTGCTCGGCGCGAAATTCCAGGGTTTGCGGGCGGTAGCCGGGGCGCAGCGGCGGCGTCGGTAAACAGTCGTCCCAGGTGGCGCCGGCCTGTAATTCGCCGGGGCCGCGGTAGCGCGGCGCAGCATAAACGTTATCGGCCAGGTTCACCGTGTCCCCCGGCGCATACGCTGCGAGGCGCCAGCGCAATTCAGTGAGCGGCACGTCGTTGCCGTTGATCAGCACCAGTTTCAACGGTCGGTCGGCTGGACATTCCTGTGGCGCGTAGCTGATGTGCAGTTCCAGGCGTGCCAGTTGCGACGCTTCGCGGCTGTCCAGCCACACCACCCAGATGGCGACAAAACCCAGGCCGACGGCGGCGGCCAGCGATACCGGCAAGGCTTTGGCGGGGTAGCGCAGCAGCAGGATCAGCCAGGTGATGATCAGTAGAACGCCGAAGAACATGATGATGACCTCGCGAAGGGATAGACCATCGTACCTGTGGCTGGGCCGGGTTGACTATCTACGGGCAGAGACAGGGTCTGTGCGCTGCATTGAACACATGATCAAACAAGTTTTTTTAGCGGTTTTTATACGAATCGACACTCAGGAAGTACCGAAGCCTGTCGGAACAGAGCGCCTCGACAGGTCCTACTTCAAGTCCATTTATGTGAGAAAGAGTCGATGATTTACCGCCCCCTCAGTCCAGGCAATCAGCAACCGTTTTTGGCTATAACGCCATCCTCTTCATTACCGGTTGAACCACCTCCTGCGGCGGTGGGCAATGAACCGTTGCAAGCGCCTTCGGCTCCCCAAACGCCCAGGGTGCCTAGGTTGCGCAGAGCCACACTGGAAAACGCTCCGGCCCGCGACACCTCTAAGCCTTCGGCGCTGACGCTCAGTCAGCGCCAAGAATTGGCAGGGAATATTCATACCAATTATTGCCTGACGGTGGCGTTGGAAGAGATCCAGGCGGCCATCGCCGAGGATCCGAGTCTGGATGTTGCAGCGTTGCTCGAAGTGAAGAAATTTTCCGCTCATCACGTTTCTACTTTTGGGCGCGCCTATAAAATCGCGCCGGGCGAGGATGTGCCGCTGGCGTGGTTCCTGCGGGAAAATCAATGGCTGGTCCCCAAGGATCTCGGGCAACTGGCCAACCTCATCGCCGTGTGCAAGGAGCCGTTGCCTGAGCCGGTTGAGCACGGCAATTACTGGGGGCTGTTATCCCAGCCCGCCACATTGGACAGTAGTCAGCGCACCCGGCTAAGCGAAATGGCGGCCGCCGAAATGGCCACGCTGTCGCCTGGCAAAGGCATCTTCGCTGCTTTTTTTGAGACGCATGGGGTTTCGCTTCAAGGCATGAGCGCCGCGCAGCTGCTTGAAAGCATACTGGGCAGTGCTCAGATCAGAAACTTGGGCCAAACGCTGGAAATGGCCCTCAACAGTGACGCGTCACTGACCAGCAAAGATGCAAGTTGGGCGTTGGCTGCAATGGTGCTGGAGCTGGATCCGCAGGCCGGCAGCAAGCGTGGCGTCGTGGCCGGGTATGACCTTTACCAGCCAGCCAATCGAGATGTCCATCCTTCGGTGGTCGTCTCGCGCCTGGAGAAACATCTGGTGGACCAGGGCAAGGTGCCTGTCGAGCTGGCACCGGCCGCCGCGCGCTTATTGCTTGCAGGCGCTGACCCTGCCTTCATTGCCGAAGATATGCCCAGCAACCTGGTGGTTAAGTCTGCGGCCTTTGCCAAGCTGTCGGCGGTTGTGCAGGCGCAAGAGTTTTGGACGCCGGGCATTGCGACATACACCGATTTTCAAACGTTCATGAGGCTGGCCAATCACAGTCCTGTCTCGGAGGCCGAGGGGGTTGTCGAGGCCAAGGCTCAGTCCAATGCGTTGATTCAGTGGGGCGTTGCCCAGGATGAAATGGCAGGAAAGGACGATGAAGACTATACGTCGCAAGACGTGGTCGGGTTACGCGACGCCTTCAATGAGGAACTCTCCTCATTGAAAAAAGCCCATGAGCAGATAAGCGCCGCCATGCCCACCCGCGAGAACATCGCAGTTGAAAACCTGAAAGAGGCCTATGGGGCCGATCACTCATTTGATGTGCGTAATATCAGCATTGCCAACATCGATGCCAGTGAAAGCCAGTACCACTCGTTACTGGATATCTACATGTCAGGAAAGATGGACCGTATCCCAAGAGGGCAGCGGTACGATTTTCAGTTAGGTAACCGTTTCACCCGGGTCAAGCCGCTTCCTGATGTCAACCAGGCATTCGACAGCCAGTTCGATAGCTACTTCAACAACTTGAAGGAGGGCGTGACAACCACCTCCAGACACCAACTATTGCAGCTGTCTGCGCAAGACAGACACACCATCGCGTCGGGTAAGGTCGAGTTTTTTTCTCTACGCAAAGCCGGTGTTGCGCAGGCTGAGGAGACGGAGAGCCCGGAACAGGCACAAGCGGCCAAGGCGCGTTACGGACTGTTGATGCGGGTGCTGACCAAAGTCGACAAAAACGGCAGTGACCGGGACGTTAAAAACCTGCGCCATGTGTACTACGAAGTGTTCCCCCTGCAAGGCGTCATCCGCCGTCGCGACGACCTGCCCCGGTATCTGCCTAACCCCCCTCCACGAGTGGCCAACGCTCAAACCTACGCCACGACTCAGGCTAAAGGGGTCAGTGTTCCGGTCGATTATGAGGCCTATGAAAACGGCACCCCGCCACAGGCTGGCAAGGTTTCGACGGGGCTGTTGACTCAGCAGCTCAACGCGCCTTATTTGCCTGAGCCCAGGCAAGGGCAGGACGCCAGTTCCGCGGTTTCCGTGAATGCTCGGTTCGACGCGATCGCCAAGGTGATCGCCGACCACCTGTTACATGATCGCGATGCCATAAAGGCAGGCGCCAAAGGCGTGACCGAGGTGGAAAAGGAAGAGGCCGGCATCAAGGCCGCGCATGATTTTGTGACCGGACTGATTCCGTTTAAAAATGCCATCGAAAACGCAGTCAAGGGCAATACCGGCGCGGCCATCAAGGACTTTGCGCTGGATATCTTTGGTTTCATCCTGCCATTCGGCAAAGGGCTGGGGCAGGCGAGCAAGGCGTTGGGCAAGTTGGGTGAAAAGCTCGGAACACGGGCGTTCAAGGTGTCCGATACGGTTTTGCGCTCAGTTGCCAGTGGCTTGAACCCCACCGATGGTCTGGGAGACCTGGCAGTGGGGCTGGCAAGGGGCGGGAAGACAGTGTTGAAAAGTAGTTTCAGGGAGCTGAAGCAAATATTGCAGGAGCAGTCTGTCAATGTTGGCGTCTCTGGGAAGGTAGCGAACACGGTATCCGACATCGCCGGCACCGGTCGCCAACTGCCCGACTACAGTGCTCACTCACTGCCTGATAGCCTGCTTGAGGGCGTTAAGAAAAGGGGCGACGGCACGTTTCAAGTCGGGAAAAAGTTTTATGTCCGCTACACCGATGGCACCGGCGTCAACCGAGTATTTGAAATCAGCGACGTCTACAAAGTCGCGGGCGGGCATGTTCGGGTCGTTGATGTCAACCAGAAAACGGTGATGTTCCTCCAGCCAACAGGCACCGGCGAATGGCGACTGAACAGCATGCTGGGAGGCGTCAAGCCCGAAACATTGCATGGCCCAGGTGGAATCAGGCCTCAGCCGCAAAAACGTCCTGCCGGGCAAGCCGGCTCTGGTTCATCCGCAGGCGTGGGGGTAACCGGCAGTCAGCCGGCCTTTAAACGACCCAAGGTGCCTGAAGCTTTCCCGGGTGAAAAAGCGCTGATGGACCCTCCCGTCACAGGCGAGAACCGTTTCTACCATTACACCGGGGCAAAGTCTCATGCCGCAATCAACAGCGATTGGCATCTGCAGTCCTCGGTGCTTAACGTGGATGGCAAGCCGTTACCGGGCGGGCGAGCCAGGCATTACTTTACGGATCTGGCGCCTGATGATGCGGCAACCAAAGAGATTTCCACGACTATTTTTGGGCGCCGGCGACATGGCAACCAATTGGACAAGATGACGCATTACTACGAGGTCAATACCTCGGGGCTGACGATCATGAAAACCGATAACCCACATATTTTTTATGTGGAGACGACATACGCCCTGCCCTTGAAGTACAGAGTCGATGGTGAGCCGGTGAGTCGAATCATTACCCACGGGCAAACGCCATTCACTGCGTAGCCTCTACGGCCCCTCCCGCATTTAACCGCGTCCCTGCTTTGAAATACGGCCAACGGCGGGAGGGGGCTTGCTCCCGATGAATTGCTTACTGAGCAGAAGAATCCGCCTGCAAGCCTTCGATGGAAGCCTCAACCAATGCCAAACCGGTTTCGGCTAATTGCAGGCTGGCCCAGTTCAGGTAGCTCTGGTGTTCGGTGCACAAGTCTTGAGCTGCCAAGGTGAGCACGCGCGCGGTGCCTAAAACATAGCTGGCATGTTCCAGTGCATGTTCGATGGGAATGCCGGGTTGTACGCAAAAAAGAGGTTCTTCACTGCGGTCGCTGGGGCCGAAGGGGGTGGGGCGGGGGGTTTGTTTGGACATGGTGGGTCTCCTGATGAAAATGGGATCCTATGAGTTCGCGAGGCCGTCAAACCTCATCACGAATGAGTCGTGACAGGCGCGAGGATAGGCAGGATGGGGGCAAGGGTCAATGCTGGCGGGATGCTTTCGGACGCCATCGCAGGCAAGCCAGCTCCCACATTCGACTGCATTCCAAGAGCATACCCGGTCCAACTGTGGGAGCTGGCTTGCCTGCGATGAGGCCCTTACGGTCACTGCAAAACCCAAGAAAAAGCCCCCACCCAGCCCACTGCGGATAGGGGACGCAACGGGCTGGATGAGGGCTTCTTGTACGACCGTGTTACTGCGCGATAGTTTTCACCGAAACGCCACGTTCAACCGGCGTCGAGCGACCGTAGATATCTTCAAAGCGCTCGATATCGTCTTCGCCCAGGTAGCTGCCCGATTGCACTTCGATGATCTCCAACGGGATCTTGCCCGGGTTACGCAGGCGGTGCACCGAGGCGATCGGGATGTAGGTGGACTGGTTCTCGCAGAGCAGGAACACGTTGTCGTCACAGGTGACTTCGGCCGTGCCGCTGACCACGATCCAGTGTTCGGCGCGGTGGTGGTGCATCTGCAGCGACAGGCACGCGCCCGGCTTGACCGAGATGTGCTTGACCTGGAAACGCCCGCCCATGTCCACCGAGTCGTAGGAGCCCCACGGGCGGTAGACTTCGCAGTGGTTCTGGGTTTCGCTGCGGCCCTGGTCGTTGAGGGTGGAGACCATCTGCTTGACGCCCTGGACCTTGTCCTTGTGGGCAATCATCATCGCGTCCTTGGTTTCCACCACCACGATATTGTCCAGGCCGATCACCGACACCAGCTTGCCGTTGCCGTGGATCATGCAGTTGCGGCTGTCCTGGATGACCACGTCGCCTTTGCTGACGTTGCCATTGACGTCTTTGTCATTGACCGCCCACAACGAGGCCCAGCAACCCACGTCGCTCCAGCCGGCACTCAACGGCACCACGCAGGCGCGTTGGGTTTTTTCCATCACGGCGTAGTCGATGGAGTTGTCCGGGCAGCAGGCGAAGGTAGATTCGTCGAAGGTCACGGTGTCGGCATCCTGCTCGCTGCGCTCCAGGGTCAGCACGCAGGTGTCGTAGATGTCCGGGTCGTGTTTTTTCAGCTCTTCAAGAAAACGGCTGGCGCGGAACAGGAACATGCCGCTGTTCCAGAAGTAGCCACCGCTTTTGACGAACTCGACGGCGCGTTTTTCATCGGGTTTTTCCACGAACTGTTGCACGCGGCTGACGCCTTCGGGCAGCAGCGAATCGTTGCTGGACTTGATGTAGCCGTAACCGGTTTCCGGGCGGGTTGCCGGCACGCCGAACAGCACCATCTCGCCACGCTCGGCCGCCACGGTGGCCAGGGCCAGGGCGCGTTGCAGGGCTTTCTGGTCGTCGATCACGTGGTCGGCGGGCAGCACCAGCATCAGTTCGTCGCGGCCTTCGTTGACCAGCATCATCGCAGTCAGGGCCACGGCCGGCGCGGTGTTGCGGCCGAACGGCTCCATCAGGATGCGTTGGCATTCGAGCTTACGCGTGCTCAGTTGCTCGTTGACGATGAAGCGGTGGTCCTTGTTGCAGACCACGATCGGGGCGTCCATGCCTTCGAACACCAGGCGCTCCAGGGTTTGCTGGAACAGTGTGTGTTCGCCGGTCAAGGCCAGGAATTGCTTGGGGAACTGTTTGCGGGAAAGCGGCCAAAGACGTGAGCCGCTACCACCGGAAAGGATTACTGGGATCATGGGTGTTTCTCCTTGAATCGATTTGGGTCAGAGCTACGAAGGTTTGTCGTTTCACTCTTGTTTTTGTCTCGGTCCTGAGTCGAAACGCGCACAGTGTGGGAGCTGGCTTGCCTGCGATGGCGCCTTCAAGACCGCCATCGCAGGCAAGCCAGCTCCCACAAGGGGCCGTGTCAACTCAGGGAAATCATCAGCGGGTCGACACGGGGCGCTTGACCCACACTGGCGAAATGCTCGAACCCGAGCCGGTCACATACAGCACCGCCGCTTCACCCCGTTCCAAAGCCACCGGCTTCACATCGCCGACTTTCTTGTCACCGTCATACAACGCCAGGCTGACTTTCACCGGGTTGATTTCGCGCTCGCCACGGCCCTTGGCAGCCACCGACTTGACTACGTCGGTCTTGCCGTCGGCGGTTTTCAGGGTCAGGGCCTTGTCGCTGAGGTTCTGCACACGCACCAGGGATTTCTGCTTGTTCTTGAACGGCGGCTCTTCGATCAGCTGTGGCTGGCCGCTGCCGCTGTTAACCAGGGTGTAGTAGTGGTCAGCGGCAAGTTTGACCGGCACGGTCTGGCTGCCGACCTTGGCGCTGTAGTCGCCGCCGGGCATGAAGCTGAAATCACTGCTGGCCAGCGGCGCAACGTCGCTCAGGTTGGTGGCGCCGACGGTGGCGCTGACTTCCTGGTTGCTGGCGTTGTACACACGTACAAAGCTTGAGCCTTTTGGCGCGGTTGGGCCGTAGAGGGCGGCGTCGCCCCCGGCGAAGGCGGACATCGATACGAAGCTCAAGCCGGCAGCGATGGCCAGGGTCTTGGCGAGACGACGCGGAGTAGTAGTGAAAGTCATGTGAGTTACCTCTCTTTCAGTTTTGCGCCCGGTCGGGCGTCTCGGATTTTTGAGTGTTCAAAGCCATGTTCTGTTGGCGCGAACCGGCTTGTTTAAGCTGCGCAACCCACTGCGGGTCGGCATCACCGATTTCGTTGTTGACGGGCAGATAACGTTCCGGAAACTCCCAGATCAGCACTTGGGGCGGGCTGTTCTTGAAGTCATCGCTTTTCAGGTAGCTGAGCATCGGCAGGATCGGGCCGTGGCCGTCTTCGGAGTAGTTGATGACGTCGCTGTGCAAGGCTTGCTTGAGGGCGCCGACGAAGTTCCAGTTGGGGTTGGCGCTGTAGCTGGTGCCCACCAGTGCTACCGGGGTTTCGCTGTCGCTGAACAACGCGTCGTCGCCTTTGTTTTCCGCCAGGTGCGTGACGCGTTTTTGCAGCGGCTCTTTAGGCGGCATCAGGTTTTCAAACAGTGGGTCCAGCGGCAGGAACAGGCGCAGGTCGCCTTTGTGCGGTTCGGTTTTTTCGGCTTCGGTGACAAAACGCTGTGGCTCACCGCTCAGCGGCGTCTTGTCGGCAATGGTCTTGGCCAATTGTTTGGCAGCGATTTCCGCACCGTCCGGGGTCCAGTGGGTATCGGTGCGCAGGAACACTTGCGTGCCGCCCAGCTTGGCCTGTTGCAGCGGGCCAAGCAGGTCAGGGGCGATGATCTTGTCGGCCGCCACACGGGCGTGGAAGTCCTCGTACAGGTTGGCGTGGATGCTCGCCGGTTTCACTTTACCCAGGTGTTCCGGGTACAAGCGCACCTTGGCCGGCACGATCGCCATCACCAGTTGGATGCCCTGGGCCTTGAGTTTTTGGCGCACTCCTTCGACCAGCGCGTAGTTGCCTTGCAGGTTCTGGTCTTCGTTGACGATGGGGTTGAATTCCTCGTCGCTGTACAACCAGTGGTCGCGGCCCAGCACCACGCCGGGGCGGCCTTCATTGAACAGCTTGTAGTCCAGCGCCGCCCAGAGGTTGGTGCCCAGGCGCTTGATCGGGAACTCATCGTCGTAGTGGGTCTCGACGGCCTTGGTCCAGCGGCCGTTGAGCACGGTGGCGTCGGCGTTGGTGCTGAAGCCGAAGAAGCTGCGCAGCGACCAGGCGCCCAAGGCCAGCAGCACCAGCAGGAACAGCGTGATATAGAGGACGCGAAATGAACGGGTCATGGTCGGCTCCCTCAAAATTGGAAGTAAAGGAACGGCGAGAAACTCTGCGCCGACAATTTCAGAATCGAGGCCACGAACAGCAGCAGTACGGTGGCGCGCATGGCGTAGCGTGGCCAGTCAGCGGTCCAGTAGGCCGGTTGCACGGCGGCGTCCTGGCCCACGCTGAAACCGGGCTGGTGGATGCTGCCTGGGTTGTCGCCCGGTACTGCCTTGATCAGGCTCGGGTCGGCGGGTTTGGCTTTTTCGGCAGGGCGATTGTTGTAGAAATCGCGCAGGCCAAAGAACGCCAGTGTTGCGTAGGCCACCACCAGGGTTGCCACTTGCAGGCCAGTGAGGCTGGCGCGGTTGAGTTCTGACAACGACCACTCACCAAAGCTGAACATCGCGCCGTACATACGCCCGGCGACGTGCAGGTTTTCGGCGCGGAAGATCACCCAGCCCATCACCACCAGCAGGAAGGTGAAGGCCCAGCGCAGCAGATTGAAACTGCGTGGCGCGGTATTCAGGCCGATGGCTTTTTCAATCGCCAACCACATACCGTGCCACGCGCCCCACACGATGTAGGTGATGTTTGCGCCATGCCACAGGCCACCGAGCAGCATGGTCAGGAACAGGTTGCGATAGGTGATCAGCGTGCCTTTACGGTTGCCGCCCAGGGTGATGTACAGGTAGTCACGCAGCCAAGTGGACAGGCTGATGTGCCAGCGCCGCCAGAACTCGGTGATCGACTGGCTGATGTACGGCTGCTTGAAGTTTTCCATGAAGCGGAAACCCATCATCAAGCCCAGGCCGATGGCCATGTCGCTGTAGCCGGAGAAGTCGAAGTACAGCTGCGCGGTGTAAGCCAGCGCGCCGAGCCAGGCATCGCCCGTGGTCGGGTTTTGCAGGGCGAAGCAATGGTCGGCGACCACCGCCAGGGTGTCGGCGATGAAGACTTTCTTGATGAAACCTTGCATGAACCGCGTGCAGCCCTCGGAGAACTTGTCGAGGGTGTGGGTGCGGTTGTTGAACTGGTCGGCCAGGTCACGGAAGCGCAACACGGGACCTGCAATCAGGTGCGGGAAGATCGCCACGAACGCCGCGAAGTCGATCAGGTTGCGGGTTGCCGGGGTATCGCCACGGTACACGTCGATGATGTAGCTGATGGACTCGAAGATGTAGAACGAGATGCCAATCGGCAACAGCACGTGGGTGAGGATAAACGGCTCCAGGCCCGCCGACTTCATCATCACATTGATGCTGTCGACGCCGAAGTTGGCGTACTTGAAGTAGCCGAGGATGCACAGGTCGACAGCCACGCCGAGCAACAGCCAGCGCTGCGCCGGTTTGGTGCGCACGCCGGCGGCACCGACCTTGAGGCCGATCCAGTAATTCCACAGCGTCACGGCGGCGAACAGCGCCAGGAAGTCCACTCGCCACCAGGCGTAGAACACGTAGCTGGCAATCAGCAGCAGCAGATTGCGATAGCGTTGCCCGCTCAAGTAGTACAAGCCGAGAAAGATCGGCAAGAACAGAAACAGGAACACATTGGACGAGAAAACCATCCCGATCTCTCCATGTTTAACCAACAGTCAAGGGCCAACGGCCCCCCCAAACCCCCCACGAATCTGGGAGGGTGTACGCGTTCAGTGTGGGAGCTGTGTATCAGCTGCCTTTGTTGCCTTTTTCGTGCGTCGGGTCGTAGACCTTGGTCAGGTCACCGCCGAGGCGGAAAGTCTTGAACGGCTGCATGCCGTGCTTGCGCTCGATCACCTCCGGCGCGCAGGTGTAGAGGGTGCAGAAGGGTTCAAGCCAGGCAAATTTCATGTCCTCCTTGAGGTCCTTCATGTCCTGCTCTTTGCCGTTCTTCTGCTCGAAGATGTCCGGGTCTTTAACCCCGGCCAGCACCTTGTCGCCCAGGCGTTTGAGCGCGCCGTTATTTTCCTGGCGCAGGTCCACACCGTTGACCAGGGCAAAGCTGGCGATCATCGACAGCGGCGGCAGCGCGTAGTTGTGGTACGCCAGGGCGCGTTGCTGGCGCTTCAGTTCGTTGGGCAAGAACCCTTGGGCGTCCACCTGATTGGCGCCGACCTTGTATTCTTTCACCGCCCAATCAAACAGGTCGCGACGGTTGGTGGCGATGGACGTGGCCATCACCGACCACGCGGCCCAGTAGGAGTGGTTGTTGGTTTTATCCAACGGCAGGTTGTCCCAGTCGCTGACGACTTGATCGGCGAGTTTGTTGAACCAGGCCTCGATCAATTGCGATTCCTGCTGATGGTTAGCCAGCGGGTGCGAGTCGGAGAACTTCAGGCGCACATAGGCCGACGCCATGCTGCCCAGCGCCCATTTGCGCATGGACTTGCCGGTGTGGTTGAAGTCCTTGGACATCAAGGCATCGGCCTTGGCCCAGCTCGTAAGCCAGTTGAGTGTGCATTCCAGCTGCTCCGGGCGGCCGTCGCGCATAAACTGCATCACGCGTTTGCTGGTGTCTTTTTCCAGCTTGGTGATGTCGGCAGTGCTGTCACGAAAGGCTTTTTCCGATTGCACATTCAGGGTGGCGCGGGCTTTGTCCGAGCCTTCGTACTTGCTGCGAAATTGCAGCGAGCCGGTGTACGGCGCCGGCATGGCGTCGCAGTCATTCTTGAAGTCGCCGGTCTTGAACGCTTCCACCGGGGCGAAATAGCCTTGAGGTGGACGCAGTGGCGCGGCGGCGTTGACTACACCTGCGAACATCGCCAGGCCCAGCAGCGTTGGAATCAATAATTTCTGCATAAGTAACCTCACTTCCCAAGCTGGGCGGTCTGTTGACCACCCGCCGAGAACACGTTGCGTGTGCAAATTTTCGCTTCGACTTTCTGCGCGGCAGTGCCCGCTTCGGGGCCTTGCACTTCCACGGCCAGCAAGTTCTGCGAGGCCCAGTCTTCATCGGTGCGCAGTTCAAAGGCGAAACGCCCGTCTGTATCGGATGTTTCGGGTTTCTCGATCTTGATGTCCTCGTGGCGCCCGTTCATGTACCAGAGGGTGGCTTGCAGGGTTTTCACCGACGGGTCGGCGAAGCGGATATCGACCTGATGGTTGGCGTTGCGCAGGTCTTTGTTCGAGCTGTTGACCATCAACTCGTTCTTGCCGGGTTTGAGCGTGGTGCTGGCGCTCATTTGCGCAGGCTTGCCTTCGCAGCCGTTGTCGAGCAGCGCCATCATCTGGCGGTAGATGGTTTCCTGGTCGAGGCGGTACAACGGCGAGAATTCCCAGATAAGGATTTTCGGCGGGGTTTTCTGGAACTCGTCGCTGCCCAGGTACTGGATCATCGAGCCTTCCAGACCGCCGCCGGGGAAGGCGACGTTAAGGATGTCGGCACCGATTTCCTGCTCCAGGAAGCCGGCGAAGTTGTAGTTCTTGCCACTGTGGCTGGTGCCCACCAGGGTGATCTGCGGGTTGCCCGAATCGCCGAACAGGTCGCCGTCACCGGCTTCGCCTTTAGGCTCGGTGGTGAATTGGTCCATGTACTGGATTGCGTAGCTGGTGCCGCACAGTTGCCCGGCCATGTTGTGCAGGGTGCCGGTCTTGCCCATGCGCCCTGAGCGTTTGGTTTCGAATTCGCGCTTGGGAATATCGGCAAACTCGGGCATGGCCCGCACTTTGGCGCCGACGATTTTTGCCGTGCGTTGGGCGCCGTATGGCGTCCAGTGCTGGTCACCACGGAAGTAGAAGTCGTGGGCCGGCAGTTCATCGGGCAACTGTTCGTTGGTCAGCGGCGACAGGTCCGGCACCACATAACCCATCTTGGCGAAACGGCCGAGCATGCTTTTGTAGTTGCCCAGCGCCTTGTCAAAATTGAACGCGGCTTTTTCCTCAGGGTTGAGCTTGTTGCGATTCACCAGGCCACGGGTCGGCTGGTACACCACCACCAGTTCCACGCCCTTGGCCTTGAACGCATCGTGCAGCTGCTGCATGCGTTTGTAGCCGGCGGGGCTGGTGTCGAATTCGGTGCGCAAATCTTCCTGGGTACGGAACAGCCAGTCGCCCTGGGCTTGCACCAGAGTGGTGAAGTTCTGCTGGTAGCGCGTGGTGTAGTTCTTCGCGTCATGGGCGGCCGGGCACAGGCTGCAGCACGGTTCGGCGGTAAAGGTCGGCGCCTTGATTTCATCGGCGCGCACGCCCTGGCTGGCCGCCAGCAGGCCGAGGGTCAGACCCGAGAGGCTCAGCAGTTTGATCATGTGTGGGTGCATAAGGGTCATCCTCAGTCCTGCATTTGGGTCTGGCGTTCGACAGGGTCGATCAGCACGGCTTTCTGCTGGCGCACCAGCAGGTCGAGAATCTCTTCCTGGCGATCGCCCAGCACACCGGCAAAGCTGATGCCGCTGGATTTGGTCGGCGCCAGCATCGACACGCGGTACAGCTCGATGCTCAACGGCGAATCAATCGACAGCGGCCCGCTGCCGTTGCCGGCCAGCTCGCCGCCGACCACGATCAGCGAGACTTTCGCGTCAAACGGGTCGAGGGCGATGTCGCGGTCGGTGTCGGTCAAATCCTTGATGTGCCCGTACACGCCGGTCAGCCCGTTGGCCATGGCGGAGTTCTCGTACAGGCGAATGTTCACGCTGTTGCGCACGCGGATGCCGTGGCGACGGTTGGCGATGACCTTGTTGCCCCACAACAGGTTGTCGCCGCTCTCATAGAGGGTGATGCCGTCGGTGTGGTTGCGGTAGATCTCGTTGTCGGCGATCAGGTTGTTGACGCTGTTACGGTCGATCACCAGGCCCGAGAGCTTGTTGTCGTAGCTGCGGTTGTTGAAGATGAAGCTGTCGTTGACCTCACGGGAAATGATGATCCCGTGCTTCTTCTTGGTGCCGTAGACGGTGTTGTCAGCAATGATCAGGCCGTGGGAACGGTCGTGCGGGTCGATGCCGTAGACGATGTTGTCTTTGTAGGTGTTGCCCTTGATCACAAAGCCGGTGGTCTCGTAGCAATAGAAGCCGTACCACATGTCGGAGAACTCGGAATCGATGATCCAGCCGGTCGGTTCCGCACGCTTGAGCACCTTGGCCATGTTCGGCGTGTACTGGGAAATACTCACGCCGTAAGACTTACTGTTGGCGTAGCCAAAGCTGGCCATCTTGGTCTTGGAGATGTAGGTTTCGGTGCCGCCCCAGGCCAGCAGGAACGGGCGGAACTCCTTGGGCGACTTGAACAGCGCCGGGCCGTTGGTCTTTTCGTCCCAGCCGGTGATTTTGGTGTCACGCACAAACAGCTGGCCGTCGTTGATCAGGAACGAACCGGCTTGCTGGGACAGGCGCAGCTCCTGGGTCTTCTTGTCGATGTCGAGGATGCCTTTGCGCCCGACCACAATCGGCAGCTTGGCCAGAAACACGCCCGGCGAGGTTTCACTGAGGTACTGCTTGGGCACTTTACCGAGCAGGTCCTTGAGGTTCAGGTAGCCGTCGTCGACAAAGATTGCCTGGGGAATGCCGTGCTGGCGTACCACCCATTCGGCCATCTTGTTATCGCCGCCGATAAAGTCCTTGAGCGCGTCTTCCTGCATCATGCGGCGGATGCTGACTTTGCCCGGTTTGCTGCGCACGATCTTCTTTTCCATCGCCGCTGCGGTGTAGCCAGTCAGGTCGGGCAGCGCAGGCTTGGGCAGTTCCAGCGGCGCGGTGGGCGGGCTGGAAATGGTGTAGGTCTTGGCCTGTTGCAGTTCCTTGGCGATGGTCGGCGCCTTGGCCGCCGTATCGGCAAACGCTGTGGCGCTGGCCATCAGCATTGCCGCGACGAGTAGGCTTTGAGCATTCATTGCGCAGGCTCCCATCAGAATTTCCAGATCACGTCGACAAACGCGCGGTGCATGTACGAGTCGACCTGGCTGCCATAGGCATCGCCCGGCTTGAACACGCCTGCACGAAAGCGCACCAGTGCCGACGGCTCGTCGATCGACTGGCTGAGGGCGGCCGGCAACAGGCCCTTTTTGAAGTACTTGGTGACCACCAGGTCCATCTCCTGACCCAGGTCTTTTTTGCCGTCTTCCAGCGGTAACGAGGTGCTGGACAGGATCGCGCCGGTCACGTCGTCGGTGTTGTTCTGCACCGCATCGATGCCGTTGCTGCCCACCGGCTTGTTGCCGTCGACGCGCCAGAACTTGTGATAGACCAGGCTGGCGTCGTAGTCCTCGCGCAGCTGCCAGGAACCGAACAGGCTCATGGACTGCATGTTGTTCATCTCGCCGCGAAACGCTTCGCCAAAGCGATGCACGCGGGACTGGGTGCCGGTCCAGTTCGAACGGTTGCTTTGCAGGCCGTTCTGCTCGTACTCGGCGCTGGCACGGGAATAAGCCGCACCGACTTGCCACTGCGGGTCGAGGCGCAGGCGCACGCCGATGTCAGTGGCCCAGCCATTCACGTCGTCGCTGCGTTTGGCCTGGGTTGGGCGGGTGCCGTCGGCGTTGAGGGCATTGACCGTGTCGCGGTTGCCTTTCATGCCGGTGACGCTGGCCCAGTAGTTGACGGTGTTGGTGTTGCGCCAGTTGTAGGCGTCGCTGTTGGCTTCGATGCCGAGCCAGGTCAGGTCGCCGTTTTCGCGCTTGTCCAACGAGTCGGTCGCCACGCCCGGTTCCGGGTAGTCGAGCTTACCGTTGTCATGGGTGTGGTGGGCGCGCAAGCCGATCCACTGGCCTGGGGTCCACTGGTAGGCGGCGTCGGCGTAGAGGTGCTGGCGGTCCTTGTCCTTGGGCGACAGCTCCTTGAGGTCGGTGCGGTATTCGCTGAAGCGTTCGGCAACGCCGACATTGGCCTTGAGCAGGGTGGTATCGAAGGTCCAGTTCAGCGCTTCGATATTGGTGTCGCGCCATTGGCCGTCGTCATTGCGCAGGCGTTGGCGACCCAGCTTGAGCAGCTCGCCCGGGTAAGGCGTGAAACCGCTGTAGCCGACCCAGAACTCGCGCATGGCCAGGTAGTTTTTCTTGGACTTGCGGTCGTTGTTGGTGGTTTGCTGATTTTCGTCATCGGCCGATTGTTGCAGGGGGTCGGTCTCGATGATGTCACTCGACACGACCGCCTGACCCATGGCGTAGGCGCTCCACGCGCCGCTTTCGCCGTAGACCCACGGGCGCAGGTCGAGGCCGATGCCGTTCACATCGCCGCCTTTTTGCGTGCCGAGGTCGCGGTCATCTTCGGATTGTGCGGTGGCTTTGACTTCCAGGCCGAAGTTCTTGGCTTCGGTCAGCGCGGCCAGGGTCGGGCACGACCACAGCAGGGCGAAGGTCAGGCCGATACCGGCCTTGACGAATGGGTTGAGCTTCATAGGGATTCCTCGCCGTCTTCTTCTTGCAGGGCGTGCAGTTGCAGCGTGCTCTGGGCCAGGGTGCCGCGCGTGGCCAGTTCCTGTTGCACCAGGCGTTGGCCTTCGGCGCGTTGTTCTGGCGTGAGCGGGGCTTCGAGCTGCGTGGCCAGGTCATTGGCCTCTGGCGTGTCCTGGGCTTTGGCCAATTGGCTGAAGACATAGGCGTTCAATGGGTCGGGCTTGGTGCCCTTGCCCTGGGAGAACAATTGCGCGATGGCGAAGTCGGCGCTGTTCTGGCCGTTGCGTGCAGCGGTCAGCAGGTGGTCGAGGGCTTTTTGCGAGTAGACCTTGCCCAGGTAGCCACGGCGGTAGATCTGGCCGAGGTAGTAATCGGCGGCGACTTCACGGCCCACGGCTTTCTCGAAATGCGCTTCGGCAGCCTTGGCGTCTGCCGGCACCCATTTGCCTTCGTAGTAGAGCTTGCCCAGCAACAGCTCGGCGCGCGGCTGGTCGGCGGCGCGGCCGTTGTCCAGGTACTTCATCATCTGGTCGACGTCGCCCAGTTCGGGGAAGTCGTAGAGCAGTTGCGCCAGGCTGACCCAGGAGGCCGGGTAGCCGGGGGCGATTTTTTCCAGCAGGGCCTGGGCGGTTTTTTCGTCCGGCTGGCCGAGTGTCGCATCACCCAAGACGCGGGCTACGCTGTCGACACGCTGGGCGGTGACGGTGCCACGGGCGTAGCCGGCTTCGAGCTGCTTGAGCAGTTCGGCCTGTTTTTCCGGCTCGGCTTTTTTCTGGTAGACCGTGGCCAGTTCGACGTAGCAGATATCGGTGGTGTTCAGCGCCGCCTTGCAGATGCGCTCCACATCATCCAGGTGCTGGTCGTAGGTGCCCTGGGTGCGGTACAGCAGCACTTGGGCCAGGCCGGCTTCCGGATAACCCGCCGCTTGCCATTTGCTGATCTGCTGCTGGGCGTTCACGTTGGGGAAGCTGTGCGGGTATTGCAGGTACAGCATCGCCAGTGGGATCAGGGTGTTGCCTTCGCCATTGGCAAAGGCCTTTTTCAACAGGCCTTCGGCTTCGTGCTGTTCGGCTTCGGTAGCGCCGGGTTTGGCCACCAGCAGGCGGCCCAGACGTGCCTGGGCACGCGGCGACGTATCGGCGGCCGCGCGGTAAGTGGCCTCGGCCTGGCGGATTTGCTCGGGATCGCGGGTGGTGACCTGGATGTCAGCGAGGCCGACTTGGGCTTCGCTGTAGCCCAGGTCTGCCAACTGCTGGTAGTTCTGTTGGGCGGTGACCGTGTCGCCACGCTTCAACGCTTCGTTGGCCAGGCGCTGGTCGGGCAGGCCGGCGCAACCGGCGAGGCTGACCGCCAGTGCCAATGTGCAGAATGCAGAGGCGAAGTGCGACCCGCTCTGTGTGGGAGCTGGCTTGCCTGCGATGCGGGCAACTCGGTCTTTCAGGTGCACCGAGTCGATCCCATCGCGGGCAAGCCCGACTCCCACAGTGCTCTGTGTTGTGCTTGAAATAGGGTTCACAGGCATGTCCTCCGCTTACAGACCGTGAGCCATGGCTTTATCGATCAGCCAGTTCAGCGAAGGGCCGCGGTCGCTGGTGACTTCCACTGGGCGCCCGGCATAGGTGCTGTCCAGCGGCGCGTCCGGCTTGATCTGCACGCGAATGTCGGAAGACAAGTCGGCGCTGTTCAGGCTGGTGCTGCTGACGATGGTGCCGGTACGGATCTGTTCTTCGTCGGCGACCTGGAAGTTCACCTGGGTACCTGGGCGCACGTCAGCGAACTGGCGATAGGTAAAGCGCGCTTCCACATTGGCCTGGCTGCCGCGTGGCACCAATTGGAAGATCACATCGCCCTTGCTGGCGTACTGGCCGTCGGCGACCAATTGCTGGGCGACCACGCAATCGCACGGCGAGGTCAGGGTGCCGGTCATTTGCTTGCCGAACAGCTCTTCAACCTTGGCCGGTTGCAGCTGGTCTTCGTCCAGATGGCCCTTGAGCACATCGAGCATGCTGGTGCTGAACGTCGCCAGTGGCGCACCTTTGGCTGCAACCGCGTCGCCTTTGAGCAGGCTCTGCACGGTGCCGTCGCGCGGCATGGTCACGTTCATGCCGGGCACGCTGACGAGGCCGGCCTGGGCGTGGCTGACGAAGTACATGCCGTACACCGACTTGAAGACAAAACCGAACGCGGCGAGGCCGACAATGAAGATCCCGGCGCTGAACACCACCGCGCGCAGGCGGCCGAACGCGGTCATGCCGCTGCCGCCGTCCTTGACCTTGCGCGCCTTGGTGAAGTTGTCGCGTTGCAGGGTGGCCAGCACGTCGCCCATGGTCACGATGTCGCCGGACAGGTGCGAAGTGATCAGGTGGCGCAGGGTGGAAATATCCTGGGCGTCGAGGTTCTGGAACTGGCAACCGGTGCGGCCGCTCTGGCGGTCGTAGGAGCGAATCTGCAGCTCTACATCCATCGCCAAACCGAGGTTATCGATCACGAACTGCAGGCGGCCCTTGTGCACTTCACCGACGGTCAGCGGCTGGGTGGCGGTGAACGCCAGGCCACCGGCGGACAGGTCGATCACCCGTGCTTCGGTCTGGGTACGGTCGGTGTTGAAGAAGCGCAGCTTGGCCGGGATTTTGACCCGGGCATGTTGGCGCTGGGCTTCGGATTCGTGGACAACGTTGGCGTTTACTGGGCTGTTCATATGTTCGATTTCCTAGTTAATTCAGGCTTGGCTGGGTCAGACCATCATCAGCAACACGGCGACGAAAATGCTGCCGGCGGAGAAGGTCATGGTCCGAGACGACCAGGTGTTGAACCAACGTTGAAAGCTGGCCAAATCGCGGGTCAGTTTGGTGTCCTGGCGGGTCCAGGACTGTTGATCAAGGCGGAAGAACACGTAGATCTTCACCAGCGCGCCCATGATCTGGTTGTAATAGAGAATCACCGGGTAGGCCGGGCCGATCTTGTGGCCGGAGCACGACAGCAGCAGGGTCAGGATCAGGCGGGTGATACCGATCCACAGCAGGTACGCGAGGATGAACGCGCCGCCGTATTTGAAGGTGGCGATGATCGCCACGGTCAGGCCGAGCAGGGAGGTCCACATCGATACGCGCTGGTCGAACAACACGATGCTGGTGAACAGGCCCAACCGACGCATACCCAGGCCCAGGGCGCGGGAGTTCTGGCGCAGGTTGTTGCCGTACCAGCGGAACATCAGCTTGCGGCTGGCCTTGATAAAGCTCTTTTCCGGCGGGTGTTCCACGGTGTGGATTGCGGCGTCCGGCACGTAGAAGGTGTCGTAGCCCAGGCGCATCAGGCTGAACCAGCTCGACTTGTCATCGCCGGTCAAAAACTTGAAGCGGCCCAGGCGCCAGTGTTGCAGCGAGTCGCTTTCCACGTCGGCGATAAAGCCGGGGTCGGTCACCACGTTGGCGCGGAACACCGACATACGCCCGGTCATGGTCAGTACGCGCTTGGACAGGGCCATGGAGCACATGTTGATGTGGCGCTGGGCGAAGCGCAGCTTGTGCCATTCGCTCATGATGTAGCCGCCGCGTACTTCGCAGAATTCGTTGGTGGTCAGGCCACCGACATTGCCGAACAGCTGGAACCACGGCACGGTCTTGCGCACTACACCTTCGGCGAGCACGGTGTCGCCATCGATCACCGCCACCACGGCGCGGTCATCCGGCAGGTGGCGCGAGATAGCGCGGAAACCGAAGGCCAGGCCGTCGCGTTTGCCGGTGCCGGCGATGCGCACGAAGTCGAGCTTTACGCGCTCCGGCGGGTTCATGCGTTCCCACAGGCTTTTCACCAGCAGCTCATCGGACATCTCCACCAGCGAGCACACCACGGTGGTTGGGAAGCCGCACTCGATGGCTTCGCGAATCACCGAGCTGTAGACCTGCGCGGTGGTCAGCGCGTCGATACGGAAACTGGTGACCATCAGGAATACGTGGGACGGGTCGGCCGCCTTGCCCAGCTTGCGCACCTTGCGGCGCAAGTGCGGGTAGACCACGTACAGGAACAGCATGCCGCGAAAGAAATGCGTAGCACCCATCGAGTAGCGCCAGATACCGACGGCGCCAATCAGGAAAATAAAATTCTTCGACTGCGAGTCGAACGTACTCGCCGGCAACAGCAGGGCGAGACCCATCAGCAGGCTGAGGAAGAACAACCAGCCGGCCGATTGCAGTAATACATGTTTTAACTTGGACATAAGCGTCATCCGGAAGGGAAGGAGGCTTCAGGCTGCACGCGCTGGGGATAAAGACACGTGCAACCCGAAACTTGCCGTCGCTGTTACCAGCAAATGCCTTCGGTACGGCTGCTGACACTGGTGGCCTGGGACATGAAGCCCACCAAGTCGATCACCTGTTTGCCGTGAGGTGCGTTGTGCGCCAGGGCACGGAATTTCTCGTCACGGTTGCCGAGGATGATCACGTCGGAGTTGTTGATCACGTCGTCGAAGTCGGAATTGAGCAGGGACGACACATGCGGGATCTTGCCTTCGATGTAGTCCTTGTTCGCGCCGTGGACACGGGCGTATTCGACGTTGCTGTCGTAGATGCTCAGGTCAAAACCCTTGCCGATCAGCATTTCCGCCAGTTCCACCAGCGGGCTTTCGCGCAGGTCGTCGGTGCCGGCCTTGAAGCTCAGGCCCAGCAGGGCGACTTTGCGTTTGTCATGGCCGGCGACGATGTCGAAGGCGTTCTGCACCTGGGATTCGTTGCTGCGCATCAGCGAGTTGAGCAACGGCGCTTCCACGTCCAGCGAGCTGGCGCGGTAGGTGAGGGCGCGCACGTCTTTGGGCAGGCACGAGCCGCCGAACGCGAAGCCTGGGCGCATGTAGTACTGGGACAGGTTGAGGGTCTTGTCCTGGCACACCACTTCCATCACTTCACGGCCATCGACGCCGACGGCCTTGGCGATGTTGCCGATCTCGTTGGCGAAGGTGACCTTGGTGGCGTGCCACACGTTGCAGGTGTACTTGATCATCTCGGCGACGGCGATGTCCTTGCGGATGATCGGTGCATCGAGTTCTTCGTACAGCGACTGCAGGACATCGCCGGAGGCTTTGTCGAATTCGCCGATGACGGTCATCGGCGGCAAGTCGTAGTCGGCGATGGCAGTGGATTCACGCAGGAACTCAGGGTTCACCGCCACGCCGAAGTCGACACCGGCTTTTTTGCCGGAGCAGTCTTCCAGAATCGGGATCACCACATTGGCTACGGTGCCTGGCAATACGGTGCTGCGCACCACGATGGTGTGACGGGTGGTTTTGTCACGCAGGACAAAGCCGATCTCGCGGCATACCGCTTCGATGTAGTTGAGTTCCAGGTCGCCGTTTTTCTTGCTCGGCGTGCCCACGCAAATCATCGACAGGTCGGTATCGCGGATGGCGTCGGCGAAGTTGGTAGTGCCGCGCAGTCGACCGTTTGCGATGCCTTGGCTCAACAGTTCGCCCAGACCCGGTTCAACGATCGGCGATTTACCCGCATTGATCAGGTCGATCTTATCCTTGGAGATGTCTACGCCGACCACTTCATGGCCACGGGCAGACAGGCAACCGGCACAGACTGCGCCAACGTAACCCAAACCAAATATGCTGATGCGCATCGCAATTACCTCTTTGTTTAATACAGGCCATTAGATGGCTGGAGTTCATGTTTGCAAGCGTCACTGATGCCGCGAAAGTTGGGCGAATAGACGCCGACTTACCGCGTGCAGGCATGTTTAATGACGAGTGACTAATAAGTGCACCCAAGGTGTGCGCAACGTGGCCTTGTTATTGGAGCTTGCCCTGAAATGCAGCCGGCCTTCCTGGGAGAAGGGCGTGGCGTCAGTGCCGCAGAGCCTTGATAGAGGCTGATAGCCTTTAAATATCAATGCCTTGGGTTGTATCACTGACCCATTAGGGGAAGCTTGGCCTTGGTCTTATAGTGCGTGGCAATTCATCCTTGTCGCCGCTATCAACTAATCAATTGGCAATATGACTCCTGAGTCAAAGTTGAAATATGACAACTTTGCTACTTCCGTGGGTTGGTCATGTAAGTCATCTCTTACAGCAACAGAGAATTTCGTTACCGGTGGTATGAGCGGTGCTTTAGGGTGAAGTTCCTGGCCGCTCATCCTGTTTCCGGAAATTTCTTGAAATATTAGAAAAGATGGCACTGGTACTATATTGATAGCACTTGCTATTTGGGCGAGTGGATATGGGGAGTTGAAGAGAGGGGATAGTTTTGTGCCACTAGTGTTTGAAAAAAGTGGTGCCACTACGAAAAAAAATGACGAATGTCGAGTGAAAGATTCGTTAGGAATCTGTCTGCGGATTTTTTGACGTCAAATAAATGACTTTTCCGGCGTGGAATGCAGACTGTGGGAGCTGGCTTGTCGGGTCGCCGCATCGCTGCGATAGCGGTGGATCAGTCAGTATTTCTTTACCTGACACTCCGCCATCGCAGGCGAGCCAGCTCCCACAGTTCGAGTGCGGGGTGAGAGCGGGCGCTATTCCGGTGCGTGATCGCGCAGGAACACCAAATTATCCGGCTTGGACTGCTCCGCATTGAAGCGATAACCCTGCACATCAAACTGCTTCAGTTTGGCAGGATCATTGATGCGTTCTTCAATCACAAAACGGCTCATCATGCCCCGCGCCTTTTTGGCGTAGAAGCTGATGATCTTGTACTGGCCGTTCTTCAGGTCCTTGAACTCGGTGTTGATGATCCGTGCGTTCAGAGCCGTGCGCTTGACCGCCGAGAAGTACTCGTTGGAGGCCAGGTTGAGCAGCACGTCGTCGCCTTGATCGGCCAGCGCTTCATTGAGCCATTCGCTGATGCGCGTGCCCCAGAATGCGTAGAGGTCTTTGCCGCGGGCGTTGGGCAGTTTGGTGCCCATCTCCAGGCGGTACGGCATCATCAGGTCCAGCGGGCGCAGCAGGCCGTAGAGGCCCGAGAGCATGCGCAGGTGGTCCTGGGCGTAGCTGAAGTCGGCATCGCTGAAGGTTTCGGCATTCAGGCCGGTGTAGACGTCGCCCTTGAACGCCAGCAGCGCCTGCTTGGCATTGGCCGGTGTGAAGGCCGGGGTCCAACTGCCGAAACGCGCGGCATTGAGGCCGCCGATTTTGTCGGAGACGTGCATCAACTCGCTGATTTGCGCCGGGCTCAGTTCGCGCAATTGTTCGATCAGCTCCTGAGAGTGGTCGAGGTATTGCGGTTGAGTGAAGCGTGGGGTTGCCGGCTTTGACTCGAAGTCGAGGGTTTTGGCGGGGGAAATCACCATCAGCATGAAGTTGGCTCCTGTAATCGTGGCAGGGATTCTAGGGGGTTGAGTGGTTTGACTCCACCTATGATGGCGATAGGCACGATCCGCTATGATGGGCGGTAACTCTGGAGAGGGAGACCCTGCGTGCGCCTAGCACTATTATTGTCAGCCTGCTTACTGTGCCTGAACGCCAGCGCCGCGCCTGTGGATGTCGCCAGCCTGGACCGTGGCATCTGGCCCGAAAAGCTCAGCAGCCCGGCGCTGTTCGATGTCGCTTCGCGCGCTGAAATCCTGATGTTCGCCCATAGCCTGCTGGCCAGCGAAAACCAGGATGAGGCCGCCCTCAAGCAGCGTCTTGGTCTGAAAAATATCAACCTCGCCGCCATCGACGACCTGCGTCGCCAGCTCTGGCAGCGCCTGCTGGAAAACTACACGGCGGCCCAGCAGAGCTGCGAAGAGGATGCCTCGTTCTGCTACCTGGTGGAAAACATGGACGATCTGCGCGAGCAGGCGGGCAAGTTCCAGGTCAGCGATAACTCCTTCTATATAGGCTGGGCCGGGCCTAGCCATAACTTCCATGAACGCTACCTGGAGGAGCTGTTGCGCAAAGCCGCGCTGTTCCCGCAGATCAGCAGCGAAGTGCTGCGTTTTGGTGACCACGAACGCAATGGCGACGAGTTCAACGACCGTCTGTTCCTGCTGACCTTCGATGGCGGCCCGGCGCCGGTCAGCGGCAATACCGACTGGCTCACCGACTACCTGCGCAAGCAGAAGATGAACGCCATGTTCTTTGCCCTTGGCAGCAGTTTGCAAACCCGTGTGGAGCGCAGTTCCGCCAGTGACGTGCAGGCGTTGTACCAGGGCCAGTGCGTAGGCACCCAGGGTTGGCAATACCGCTCCCACAGCCATTGGGTCGAGTGGCAAAGCTCGATTACGCGCAGCGCTGCGCTGGTGCAGAACCTGATGCCGGAAAACTACGTGCCGCTGTTTCGCCCGCCCTATGGCCAGCGCCGTGCCGACAGCCAGGGTTTCTTCCAATCCCAGGGTTTGCAGGTGGCGTTGTGGGACATCGATTCCCAGGACGAGCCGGGCAAGCTCAAGGCTGATGAGTCGGCGCAACGGGTGCTGACGTTGATGTTGCTGTGGCGCAAAGGCGTGATTGTGTTTCACGACACCCAGGACAAGGCGCGGGTGGCTTTGCCGATGTTATTGCAGGCAACGGCGCAAAGTGGCTTGGGTTGGCAGGACTGCCGGGAGGCATTTCGCTGAAGTGCCCGGCTCTGTTAGGGATGGGGGAATTCAGGGGTGATTTTGTGCGACATTTCGATGCAGGCGGACTTCCGACTTTAACGGGGTCACTGGCACTCGGCTAGTGCTATTCGTCATCCTGAAAAATAAACTTCAAAAAAGCGTCAAAGTGCTTTTTCCTGTCATGGGTTTTGCGGTATTACGAAGTCAGATCGCCGAACCCTGCAACACAGGTGGCGTCTTCCAAGACTCCTCATGTGGGCACTGCACTTGACGTCACTCAGGTGCAGTCGGTGGTCGAATCGAGGCGCAGCACCGCCCAGGTATTGCGTCGAATGGCTCCCACAAAGGTGACCGAGTATGGATGATCATGGACGTAACCCTTCTTCCGACCAGCCAATCCTTTATGTGCTTGATACCAACGTATTGATCCACGATCCAAACGCACTGCTTAACTTCGAAGAACACCACGTCGCCATCCCGATGATCGTGCTTGAGGAGCTCGACAAACTCAAAAGCGGGCACCACAGCGTGGCTGCCGAATGCCGCCAGGCGATCCGCCTGATCGACAAGACCTTGGGCGAAGCCTCACCCGAGGACGTTGAAGTCGGCGTGCCGATCCAGCGCGGCAAAAGCGGGCCTAAGGGCTTGCTGTCGATTCTGATGAGCAAGCGCAGCGAGCCCAACAGCCTGCTGCCGGAAAACCTCAACGACAACAAAATCATCAACCAATTGATCGACCTGCACGCGCGCGACAAGGACCTGCGCCTGGTGCTGGTGACCAAAGACATCAATATGCGCCTCAAGGCACGAGCGTGTGGGATCGCTGCCGAGGACTACAGTACCGACCAACTCGTCGACGACGTGTCGATGCTGTCGCGGGGTTATCACACCGTGACCGGCTCTTTCTGGGATCTTGTCAGCAAGGTCGAAACCCGTCAGGACCATGGCCGTACCTGGCACCAGGTGCAGTTGATCGACAACCTGCCGGCCGTGCACATCAATGAATTCATCATCGACGAACAGGGTTTTGTGGGCTGGATCAAAGAGATCCAGGTCGACAAACTGCTGATCCTCGACCTGCATCAGGAACCCCTGTTGCATCAGGAAGCCTGGGGCCTGAAACCGCGTGACATCTACCAGAGCCTGGCGCTCTATGCGCTGCTCGACCCGGACATTCACCTGGTCAACCTGACCGGCGCTGCAGGCTCGGGGAAAACCATCCTCGCCCTGGCGGCCGCCATTGAGCAAACCATGGTGACAAAGCGTTATCGCCGCATCATCGCCACCCGCAGCGTGCAGGGCCTGGACCAGGAGATCGGCTTTCTGCCCGGCACCGAAGCGGAAAAAATGGAGCCGTGGCTGGGGGCGATCACCGACAACCTCGAAGCCTTGCACATGGATGACGAAAACACCCATGGCAGCGTCGACTACATCCTCAGCAAAGTGCCGTTGCAGTTCAAATCCCTCAATTACATCCGAGGTCGCAGCTTCCAGCAGAGCCTGATTTTGATCGATGAATGCCAGAACCTCACGCCGCACCAGATGAAAACCATCATCACCCGTGCCGGCGCCGGTTCCAAAGTGGTGTGCCTGGGCAACCTGGCACAGATCGACACCCCTTACCTGTCCGCGACCAGCTCCGGGCTGACCTACCTGACGGAACGCTTTAAAGACTTCCCGAACGGCGTGCATATCGCGCTGCAAGGGGTACCTCGTTCGATCCTGGCCGAGTACGCCGAATCCCATCTGTAATCGCCCATGCTGTAGTTAGTGGCTAAATGCCACAAAACACCCCGAATTTCTCGCGAAGTTCGGGGTTTTTGTTATGGGCGACATTTGTCTTCGTTAATGCGTCCTGGGTGCTTGTAGGCTTTGTAATTATTTTGTTACATTTTTTATCGCCGAAAACTATAAGAAAACAGCGTAACCCCGTCGAAACGCGATCGCTTTGATTCGACGATTTATTCAAGACCCGGCGTTGGTCTTGCGCGTGATCCTGCCTATTACAAAAAGCCCGATACATCGCTCATTGACGAAGCACATATCCAAAGGGAAAGGAAAATGGACGCAGCAGGTAATGGCTTCACTTTGTCGCAAAAACGCAAGCGCGCTACAGGCTCCAAATCGATACCCCTTACACCCATCGCACTCGGCTTGGCCTTATGGCTGGGACAAGGCTCTATAGCCTGGGCCGATGACGCCAACCCCTACACGTCGCCAGTGCTGGAGTCGGCCTTCAGGAAAGCCGTTGCTTCATTTGGGCCTAACACCGACGTGTATAAAAACCTGCGGTTCGCCTACGCCGATATCGTCGACCTGGCCGCCAAGGACTTTGCCGCACAGTCCGGCAAGTTCGATTCGGCCCTCAAGCAAAACTACGAACTGCAACCGGAAAACCTCACCATCGGCGCCATGCTCGGCGATACCAAGCGGCCGCTGGACTACGCCTCGCGCCTGGATTACTACCGCAGCCGGCTGTTCAGCAACAGCGGGCGCTATACCACCAATATTCTCGACTTCTCCAAGGCCATTATCGCCAACCTGCCGGCGGCCAAGCCCTACACCTACGTAGAGCCTGGCGTGAGCAGCAACCTCAACGCGCAACTGAATGCCGGCCAATCCTGGGCGGGCGCCACCCGTGACTGGAGCGCCAACGCGCAAACCTGGAAAACCCCCGAAGCCCAGGTCAACTCCGGCCTGGACCGCACCAACGCGTATTACGCCTATGCTTTGGGCATGACCGGCAAGGGTGTGAACGTCGGTGTGCTCGACTCGGGCATCCTCACTGAACACTTCGAGTTCCAGGGCAAGAATGCCCAGGGCCAGGACCGTGTGCAGGCCGTAACCTCCACCGGCGAGTACTACGCCACCCACCCGCGTTACATTCATGACACGCCGGACGGCCAGTTCCAAAAAGGCGAGCACTTCAGTATTTCCGGCGAGTACGACCCGAAGATCAATGACGGTCACGGCACGGAGATGTCCGGCGTACTGGGCGCCAGCCGCAACGGCACCGGCATGCATGGCATTGCGTTTGATGCGAATATTTTTGTCGCCAATACCGGCGGCACCGATGACAACCGTTTCCAGGGCTCCAATGACCTGGACTACAACGCGTTCATGGCCAGCTACAACGCGCTGGCGGCGAAGAACGTCTCGATCGTCAACCAGAGCTGGGGTCAGAATTCGCGCAATGATGTGGAAAACCACTTCGGCAACGTAGGCGACAGCGCGGCCGATAATTTGCGCGACATGACCGCTGCCTATCGCCCGTTCTGGGACAAGGCCCATGCCGGGCAAAAAACCTGGATGGACGCGATGGCCGACGCCGCGCGGCAAAACACCTTCATCCAGATTATCTCGGCGGGCAACGACAGCCACGGTGCCAACCCGGACACCAACGCCAACCTGCCGTTTTTCAAGCCCGATATCGAGAGCAAATTCCTCTCGATCACCGGCTACGACGAGACCAGCGCCCAGGTCTACAACCGCTGTGGCACGTCGAAGTGGTGGTGCGTGATGGGCGTTTCAGGCATCCCGTCCACCGGACCCGAAGGGGAAATTATCCCCAACGCCAACGGCACCTCTGCGGCTGCGCCGAGCGTCTCCGGGGCGCTTGCGCTGGTGATTCAACGCTTCCCTTACATGACCGCCAGCCAGGCGCGGGATGTGTTGCTGACCACCTCCAGCCTGCAAGCGCCGGACGGTCCCGATACGCCGGTGGGCGACCTGACCGGTGGCCGCACCTACGACAACCTGCAACCGGTACACGACGCCGCGCCAGGCACGCCGCAAGTGCCGGGCGTGGTCAGCGGTTGGGGCTTGCCCAACCTGCAAAAAGCCATGCAAGGGCCGGGGCAGTTCCTCGGCTCGGTGGCGGTGGCCTTGCCGGGTGGTACGCGCGATATATGGGCCAACCCGATTTCCGATGAGGCCATCCGCGCCCGCCGTGTAGAAGACACCGCCGAACAAGCCACCTGGGCCGCCACCAAGCAACAGAAGGGCTGGGTCAACGGCTTGCCCGCCAATGCCTCTGACGATGACCAGTTTGAATATGAAATCGGCCACGCCAGGGAACAGGCGACGCTGGCACGCGGCAAGGATTTGCTCACCGGCACGACCTACGTCGGCAGCCTGGCCAAGTCCGGCGACGGCGAACTGGTGCTCGAGGGCCAGAACACCTATTCGGGCAGCACCTGGGTACGCGGCGGCAAGCTGTCGGTAGACGGCTCGTTGACCTCCGCGGTGACCGTGGATGGCAGCGCGGTAGGCACCCGCAATGCGGATAACGGCGTGATGACCACGTTGGGCGGCACACTGGCCGGTAACGGCACGGTGGGTGCCTTGACCGTGAACACAGGCGGGCGCGTGGCGCCGGGCCATTCGATCGGCACGCTGCACACCGGCGACGTGACCTTCAACCCTGGTTCGGTATATGCCGTGGAGGTCGGCCAGAACGGGCAAAGTGATCAAATCCAAAGCAGCGGCGTCGCCACCCTTAACGGTGGTGTGGTGACCGTATCCCTGGAAAACAGCCCGAACCTGCTGTCTGCCACTGAGGCCCGTAGCCTGGTGGGCCAGCAGTTCAACATCCTGACGGCCAGCCAGGGCATCAACGGCCAGTTTGCAGCGATCACGCCCAACTACCTGTTTATCGGCACTCAGTTGAGCTATCAGCCGAACCAACTGAGCCTGGCGGTGGCGCGTAACCAGACGACGTTTGCCAGCATCGCGCAAACCCGCAATGAACGCGCCGTGGCGACGGCGGCCGAAGCCTTGGGCGCGGGCAGCCCGGTGTATGAAAGCCTGCTGGCCTCAGACTCGGCGGCGCAGGCGCAGGCTGCATTCAAGCAACTCTCGGGGCAACTGCACTCGGACGTGGCCGCAGCGCAAATGGCGGACAGCCGTTACATTCGTGAAGCGGTCAACGGCCGTCTGCAACAGGCTCAGGCGCTGGACTCCAGCGCGCAGATCGACACTCACGACAACGGCGGCTGGGTTCAGCTGCTGGGCGGGCGCAATAACGTCAGCGGTGACAACAACGCCAGCGGTTACTCCTCGTCTACCAGTGGCGTGCTGCTGGGCCTCGACACCGAGGTCGGCGACGGCTGGCGTGTGGGCGCCGCCACCGGCTACACCCAAAGCCATCTCAATGGCGAGTCGGCATCGGCGGACAGTGACAACTATCACCTGTCGGTCTACGGCGGTAAACGCTTCGACGCCATTGCCCTGCGCATGGGCGGTGCCACCACTTGGCACCGTATCGACAGCTCGCGCCGTGTGGCGTACGCCAACCAGTCGGACTACGACAAAGCTGACTACAACGCGCGCACCGACCAAGTGTTTGCCGAGATCGGTTACACCCAATGGAACCAGTTCGAACCCTTCGCCAACCTGACCTACCTGAACTACCAGAGCGATTCGTTCAAGGAAAAAGGCGGCGCCGCAGCCTTGCATGCCAGCAAGCAAAGCCAGGACGCCACGCTTTCCACCTTGGGCCTGCGCGCGCATACCCAACTGCCAGTCAGCTCGACTTCGGCGGTGACGTTGCGCGGTGAGTTGGGCTGGGAGCATCAGTTTGGCGATACCGATCGCGACGCCTCGCTGAAGTTTGCCGGCAGCGACAACGCCTTTGCGGTCAATAGTGTGCCGGTGGCCCGCGATGGCGCGGTGATCAAGGCCAGTGCGGAAATGGCCCTGACCAAGGACACGCTGGTGTCGTTGAACTACAGCGGTTTGCTGTCCAATCGGGGTAACAACAACGGAATCAATGCCGGGTTTACTTTCCGGTTCTAACGCAAGTGTTGGTATTTGAAGGGGCGCTTTGCGCCCCTTTTTTCATGGGATAAACAGCCCTGCGCAAAATTGACTCACAGGTTTACAATTGCCGCTCCTGATCAGGAGTATCCCTGTGCTGACTCATCTCGATTCCCAAGGTCGCGCCCACATGGTCGACGTCACTGACAAAGCCGTGACGTTCCGTGAAGCCGTGGCCGAAGCGCGGGTGCGCATGCTGCCCGAAACCCTGAAAATGATTGTCGACGGCGCCCACCCCAAGGGCGACGTGTTTGCCGTAGCCCGCATCGCTGGGATCCAGGCGGCGAAAAAAACCAGCGACCTGATCCCGTTGTGCCATCCGCTGATGCTGACCGGCGTCAAGGTCGAACTGCGCGCCGACGGTGTGGACGCCGTGCATATCCTCGCGCGCTGCAAACTCAGCGGCCAGACTGGCGTGGAGATGGAAGCGCTCACCGCCGCCAGTGTCGCCGCGCTGACGATCTACGACATGTGCAAGGCCGTGGACCGTGGCATGACCATCGAAAGTATTCGCCTGCTGGAAAAGCTTGGCGGCAAAAGCGGGCATTTCAAGGCGGACCAGGCATGAGCATCAACGTATTGTTTTTTGCGCGTTACGCCGAAGCGACAGGCTTCGATTCGCTGGAGATGGAAGGCGAGTTCGCTACCGTCGATGCGGTGCGACTGGCGTTGGCGGCAGACCCTGAGTTTGCGGTGCTCAACGAGAGCAGCCTGATGTGTGCGCGCAACGAGGAGCTGTGCAGCCTCGACGAACCGGTGCAGGCCGGTGATGAAGTGGCGTTTTTCCCGCCCGTAACTGGAGGCTGAGCATGGCTATTCGCGTACAGGCCGAGGCATTTGACCCCGGCGCAGAGGTCAACGCCATGCACGCCGCCAATGTTGGCGTGGGCGCGGTGGTGAGTTTTGTCGGCTATGTGCGCGACTTTAATGAGGGGCGCGACGTGTCGGGGATGTTCCTTGAACATTACCCCGGCATGACCGAAAAAGCCCTGGCCAAGATCACCGTGGAAGCCGGGCAGCGCTGGCCGTTGCTCAAGTTGGAAGTGCTGCACCGGATCGGCGCGTTGGAGCCGGGCGAGCCGATTGTGTTTGTTGCGGCAGCCAGCGCGCATCGCCAGGCGGCGTTTGATGCCTGTGCGTTTGTGATGGATTACTTGAAGACGCGGGCGCCGTTCTGGAAGAAGGAAAACACGCCTGAAGGCCCGCGCTGGGTGGAAGGGCGGGGCAGTGATCACGCGGCGGCGGAGCGTTGGAAGTGAGCATCTGCTGAAGATCGATGGAGATCCAAATGTGGGAGCAGGGCTTGTGTGGGAGCTGGCTCCCACACAAGCCAGCCCCCACATCTCCTACTGCATTTCAGCTATTAAGGGCGTTTGCGCTCTACAGCCCGCAACAGGTGCGTCGGCGGCGTTTCGCAGCTGATCTTGCGACCCAGCAGCGTCTCAATCGACGGCAGCTGGTACGAGTCATCTTCCCCTGCAAAGCTGATCGAAACACCCGCCGCCCCGGCACGGCCAGTACGGCCAATGCGGTGCACGTAGTCGTCCGGCACTTCCGGCAGGGTGAAGTTGATCACGTGGCTGATGCCGTCGATGTGAATACCGCGCCCGGCCACGTCGGTAGCCACCAGCACGCGGATCTTGCCTTCGCGGAAACCTTCCAGGGTCTTGATACGCTTGTGCTGCGGCACATCGCCGGACAGTTGCGCGGCATTGACGCCATCACGCACCAGGCGTTCTTCGATGCGGCGTACTTCGTCCTTGCGGTTGGCGAACACCATCACGCGCTCCCAACCGTTGTCGTTGACCAGGTTGTAGAGCAGCTTGTACTTGTCGGCCCCGGCCACGGCATAGATGTGTTGCTCAACGTTTTCGCTGGCAACGTTCAGCGCTTCGATCTCGACGATGGACGGGTCGGTGGTCCACTGCTTGGCGAGGTTCATCACGTCTTCGGTGAAGGTCGCAGAGAACAGCAGGGTCTGGCGCTCGTTTTTCGGCGGAGTCTGGCGAATGATCTGGCGCACTTGCGGGATAAAGCCCATGTCGAGCATGCGGTCGGCTTCGTCCAGCACCATCACTTCAACCATGTCCAAATGCACGTCGCCGCGCTGGTTGAAGTCGAGCAGGCGGCCTGGCGTGGCCACCAGGATGTCGCAGTGACGGGCCTCGAGGTGCTTGAGCTGCTTGTCGAAGTCCATGCCGCCCACGAACGTCATGACGTTGAGGCCGGTGTACTTGGTCAGGTCGGCGGCGTCCTTGGCGATCTGTACCACCAGCTCGCGGGTCGGGGCGATGATCAGTGCACGCGGCTCACCCATGTAGCGTTCTTTGGGCGGTGGCGTTTGCAGCAGCTGGGTGATGATCGAGATCAGGAACGCGGCGGTCTTGCCGGTGCCGGTCTGCGCGCGGCCGATGGCGTCTTTGCCGGCGAGGGTGAAGCCCAACACCTGCGCCTGGATCGGCGTGCAGTACGGGAAGCCCAGGTCCTGGATGGCATGCATCAGTTCCGGGGCCAGTTTGAAGTCATGGAAGCGGGTCTTGCCTTCCTGGGGTTCAACCACGAAGTCTTCGAGTTTCCACGGGGTCACGGGCGGCTTCGGTGCACGTTCACGACGGGGCGCTTTCGGCGCCGGCGCGGGGGCTGCCTCGACAGGTTGGGCCTGTTCGGGCGCGGTCACCTTTGGCTTCTGCGGCTGTGCGGCAGGTGCGGTCCGGCCGGGCTGTTGGCCGTCATTGCGGCTGCCGGAGGAGGGCACAGGAGCACTGGGAACTGGCGCGAGCGGCTCAGCCTCGCTTTTGCCGAACATCTTCTTAAGTGCTTTGAGCACGGTGATCTCATTAATTGGTTAAGGAATGTACGCCGGCCAGTGTAATGCAAGAAACGGGCGCGGCGTAGTGCGTCTGTCATACGGCTACATAAACTGTGGTTTTCAGCCCAGCCGGGCGGTCAACCAGGCACCGATATCGGCGATCTCTTGAGGTAACACTTCGTGACCCATTGGGTATTCCTGCCATGTCACGGTGACACCACGGCTGTTTAAATGCTCGTAGGCGCTGCGGCCCATGGCGTTCTGCACCACGTCGTCGTATTGGCCGTGCAGGCACAGCGTTGGAATGCGCTGCTGGCTGGCGGACAACTCCAGCTCATCCCCGAAGGTCGGTGCATAAGTCGAGAGGGCGATTACGCCACCCAACGGTCCCTGCCATTTAAGGAAGGCGGTGTGGAAAACCACGGCGCCGCCCTGGGAAAAACCGGCGAGGAAAATTCGCGAAGCGTCTATTCCGGTTCTCTTCTGTTCTTCGATCAAATCCGTGACCATTTTGGCCGAGGCTTCCAGCTCTTCCAGGCTGATCGAGCGAGCCGGGCTCATGGCCTTGATGTCGTACCAACTCGGCATCTCGTAACCGCCATTTATGGTTACCGGACGTGTCGGTGCCTGGGGCAAAACGAAGCGGGTGCTCAACAGGCTTTCCTGCAACGCTTCGGCCACCGGCAAAAAATCGTAGCGATCGGCACCCAGGCCATGCAACCAGATAACGCAGGCGTCTGCGGGCTTGGCGGGCTGAAGAATCAAGGGTTCGGTCATATCTGCTCCATATATGTGCGTGCGCTCCGATTGGGTGCGTCGGAACGGTGCGCGACGGGTTGATCTGTTAAGAGAATGTCGCAACGTTGAATGTTTTTCTATTGACCAAGGGCTGAAACGACTCAGCCACCACTCTGGTACGCGCCTTGCTATGTGTAGGTCGATGTCAGAACTATCTTGGGACGGTAACACTATCAGTGACTGCCGCTTGTGGGATAGCAACTGGAATTACCGCGAAAACCTCATGCCGCTTGACCCCAAAAAAAGCCAACACGGGTCGATATCGCCTCATAAGGGTGCGCTGGGGTTTTAGCTCCGACACAACAAGAGCAACTGGAGGTTTGAATGAAGGTATTGAAATCCACCCTGGCCATCGTTTCCGCGGCTGCTGTACTGGGTGTCAGTGGTTTTGCCCAAGCTGGCGCCACCCTGGACGCCGTGCAGAAGAAAGGCTTTGTGCAATGTGGCGTGAGTGATGGCTTGCCGGGTTTCTCGGTGCCGGATGCCAGCGGCAAGATCCTCGGGATCGACGCTGACGTTTGCCGCGCTGTGGCCGCTGCCGTGTTCGGTGACGCAACCAAGGTCAAATTCAGCCAGTTGAACGCCAAGGAGCGTTTCACCGCGCTGCAGTCCGGCGAAGTCGACGTACTGTCGCGCAACACCACCATGACCAGTTCGCGCGATGCGGGTATGGGCCTGAAATTCCCAGGCTTCATCACCTACTACGACGGTGTTGGCTTCCTGGTGAACAACAAGCTGGGTGTTAAAAGCGCCAAGGAACTGGACGGTGCAACCATCTGCATCCAGGCCGGTACCACCACTGAGCTGAACGTTTCCGACTACTTCCGCGCCAACAACCTCAAATACACGCCGATCACCTTCGACACCTCCGATGAAAGCGCCAAGTCGCTGGAATCCGGTCGTTGCGACGTGCTGACCTCGGACAAATCCCAGCTCTACGCACAGCGCAGCAAGCTGGCTTCGCCGAAGGACTACGTGGTTCTGCCGGAAACCATCTCCAAAGAACCACTGGGCCCGGTCGTGCGTAACGGCGACGACGAGTGGCTGGCCATTGTGCGCTGGGTTGGCTACGCCATGCTCAACGCTGAAGAAGCTGGCATCACTTCGAAAAACGTTGAAGCTGAAGCCAAGTCCACCAAGAACCCGGACGTTGCGCGTCTGCTCGGTGCTGATGGCGAATACGGCAAAGACCTGAAAGTGAAAAAAGATTGGGTTGTACAGATCGTCAAGCAAGTCGGTAACTACGGTGAAGTGTTCGAGCGCAACCTGGGCAAGAGCACCCCACTGGAAATCGACCGTGGCCTGAACGCACTGTGGACCAACGGTGGCATTCAATACGCACCCCCTGTGCGCTGATCGCTGATGGTTCTATCACCCGGTGGGCCAACCACCGGGTGATGTTCTGTTCCATTCTTTGCGGGGCACTTCATGCAAAATCAAATCGGCGCACCCAAGCAGAAGCTCAGCTTCAGCGACCCTAAAGTGCGTGCGTGGCTCTTCCAGATCATCACGATTGTGGCGGTGGTCGCGCTGGGCTGGTACCTCTTCAACAATACGCAGACCAACCTTCAACACCGGGGTATCACCTCGGGTTTCGACTTTCTTGAGCGCAGTGCCGGCTTCGGCATCGCTCAGCATCTGATCGACTACACCGAATCGGACAGCTATGCCCGCGTCTTCGTGATCGGGCTGCTTAATACCTTGCTGGTGACTGTGATCGGTGTGGTCCTGGCGACTATCCTTGGCTTCATCATTGGCGTGGCGCGCTTGTCGCCCAACTGGATGATCAACAAGCTGGCGACGGTGTATGTGGAAGTGTTCCGCAACATTCCGCCGCTGCTGCAAATCCTGTTCTGGTACTTCGCGGTATTCCTGACCATGCCGGGGCCGCGCAACAGCCATAATTTCGGTGACACTTTCTTCGTCAGCAGCCGTGGCTTGAACATGCCGGCGGCGATTGCTGCCGATGGGTTCTGGCCGTTTGTGGCCAGTGTGGTGGTTGCCATTGTGGCAATCGTGCTGATGGCGCGCTGGGCCAACAAACGCTTTGAGGCCACCGGCGTACCGTTCCATAAGTTCTGGGCGGGCCTGGCGTTGTTTATTGTGATCCCGACATTGTGTGCCTTGGTCTTCGGCGCGCCGCTGCACTGGGAAATGCCCAAGCTTTCAGGTTTCAACTTCGTCGGCGGCTGGGTATTGATCCCTGAACTGCTGGCGTTGACCCTGGCGCTGACCGTGTACACGGCGGCGTTTATTGCCGAGATCGTGCGTTCGGGCATCAAGTCCGTCAGCCACGGCCAGACCGAAGCCGCGCGCTCCCTGGGCCTGCGCCCTGGGCCGACGTTGCGCAAGGTCATCATCCCGCAAGCCTTGCGGGTGATCATTCCGCCGCTGACCAGCCAATACCTGAACCTGGCGAAAAACTCCTCGCTGGCCGCCGGTATCGGTTACCCGGAAATGGTTTCGCTGTTTGCCGGCACGGTGCTCAACCAGACCGGCCAGGCCATCGAAGTCATTGCCATCACCATGAGCGTGTACCTGGCGATCAGCATCAGCATTTCCCTGCTGATGAACTGGTACAACAAGCGCATTGCGCTGATCGAGCGGTGAGGAAACGCACATGAGTTCGCATACTTTCAAACCCGATATGCCGCCGCCGAACAAAGTCTTCGGACCGATGGCCTGGATGCGCGCCAACCTGTTTTCCAGCTGGCTCAACACCTTGCTGACGCTGTTGGCGTTCTACCTGATTTACCTGATCGTGCCGCCCATCCTGCACTGGGCCATCCTGGATGCCAACTGGGTCGGGACCACGCGCGCCGATTGCACCAAAGAGGGCGCCTGCTGGGTGTTTATCCAACAGCGCTTCGGGCAGTTCATGTATGGCTACTACCCCGGCGACCTGCGCTGGCGCGTGGACCTGACCGTGTGGCTGGCTATCGTGGGCGTGGCGCCGTTGTTCATCTCGCGGTTTCAACGCAAGGCTGTGTATGGCCTGGGTTTCCTGGTGCTGTACCCGATCATCGCCTACTGCCTGCTGCACGGTGGGGTTCTGGGCCTGACCAACGTGGCCACCAGCCAATGGGGCGGCTTGATGCTGACCCTGGTGATTGCCACTGTCGGTATCGCTGGCGCCTTGCCGTTGGGCATTGTGCTGGCGCTGGGGCGACGCTCGAACATGCCGGCGATTCGGGTGGTCTGCGTGACCTTCATCGAGTTCTGGCGCGGCGTGCCGTTGATCACCGTGCTGTTCATGTCCTCGGTGATGCTGCCGCTGTTCCTGCCTGAAGGCATGGGCATCGACAAGCTGTTGCGCGCATTGATCGGCGTGATCCTGTTCCAGTCGGCCTACGTGGCTGAAGTAGTGCGCGGTGGCTTGCAGGCGATTCCCAAGGGTCAGTACGAAGCGGCTGCGGCGATGGGCCTGGGTTACTGGCGCAGCATGGGCCTGGTGATTCTGCCGCAAGCCCTGAAGCTGGTGATCCCTGGCATCGTCAACACGTTTATCGCGCTGTTCAAGGACACCAGCCTTGTGATCATCATCGGCCTGTTCGACCTGCTCAACAGCGTCAAGCAAGCCGCTGCCGACCCTAAATGGTTGGGCATGGCAACTGAAGGCTACGTGTTCGCCGCCCTGGTGTTCTGGATTTTCTGTTTTGGTATGTCGCGCTATTCCATTCATTTGGAACACAAGCTCGACACTGGCCACAAGCGTTAGGAGTTGTTGTTATGAGCGAAGCGATCAAACAGCCTGTGAGCCCTGAAGGCATTATCCAGATGCAGGGCGTCAACAAGTGGTACGGCCAGTTCCACGTGTTGAAAGACATCAACCTCAACGTCAAGCAGGGCGAGCGTATCGTGCTGTGCGGCCCGTCGGGTTCGGGCAAGTCCACCACCATCCGCTGCCTCAACCGCCTGGAAGAGCACCAGCAGGGCCGCATCGTGGTCGATGGTGTGGAACTGACCAACGACCTCAAGCAGATCGAAGCGATCCGCCGTGAAGTCGGCATGGTGTTCCAGCACTTCAACCTGTTCCCACACCTGACCATCTTGCAGAACTGCACGCTGGCGCCGATGTGGGTGCGCAAGATGCCCAAGCGCAAGGCCGAAGAAATTGCCATGCATTACCTTGAGCGCGTGCGCATTCCGGAGCAGGCGCACAAGTTTCCGGGGCAACTGTCCGGCGGCCAGCAACAGCGTGTGGCCATCGCCCGTGCCCTGTGCATGAAACCGAAAATCATGCTGTTCGACGAGCCGACTTCGGCACTCGACCCGGAAATGGTCAAGGAGGTGCTCGACACCATGATCGGCCTGGCCGAAGACGGCATGACCATGTTATGCGTCACCCACGAAATGGGCTTTGCGCGCACCGTGGCCAACCGCGTGATCTTCATGGACAAGGGCGAGATCGTGGAACAGGCGGCGCCCAATGACTTCTTCGACAACCCGCAGAATGACCGGACCAAGTTGTTCTTGAGCCAGATTCTGCATTGATCGAAGCTTGAACCCATAAACCCAGCCTGCAGGCTGCATAACCTTTGGCGAACACAAACCAATGTGGGAGCTGGCTTGCCTGCGACAGCGGTACAGCAGTGCGTACATCTGCTGCTGACCCACCGCCATCGCGGGCAAGCCCGGCTCCCACATTTGATCGCCATTGCTCTGCAGAACACCCATAAAAAGCCTGCTGGTGCCGGGTTTATTTTTGCCTGTTCAAGACGCTTTGAGGGCTTCTTGTGTTTGGTTATGGGTCGTGCAAGTAAAGGCGTTGCGCAGGTCTGCGCCTTCGGCCAGCTCTTTGGCGTCGGCGAGCAAATGCGGGTAACGGTCCAGCAGGCGCATCAACACCATCAACGGTTTGGGCGGCGTTATTTCTCCGCGTTCGTAACGTGAGAATGCGTTGTGCCCGCCACCGGACAACAACTGCACGGTTTCTTTTTGCGTGAGGTGCAGCTTGCGGCGGATACGCTTGAGTTCGGCGCCCATCATCCGTCGCGCGGCGTGCAGCAGGTCATCACTTGCCTTGGCATGGCGTTCGCTGCTGTCGGGGTCATACATGCCGTCCTCGCACAGTTGGCACTCCCAGCCGGACAGATCCTCAATGTGCTGTTCCATGCCTTTGATGCGCAGGGTTTCACTGCGGCCCTCAAAACGCACCATGGCGTCGGGGGCGCCGCATATGAAGCAATGTTGGGTGTTCATAGGTTCATCCCTTTGAAGGAGATCACCGGTGGGTTACCGCCGGAGCAGTAAGTGACCTTGATGTAAATCTCCAGACCGTGTGAATGGATGTGGTAGACGTCCTGCCAGACGCGGTGATCGGCATAGGTGGTCATCGACTTGTACAGCATCCTGTTCTGTAGTTTGAAAACGACTGCCTGCATCTCGCTGATGTCGAGGTCGAGTTGCTTTCCCGCCTCCTTGGCTGCACGGGTGAATGCCCTGGCACCCAGTCGCCTGACATCCGCCTTGATCACCGCCAGATCGTAGTGAGGTGTGTACTTTTCCATAAGACACCTGAGTCCAATAATTACCCTTAAAGGGTAATTTTACCAATCGAAAATACTGCTCCTTTTGCTGCCTATGAACCCTAGTGCGTTGCCTTTGTGGGCAAGTCTGAATAGGCTGTAGGAAAATTCATCCTATGATTGGACGAAAGTGCAAAACTCATGACAGACATCGCCCCCCTGATCAAACGCTCCCTGGTCGATCAAGCGTTGGAGCAACTGCGCTGGCGTATAACCGAAGGCAAATGGGCCATCGGTGAGCGCCTGCCCACCGAGCCGGAGTTGTCCGCCGAGCTGGGCATCAGCCGCAATACCGTGCGTGAGGCCATGCGTGTGTTGGCGTTCTCGGGTCTGATCGAAATCCGCCAGGGCGACGGCAGTTACTTGCGCTCGATGACCGACCCGTTGGGGACGATGCGCGCACTGTCCCACTGCACGTTGGCGCAGGCGCAGGAGACGCGGCAGATTCTCGAAGTGGAGGCTATCGGCCTGGCGGCGTTGCGTCGTACCGAGGACGATCTCGAAGGGTTGCGTGAAGCCCTTGAGCGCAGCGGCGAGTTGTACCACGGTGACCTGGAGGCCTATATCAGCGCCGACCTGGTGTTCCACAAGCGCCTGGTGGATGCAGCGCACAACCCGGCGCTGAGCGAGCTGTACCAGTATTTCTCCAGCATCGTCGGCGCCCAGTTGCGTCAGACCCTGAACATCTCACCACGTCGCCAGGCGGTATTCGACCTGCATATCGCCTTGCTCGACGCGGTGGAAAACCAAGACCCCGAACGTGCCAAATCCCTCTGCCGGCAGTTGATCAATGAACCTTGAAGCCAAACGTACGACTGAACTCGAAGAACTGTTGATTGACGCCGAAGCCGATGACGAAGCCGTCCAGCAGGCCCCTCCGTTGGTGGCTCGCCCGTGGCTCTTGCTGCTGGGCCTGGTGCTGGTGGCATTGAACCTGCGCCCGGCGCTGTCGAGCATGGCGCCATTGCTGGCAGAAGTGTCCAGCAGCCTGGGGTTGTCCGCTGCCAAGGCGGGCTTGCTGACTACCTTGCCGGTGTTGTGCCTGGGCCTGTTCGCGCCCACTGCGCCGATCCTGGCCAGGCGTTTTGGCGCTGAGCGCGTGGTGCTGGGGATTCTGCTCACCCTGGCTGGCGGCATCATCCTGCGCAGTTCGTTCGGTGAAGTGGGGTTGTTCGCGGGCAGCCTGATCGCTGGCGCGAGCATCGGCATCATCGGTGTATTGCTACCGGGTATCGTCAAGCGTGATTTTGCCAGGCAGGCGGGCGCCATGACTGGCGTCTACACCATGGCATTGTGTCTGGGCGCCGCGTTGGCAGCCGGGGCCACGGTGCCCCTGAGTCAGTACTTCGCAGACAGCTGGGCCGTCGGACTGGGGTTCTGGGTTATCCCGGCGTTGCTGGCGGCGTTGTTCTGGTTGCCGCAAGTCGGACCAAAGCACGGCGCCCATCAGGTGGCTTACCGGGTCAAGGGCTTGCTGCGTGACCCACTGGCTTGGCAGGTGACTTTGTACATGGGCCTGCAATCGTCCCTGGCTTACATTGTGTTTGGCTGGTTGCCGTCAATCCTCATTGGCCGGGGGCTCAGCGCCACCGAGGCAGGGTTGGCGTTGTCCGGTTCCATCATCGTGCAACTGCTCAGTTCCCTGGCCGCACCGTGGCTGGCCACCCGCGGCAAGGACCAGCGCCTGGCGATTGTGGTGGTGATGCTGCTGACCCTTGGCGGCCTGTTCGGTTGCCTGTATGCGCCGCTGGACGGCTTGTGGGGTTGGGCGATTCTGCTCGGCCTGGGGCAGGGCGGCACCTTCAGCCTGGCGCTGACCCTGATCGTGCTGCGCTCGCGTGATTCCCATGTCGCCGCCAACCTGTCGAGCATGGCCCAGGGTATTGGCTACACCCTGGCGTCGATGGGGCCGTTTGCGGTCGGCCTGGTGCATGACTGGACCGGCGGCTGGACGGCCATCGGCTGGATCTTCGCCGTGATCGGCCTCGGTGCGATTGTCGCGGGTCTCGGCGCCGGGCGGGCGCGTTATGTACAAGTGACCAGCGAGAAACTCTAGAGATACACCACCTCAAGCGTTGCCCAGCCATCCAGTGGAGTTTCCACGCTCAAGTCCAGGTTCTGCCGGGCATTGATCACGGTCTGCACTGTGACTGTACCCGTCAGCGTGCCGATGGCCGTAGGCCCGCTGACGCTGCCCTCCACCTCGGTAAAACCCAGGTAGCTCCTGGAGCCGATGTCGATGGGGTTGAGGTTGGACGTGCGCCACGCCACGCCGCCGGTGGTGGACTCGGTGCCGTAGATCTGCGCGGTGGTGTTGGCCTGGGTCTGGCGCGGGTCGAAGGTCATGGAGTAAACCCCCAGGCGATTACCGCTGATATCGAACCCCAACCCATAGTAAATCTCGCTGTTGACCATGGCCGAGCCCTCGCGGTTATCGCGCATGCGCAGGGCATAGCGGGTGGGACCGCTGCAGGCGATGGCGAAAAGCAGGGGCTTGGCCGGCAGGCGTGTCGCAGTGCCCAGGTTCAAGTCCTGTTGGGCGATTTTGCCGTAGTCGATCAGTGCCCCGCCGGGGAACTGCGGCAAGCAAGCGGCGGGAACGATCAGGCCTTTGACGGTCAGGTCCACCGCCGATGCGGCCAGCACCGAGGGCGCGCAGGCCAGTAACAGCAGGCTGGAAAAAATGCGGGTTTTCATAGGGCGTTTCATGGGACGGACTCCTTGCAGTGACGGTTACGGGTACACGATCTCGAGGGTGCCGGAACCATTGATCAGCACCACCTCACGCAGGTCCAGGCTTTGCATGGGTGCCAGGTAAGTCTTTATACGTACCGTGCCGGTCAGGGCCTGGATGGCGACAGGGCCTGTGGTGACGCCGGTTTTGTCGGTAAAGCCCAGCAGGCTGTTGGCGGCCATGGGGATTTGCCGGGCTGTGGAACTGCTCCACGCCACGCCGTTGCTGGTGGAGTCGGTGCGGTACAACGTGGGCCAGGTATCGGCGCTGAATTCCGCCGGGTCGACAGTCAGGTAAAAACGCCCGATTTTGTTGCGGCTGGCATCCAGGTCCAGGCCATAGGCGGTTTCATCGGTGCCACCGGTGGCCGACCCGTCGCGGTTATCAAACATGCGCAGGGCAAAGCGTGCCGGCGCGTCGCAGGTCACGCTCAGGCGCAGGGAGCGGGTCGGCAACGGTGTCTCGTTGGTGGCGCTCAAGTCCTTGGCGTACAAGGTGCCGTAGTCCACCACGCCGTGGTCGGACAGCGTCGGCAGGCAGGCGATGGGCGCAAAGTGCGCGCGCAGTGTCAGTTCCCGGTAACGCCCGTGCTTTGCGCCGTACAACGTCCCGGTGGTTTCCCAGGTGGTGGCATCGCGCACCTGCGTGGCGGCGAGGTCGGCCCAGGCGCGCAGGGTCAGTTGCAGCGACAGGGTTTTACCCGTGAGCACTGCACCCTGTTCGACCGGTGCTATGCCGTGGCCGGGGCGCCACTCCAGCACGTTGCCATTGGTAACGGGCGCCAGGCCGGCGGCGGGCAGCAAACCCAGTTCTACGCTGCGGCCGTCGAGCACGGCGTTGCCGACTTCGATGGCATAGCTGCCGTGCTCGGTAAATTGCAGGCGTTGCGGGTTGGCGGCCAGGGCGCGGTAGAACAGGCTGAGGTCTTCAGCCTGCGGGCAATTGACTGTCACGCTCAGGCGCCGTTCGCCGAGCAGGCGTTGCGCCGCGCTGTCGGCTTGCGCCAGGCGACTCATCAGGCCGAAATCCACCAGCGGTTCGCTCACATTGAGTTGGCATTCTTCCAAGGCCTGGGCAGTGCCGGCTACGCCGACCAGCAGCCACAGGCACAGTTGACGCATATAAGGTGTGATGGGCATGGCGGTCATCCTCAAGGCAGGTTGCAACGTGCGGGAGCGGTTTCGAAGTACACCGCCGGGTCGGCTTTTTCCGGCAGTTCGTAGCGCAACTCGCAACGCCCGCTTTGCGGCGTGGTGATCCACAACGTCGGCTGTTCCAGCACATTGGGCAGAAACACCTGGCTGCCGTCCTGCACCAAGGTGACGAATTCGCCACTGGCAGTGCTGACGGAGGCGCCCGCAGGCAGCGGCGCGCCCTGGTCGTTGCTGACGGTAAGCAGCACGCGACGGGTCAGGCCGACGCCAAATTCGACGCGGTCCACCGCGCCACGCCCGGCCGAGATCATCGCCAGGCCGTTATTGATATCGGCATTGCGCGGCAGTGAGCGTGTCTGCACTTCAACCGGGCTGCGCCCGTATGCGGCCACTTGCGGCACTACGGCCTGGCCCTGCCAGTCGGTCCACACCGGGCCGCTGGGGGTGCTGAGCTTAATGCCGCTCATGTCGCCGACCGACACCACGGCAAAGGTGTCGCGCACCGGGTAGGGCGAAAAGGTCACGCCGTCGCCGTGCAGCACCACACCGCCACGAGCGCCGCCCTGGTAGCTCGAACGCTCGGCGTCGGAGCGGCTGTAGCTGAAATCGAGCTGGCTGTAGCGCGGCAGTGCCGAGACGCCTACGGAGGTTTCCACCTGATGGTCACTGCTGTCGTGTTCGGCGCTGACGCGGTAGCTGAGTTGGTCGTCGATCTGTTCGGTCAGGCCCAGGCCGGTACGGTTTTCACCGCCGGAATTGCGCACCCAGCTGCGTAGCCTGCGGCTCTCGCCCAGCGGTACGCTGATGTTGAGATAGACGGCGTTGTCTCGCTGCTCGCGGCCGCCCATTTGCCACTCGGCACTGGCCGACAACGACACGGCGCCGATACTGGTACCCCAGGACGCCAGCGCGCGGCTGCTGCTGTCACCGGCAAAGTTGGATGAGCGCGAAACCCCGGCACTGAAGGCGCCCAGCAGCGGATGCGACCAACCCAGGTTGAGGCTTTGCTGGTCGCGATAGCGGGAGTTGCGACGGCTGTCATTACTCTCATGGCTGTGGTCGCGCTCATAGGTGCTTTCTTCGAGTTCGCGGTAGCCGATGCTGCGCCAGGAGTTGGCGGCGCTGACCGACCACTGTTCGCTCAAGCGCTGGGACCATGACAGGTCGGTCTGTACACCCGAGACTTTTTCCCAGCCCTGGGTGTTGGACAGTTGGGTTGACAGCTGGATCTGGCTATCAAGCCACGGCAACCAGCCCAGGCTGGCGCCTACCGAACGGTATTCGCTGGCGGCCAGCACGCCACTCCCCAGTGTCAGTTGCGGGTGCAAGGCGCCGGTCCAGCCGGCACTCACCACCCAAGGATCATCACCCCTGGCGTCACCCACATTGCGCACTCGGCCTGCGGCCACGGAGTAGCCCGGTGCCGGCAACCCGAGGCCAAGCATGGCGGCGGGCACGGTGAAACGTCGCTCACCGCCAACACTTTCCTTGACCGTGACTTCGACATCCGAGCGCGTGTTCAACCGACGTACATCGTTCAAGGTGAAAGGCCCGGCAGGCACCACGGTGGAGTGAATCAGTGCTCCGTTCTGACGTACTTCCACTTGCGCCGGGCTGTTGGCGATACCTTGGATCTGCGCGCCCTGACCCTGTTCTTGAAGTGCATGTTCGGTCAGCACCTGCACGCCGCTGATCTGCGCACCGGAGAGCACCGGGTTGTAGAGGTTGATCTGCCCGGCCTGCAGCACCGCCTGGTGGCTGGCGAAGGTGCGTTGCGCGTAGGCCTCCAGATGCGTACTGCGCGACAGGCCATCCTGCCAGGTCTGCACCTGGCGGCTGCGCACGATCCAGTCGCCGGCGTTGAACCCGACTTCGGTATTGGCCGAGCCAAAGCGGCTGGCGTCATCGCCGAAGCGGTTGTAAAAACCGCTGAGGTCATAGTTGAGCAGCCCGGCAAAACCGCCGGTTTCGTACCCCGAGATATCCTGCTGCACAGGGCGCAGGGCTTCGGTGGGCACCACCAGTGACACCGTCAGTGTCGCCGGGTCCGGCTCCACCAGGGTTTGTGGATACTGCGCGAGAAAATCCCGGCAGCCTGGCGTCTCGCTGGGCGTCACCAGGTCAGCGGCGTCCAGCAAGGCGCGGTCCAGGCACAGGTTGCCCTGTTGATCGAAGGTCAGATCCTGTCGGCCACGGCGTTGGCCGTTGACCCGCAGGTTAACGGTGTGCCGCCCGGCAGCGAAGCGCGGTGCTGCCAGCAACAGGCTGGCCAGCTGTGGGTCAATGCCACGCTGATGCAAGGTCTGGGCGTCGAAGCCAACCGGGCTGGAATCGTCGGCCCAAGCCTTGTCGGGCACGAGGGCACACAGTAACAACACCAGCGGCAAGGTCTGGCAGACGGGGGTATCGGACACGGCTTCGCCGTCACGGTAACTCAATACTGTTTTCACGCAAGGTACTCGAGTAGTGAGTGCACTGGCCCCCGTTGTGTCGGGGATTCCAGGCGCTCTGGTGACGGTCAATAAGCCGTCACTTCGTTATCCAGGTGCCGGTCTGTCACGACACCTGTGGTTGTCAGTCAGAGGGTGATAGGGGCGTCGTAGGCCTTGACCGCAAACCCATACACCGTGGCCGGCTGCAGACGCACCGTTCTGGCCTGGCCACCGCTGGCCGGTACGCTCAAAGCTTCGCCCGGCAGCACATAGGTACGCGGCAGCATTGCCCTGCCGTCACCGGGCAACAGCAACAGCTCCTGTGCAAGGCGCACCACATAAGGCGTGTCGTTGCGCACCTGTAATTGGCCGTCGCGCAGCGTCCAGGTCAGGTCGGTCCAAGGGGTGCGGTTCGGCGCAAGGCCCTTGGGGTGCACGATCACGGGCAGGTTCTGGCGCACGGTCACGCCCACACGGGCGTGACCGGCGGCGGTGGCGGCGCGACCTTGGGGCATACCTTCGAACACTGCCCGTTTAAGCCGCTGGGTCAGCAACGGCTTCTGGTTTTGCAGAATGAAGCGCACCAGCTGGGTTTTGGACGCTTCTACCCGTGACAGCGGCGGTGTCACCACCAACAGCGGCTCGGTGTCTTCAGGAATGTCCTGCAAGGTCACATGCAGCAGCGCGAGCTGGCTGTCGGTATTGGTCACCGACACCGCCGCTTCGCCTTCGGCTTCATGCACGATCACCACGGAGGTGTCCGGGACCATGCCGTCGGCTTTGACTTGATTGCCAAGGATCAGCAGCAGGGCGACAAGGCCCACCACGGTGTTTGAGAATGACGTCGTCATGATGGGGTTTCCATTAGGCCAAAAGGGGGGCGGTCAGAGGTAGCGCAGGTCCAGGACAATGGCGCCGTCGAGCGGGACTTCCTGGTCCAGGGTCAGGTACTGCGAAAAATTGATGGCGGTGCTCACCTGAACCTGGACGGTCAACTGGCCGATGAAATCCGGTTGGCGGTCCCCGACTGGCGCAAAGGCCATATGCGCGCGCGGGTAAGCGTTGGGCTCCTGTGACCAGGTTTCGCCGTTGTCGTTGGACGCCAATACCTGCATGGGCTGCGCATCGCCCACTGCGTTGCGATAGGACAATGCCACGGATCCCAGGCGCTCCTCTGGGACGTGGATGTTCCTGCCCAGCCCGTAGAAATAATCGGGTGCCGACGAGGAGTCGGCGCGATTATCAATACCTACCAGCGCAAACAACATGGGCCTGGCGCACTGCACGCGCAGATCGAGCATCTGGATAGGCAGCACGGTGAATTCGTCGGCGTTGAGGCTATGGGAAGGAATCTTGCCGTGATCGACGGTGCCTTCATTAGTCAGCTCGACATGGCAGGCGTCCGGCGTTATCCGGCCGGTTACCGTGAGGTCGACGGTCGACGCCGCGTGGGCGTTGACTAAGGTGGCCAGGCAGAGGAGCAGCGCAGCCACGCAACGGCCAACGGTGTTCAGTACCGGCACAGGTAGGCGCAGCCCATGCCCGGCGGTAGTCAAGGGATGGGCGGCCATGGGTTACAGGTACTTCACTTCAACGGTGGCCGAGCCATCGATGGTTACCTCATTGCTGAGGTCCAGGCTGGCGGCGGCATTGATGATAGTGAGCACTTCCAGATCGACGCTCAGGTTTTGGATCGGCAGCGGCTGGGTGTCGTCGCTCATCGACGCTGCCGCCATGTACATGCTCGGCTCCCAGAATTTTTCGGAGTACCAGGTTTTGCCCTGGTCCATCGATGCGATGGGTTGAACGGTCACGCCGTCGGCAACCATGCCGCGCCAAGTGAGGGAGAAGTGGCCCAGCTTCTGGGTTTCGTTGATAAGGCCCAGGCCGAAGTCCGTGGTTAGACCTGAGGCTGCGCGGTTATCGATGGGGTGCAGAGCAAACTGGATCGGCGCGTCACAGTCGACGGTCATCGACAGGGTATGCACGCCAATCGCGGTGCCCCGGTCCGGGTTCAAGTCCTTGGCAGACACTTTGCCGTGGTCGATCATGCCACCGCCGGACAGGCTGGGCGTACAGGCGCTGGGCACAATCAGGCCTTTGACGGTCAGGTCGACGCTGCTGGCGGCAAAGGCATTGGCCGAACTGAGCAGCAGTGCGCTGACGGCCAGGGTGGTCAATCGAGTGTTCATCGGGAGGTTCCTTAGAGGTAATTGACTTGCACGGTGGCGTGACCGTCGATAGGCACATCGTCGGTCAGCGTCAGGCTGCTGGCGGGCGCAATGTGGGTGATCAGGCGTATCTCGGCGTCCAGTTCCTGGATCGCAATCGGCACCACGCCGTCGTTGTCGGCGACCGCCGTCAACACGGTATGGCTGAGCATCACTGAAGGCATCCAGGTGACGCCGCCATCCCGTGAGGTGATGGTGCGCACCGGTACGCCGTCGGCCACCGGCTGGTAGAGACCAAGCCCGGCATCGCCGAGTTTTTCATCGCTGGGGGTCAGGCCCAGGCCGTGCCAACTGAAGTGGCTGGCGGTGGTGCCGGCGCGGTTGTCGATGGTGTTCAAGGTAAAAAACGTCGGCCCTTCGCAGCGCACGCTCAAGAGCATGGTTTCTCTGGGCAGGTCGGTGTAGGTATCAGCGTTGAGGTCCTTGACCGACACCTTGCCGAAGTCGACATTGCCGCCGCCGGAAACCACTGGCGCGCAGGCGCTGGGCGTGATGATGCCCTTGACGGTAAGGTCCAGGCTGCTGGCGGCCAGCGTGAGAGACGAGGTGCCCAACAACAGGGCGGCCAGGGGCGCCGCTCTTAAGTAAGTCATCGTTTAAACCTTCCTTAGTAAGAGGATGAGGGGTTACAGGTACATCACTTCCAACGTGGCGGAGCCATCGACAGGTTGTTCCTGGGTCAATGTCAGGCCACTGGAAGGGGCGATAGTGGGGTGAACCACCAGGTTGCTGGTCAGTGCCTTGATCGCGATGGGCGCCCAGGTGCCACTTGCGTTGTTGCCGAAGGCGGCGAGCCTGCCGCGCATCCAGATGGCGTCCTCACTGTTTTCGCTCCAGGTGGCGCCGTTGTCACGGGAGGCCAGCTTGCTGACCGGCAGGTTGTCGGCGAGGTAGTTGGTGATAATGATCACGTAGTCGCCGACCCGCTCTGTTTCGTTGATGAACCCCAGGCCATACGAGTAATCGTTGGGGCTACTGGCTGAGCCGGCGCGGTTATCCACACCATTGAGTGCAAACAGCGTGGCGGCCTCGCAGCTGAGGTTGAATGGCAAGGTAGTGGGCGGCAACGGAGTAGCCTGGTTTTCTTGCAGGTCCTTGGCGGCGATCTTTCCGTAGTCGGCAACACCGCCTTGGGCCAGTGCCGGGGTGCAGGCGCTGGGGGTAATCAGCCCCTTGACGGTCAGATCGATGCTGCTGGCGGCGAATGCTGGGCCGGCGCAGATCAGCAACAATGTCGCGGCGATGGGAGTGAGGAGGCTAGCCATGGGTCACATCCTGTGATGTTAGAGGGGGGTTACAGGTATTTCACTTCAATTGTGGCGGAGCCGTAGATGGGGACCTCAGTGGTCAGGTCCATCCCGGCAGTTGGAGCGATAAGGGTTTGCACCTTGAGATCGGCCGTCACCAGCCGGACTGGGGTGGGCGCCCAACTGCCGGTCGAACGATCGCCAAACGAAGCGAGGTAGGCGGCTGGCCAAGTGTCACCTGGGATATTTTCCTGCCAGGTGAGGCCGTTATCGGAGGACTCAATCACGGAGATCGCTGCGTTGTCGGCTATAGGATTGCCGAAGGTCAGGGAGTACCCGCCCAATTTTTGGCCGCTGACCAGGCCCAGGCCATACCTGTTCATCGGGTCATGGGAGTCGCCTACATTATCGATGCCCTTGAGGGCCACCAGAGTTGGCGCCTCGCAGGTTATCGCCAGTTGCAGCGTGTGATTGCCGATGACCGTCCAATTGTCCGGCTTTAAATCCTTGGACGCGATTTTGCCGTGGTCGATGACCCCGCCGCTTGAAAGGCTGGGGGCACAAGCGCTGGGTGTGATCAGCCCCTTGACGGTCAGATCGATGCTGCTGGCGGCGAATGCTGGGCCGGCGCAGATCAGCAACAATGTCGCGGCGATGGGAGTGAGGAGGCTAGCCATGGGTCACATCCTGTGATGTTAGAGGGGGGTTACAGGTATTTCACTTCAATTGTGGCGGAGCCGTAGATGGGGACCTCAGTGGTCAGGTCCATCCCGGCAGTTGGAGCGATAATGGTTTGCACCCAAAGCCCCGCAGTCACTTGCTGGACCGGTGCCGGCGCCCAACTGCCGGTCGAGCGATCGCCAAACGAAGCGAGGTCGGCGGCTGGCCAGACGTCTCCTGGGTAAATTTCGCGCCAACTGAGGCCGTTATCCCGGGACCCAATCACGGAAATCACCGCGCCATCCGCCATTGGGTTATCTAGTGCCAGGGTGTACCCGCCGAGTTTTTTGCCGCTGACCAAGCCCAGGCCGTAGGCGTTGCTCGAGTCGTAGGCGCTACCTTGATTGTCGATGCCCTTAAGGGCCAGCAGGGTGGGTGCATCGCAGGTGATCGCCAGTTGCAGCGTGTGATTGCCAAGCAACGTGTAGCCGTCCAGCTTCAAGTCTTTGGCGGCTACTTTGCCGTGGTCGATGACCCCGCCGCTTGAAAGGCTGGGGGCACAAGCGCTGGGTGTGATCAGCCCCTTGACGGTCAGGTCCACACTGCTGGCGGCGAACACTGACGAGGCGCTTGTGAGCAACAGCGCAGCGCTGAGCAGGGACAGCGAGGTCTTCATTTCAAAGGTCTCCATTTACAGGTACATGACTTCAAACGTTGTGGAGCCGTCCAGCGCCACTTCGTTGGCCAGGCTCAAGCCGTTGGCAGGCGCAACGGCGGTGTGCACGGTGATGTCCATGAGCGCGTCCTGCACGGGGTGCGGGGCCCAGCCGGAATCGCCACGGCTGCCCAGGGCCACCAACATATCGTCTTCTACGGGGTCCTCTGGATAGAGCGGCGCCCAGTCGCGCTGTTCGTACTGGTAGAGCAAGGTCGAAGGCGTTTCGGCGACGGGGTTGCTGAACATCAGTTGATACCCGCCGAGCTTTTCTGTGCCGTTGGCCAGGCCCAGGCCGTAGGAGCCTCGGCCAATGGTTGAGGAATCGGCTCGATTGTCGACGGGGTTGATGGCAAACAGCGTCGCCGCCTCGCAGTTCACGCTCAACTGCAATGTCTGGTCCTCAAGCCAGGTGTGGCTGTCGGGGTTCAGGTCTTTTGCTGCGATTTTTCCGTAGTCCACGGCGCCCGGCAGGTTGGGAGTGCAGGCGCTGGGGGTGATCAAACCCTTGACGGTCAGGTCCACGGAACTGGCGGCGAAGGCGGATGAGGTAATGGCGAGCAACAGCGCGCTGCTCAACAGGGGCAGGCAGGTCTTCATTTGGGAAATATCCATTTACAGGTACTTCATTTCAAAGGTCGCAGAGCCGTCGATTACCACTTCGCTGGTCAAGGTCAGGTTTCTTGCCGGTGCAATTGAGGTGTACAGCGTCATGTCCATGATCGCGTCTTTTATCGGGTGGGGTGCCCAACCGCTGTCGCCCCGGCTGCCCAGCGCCACCAGATCGTTGGGGGCGATGGCGTCATCTGTAAGGATCTCCGTCCATCGGCCCTCGGAGTTGAGCATCGCAATCAGAGTGGAGGGCGTTTCGGCGGTGGGGTTGGTGAACGTCAGCTGATATACGCCGAGCTTCTGGTTTCCGTTGATCAAACCCAGGCCAAAGGCGGCGCCGTGAGCGGCTGAACCGGCTCGATTGTCGAGGGGGTGGATTGCAAACAGTGTCGCCGCGTCGCAATTGACGCTCAGTTGCAGGGTCTTTCTCTCAAGCGGCGTATAGCTGTCTAGATTCAGGTCTTTTGCCGCGATTTTTCCAAAATCGACGTCACCTGGCAGGTTGGGTGTACAGGCGCTGGGCGTGATGATGCCCTTGACGCTGAGGTCGACGCTGCTGGCGGCGAACACCGATGAGTTCATGGCGAGCAGCAGGGCACTGCTCAGCAGGGATACAGAGATCTTCATTTCATTTGTTCCATTACAGGCTGGCAGATTGAGGCGCGTGCGGGGCCACGCCCGACCCGGTATGAACGGGTGGTTGGCCAAGCGGCGGTCTCGGTGTTTATTGGCTGTTGCCTGGGAGTGGCAAGCCGACCCTCTTTGGGGTGGGCACAATTTAGCGAGGGGGGCGAGCAGGGGAAATACAACTAATACGACATTGGCAGGGCGGTGTGAAGGCGATGATTCAGGGGGGATTTTCGTAGTTGTTGTATGGGCTTTGGTTAACTCGAAAGGTTATTTGTTTTTGGCCGATAGCATTCAGAAGAATGCGTCGACCATTGCTGCATGATAGGCCTCAAGAGCTATTGCATCAGTGCTGCGGATTGCTGCTGGATCAATAGTTGCGATAGAGGTACTGATGGGTTCGCTGGTAGGTTCAACAGCAGGAGCGAGCCACAACCTGAAGCCGCCAACCCTTCCCCCGTTTCATTGGCGGCAGTTGAGTGTGCTGGTTGTGGATGATCATTCTGCCTACCGCCTGTTGTTGGGTGGTTTGTTGCAGAAACTGGGGCTGGGGCACGAGACGGCCGCCGACGGCTACCTCGGGCTGGTGGCCTTTACCACCCGACCCTTCGACCTGGTAATCAGCGATTGCCAGATGCCCTTCATGGACGGTTACAGCATGGCCCGCGCCATTCGCCAGCATGAGTGCGATACCGGGATGAGGCGAGTGCCGATCATTGCCTTGACCGCTAACCTGCAAAATGACAGTCCCAAGCGTTGCCGCGATGCCGGCATGGATGCCTGGTTGCTCAAACCCTTGACCCTTGAACAATTGCATGCGGTGTTGGTGCGCTGGTTGCCTGGCGTGGATGATCGGTATGTCGAACAGGCGGCCATTGTACCGCTCGCCGGCTGGCCAACGCGTGCCACGCTGGTCGCGACGTTTGGCAGCGAGCCTGTCGTCGATCAATTGTTGGAAACCCTGCTGTTCGAGGCGTGGGAGGACCATCGTTTGTTACGCCATGCCTGTGCGACGTTGAACGCATCATTGACAGCTGAACGCCTCCATCGCTTGGTGGGCAGCCTGGTGTTTTTGGGCGGCACCGGACTTGAACCCATGGCGGTGAGGCTGATTGAGCAGGTCCGGTCCCAGGGCGTTGCTGCGCACAAGGTGCAATTGGAGTTGTTCCTGGCTCGGTTGTACGTCTATCTCGAGTACCTGTCCGATGTCTGAGGAGTGGTGTTTTCACTGAGCGTTTGCAATCCGACGATCTAGTTTTGGCTGTAGGTTTTTTCCTGTTGTTATGTAGGCAAAAAAATGTGAACGAGTGAACATTGGGGTTGGCTGTAAGCGGCTGTTTGTTAGCGGTTGTTGATGAGCGCCGGCGGGGGTATTTTGCGCGGATTCAAGTTGCCATCATTCGTGGGAATTTATGCTTCGAGTAATTATTGCTGACGATCACCCCATTGTTCGTATCGGGCAGAAAGTCGTGATTGAGGCGCATGGCCGCTGCAAAGTGGTCGCGGAGGCCGATGGACCCGATCAATTGCTCGACGTGTTAAGTACGACGCCGTGCGACTTGCTCATCACCGACTTCGCCATGCCCGGCGGTCAGCAGGCCGATGGCTACGGGCTGTTGAGCCTGCTGCACCGCCAGTATCCGAAGTTGCCGGTGATTCTGGTGACCATGTTCGCCAGCGTCGCCACCCTGCGCGCTTCCTTCGCCCATGGTGCCAAGGCAGTGGTGGCTAAAAGTGCTTCGGCCAAGGAGCTGCCCCTGGCGATCAAGGCCGTGTGTGCCGGCCAGACGTTCGCCAGTGAATCCCTGCGGGTGCAAATGGTCGAGGCGGGCACGGGCGATCAGTCCCAGGAGCCGCAATTATCCGGCAAGGAGCGCGAGGTGGTGCGCATGCTGGCCAGCGGCATGACCGTCAGCGAGATCGCGGCACAGGTCAATCGCAGTATTTCCACGATCAGCAAGCAGAAAAGCACGGCCATGCAACGGCTGAGTATTTCCACCGATGTTGACCTGTTCGCCTATGCTCGCAGTGTTGGGATGGTGCCGTAGGCTCATCATTTGCGTGGCGAATGTCAGTAGCCAGCGCAGCGTGGGCAGCTTATCGTGCGGCTATTCTTTCGACGCCTGCGGAGCCTGCCCATGAGTGATGCCCATAACGCCCTGATCACCGAGTTCTACAGTGCTTTCCAGCGCCTGGACGCCGAAGCCATGGCCGCCTGCTACACCGACGACGTGGTGTTCAGCGACCCGGCCTTTGGTGAGTTGCGCGGGCGCGACGCCGGGGACATGTGGCGCATGCTCACCACGCGGGCCAAGGACTTCTCCCTGACCTTCGACCATGTGCGCAGTGATGACAGCACGGGCAGTGCGCATTGGGTGGCGACCTACCTGTTCAGCGCCACGGGCAATACGGTGGTCAACGATATCGGTGCGCGGTTTGTGTTTCGCGATGGCAAAATCTGCGAGCACCACGACCACTTCGACCTGTGGCGTTGGTCGCGCCAGGCGCTGGGCTTGAAGGGCTTGTTGCTGGGCTGGTCGCCGGCATTGAAGAACGCCGTGCGTGCCCAGGCGCTTAAAGGCTTGAAGGCATTTCAGGCCGGTCGTTGATAAGATTGGCGTTCTTTTGGTTTGCAGCAATCGTCCCGTGACTGAACTTCCTGAACCCAAACCCTGGTTCGTCTACCTGGTGCGTGCCGCCAATGGTTCGCTGTATTGCGGCATCAGCAATGACCCGGTGCGCCGCTTTGCCTCCCACCAGAGCGGCAAGGGCGCACGGTTTTTTCTGTCCAGCCCGGCCGTGGCGCTGGTGTACACCGAGCAGTGTGCTTCCAAGGGCGAGGCGCTGCGTCAGGAGCGGCTGATCAAGAAGTTGAAGAAGAGCGCCAAGGAATGCCTGGCGGCGAGTGGCTCATTGATTTGATTGATAGGTTCTCATCGTCCCCACGCAGGGCTTTGCAGGCTAAGCTAGCCGTTCATCTATCGAGCGGAGACCTGCATGCCTGAGTTGATCCTGCACCATTACCCGCAATCGCCCTTTGCTGAAAAAGCCCGCCTGTTGCTGGGCTTCAAGGGCTTGTCCTGGCGCTCGGTGCGTATCGCGCCGGTGATGCCCAAACCTGACCTGATGCCGCTGACCGGTGGCTATCGCAAGACCCCGGTGCTGCAGGTCGGCGCCGATATCTACTGCGACACGGCTTTGATCGCCCGCCGTTTGGAGCAGGAAAAGTCCGCGCCGGCACTGTTTCCCCAAGGCTTGGAACTGGTGACCCAAGGCTTCGCCGCCTGGGCGGATTCGGTGGTGTTCTCCCATGCCGTGGCGCTGGTGTTCCAGCCGGAATCCCTGGCGGTGAAATTTGCCAAGGTGCCACCGGAAATGATCCAGGTGCTGGTCGCGGACCGCGCCAAACTGTTCAGCGGTGGCACGGCAACCCGCGTGCAGCTGGAGCAGGCCAAGCATCAATGGCCGGCAATTGTCAGCCGTATCGAGCACCAATTGCAGCACCAGGCCGGCGACTTCCTGTTCGGTGAACCCTCGATCGCCGACTTTGCCCTGGCCCACCCGTTGTGGTTCCTCAAAGGTTCGTCGGTGACGGCGCCGTTGGTCGATGCCTACCCGGCAGTGGCTGCCTGGCTGGACCGCGTATTAGGCTTTGGGCATGGCACTTTCAGCGAGATGAGTGCCGAGCAAGCCCTGGAAGTGTCGCGCAATGCCGCGCCGGCGGCCTTGCCGGAAGCACTGTTCGAGGACCTGAACGGCTTCAAGCCCGGCCAGCAGGTGACCATTGCGGCAACCGACTACGGCACTGACCCGGTGGCGGGTGAACTGCTGTTTGCCGGGCGTGAAGAGCTGATCCTGCGCCGTACCGACGAGCGTGCTGGCACTGTTCACGTGCACTTCCCACGCATGGGCTTTCGCATTCAGGCGCAATAAATAAAAATATTTGCAAACAAAAGTGAGGTAAATCGCCCGCCCATCCGTGTAGTGTTTGAAACTGCGAGCTATTCGCATTAACAGCGTTTTCTACACGGGTTATCACAGCATGAAGTCGACGGCGGGCGGTTGGGTAAAACAGTGGCTGGGAGCCTCGGTATTGGCGGCATCAGGCCTGGCGTTGCTGCCTCTGGCGATTGCGCAGGCGCAGGAGCAACAAAGCGCCCAGTTCACTTTTGCCCTGGCAGCCAAGCCGCTGCCCCAGGCGCTGAGCGATTTCAGCCGGGTCACCGGCATCAGCGTGATCTACACCGACGAAGCGCCCTATGGCCTTAGCGCCCCGGCTGTCAGCGGGCAGATGAGCGCCACCCAGGCCCTGCAACGGCTGCTCGGCAACTCAGGCTTTACCTTCCGCCAGATCGACGCCCGCACTCTGGCGCTTGAGCCTGTGCCCACCGACGGCGCAGTCAACCTGGGCGCCACCACCATCAGCGGCGCGAGCCAAGCCCAGGACACCACCAGCTATCAGCCACCGCCCACCAGCTCGGTGATGCGCTCCCACGGCCTGCTGCTGGAAACCCCGCAAACCGTCAACGTCGTGCCGGCCCAAGTGCTGCGTGACCAACAGCCGCGCAACCTGGATGACGCCCTGGGCAATATCAGCGGCATCACCCAGGCCAACACCCTCGGCAGCACCCAGGACGCGGTGATGCTGCGCGGTTTTGGTGACAACCGTAACGGCTCGATCATGAAGGACGGCATGCCCGTGGTGCAGGGCCGCGCGCTGAACGCCACCGCCGAGCGCGTCGAAGTGCTCAAAGGCCCGTCGTCTTTGCTGTATGGCATCCAGGACCCGGGCGGCGTGGTCAATATCGTCAGCAAGAAGCCCGAGCTGGTGCAGTCCACCTCGTTGACCGCGCGCGGCTCGACCTTCGGTGACGGCAAGAACGGCAGCGGCGGCAACCTCGACACCACCGGCCCGATTGGTGACAGCGGCCTGGCCTATCGCCTGATCGTCGACCACGAAGACGAAGATTACTGGCGCAACTTCGGCACCCACCGCGAAACGTTGGTGGCGCCGTCGCTGGCCTGGTACGGCGACACCACCAAAGTGGTGTTCGCCTATGAGCACCGCGAATTCCTCTCGCCGTTCGACCGTGGCACCGCCATCGACCCCAAGACCAACCACCCGTTGAACATCCCTGCGACCCGTCGGCTGGATGAGCCGTTCAACAATATGCAAGGCCGCTCCGACCTGTATCGCCTGGAAGTCGACCACGACTTGAACGACGACTGGAAAGCGCACTTCGGCTACAGCTGGAACCGCGAGACCTACGACGCCAGCCAGGTGCGCGTAGTCAAGGTCAACACCAACGGCACCCTGACCCGCAGCATGGACGGCACCCAGGGTGCGCTGACCACCGACCGCTTCGCCACCACCAGCCTGGAAGGCAAGGTCAATGTCGGCGGCATGCAGCACGACCTGGTGTTCGGGCTCGACGACGAGTACCGCAAGATCTACCGCGCCGACCTGATTCGCCAGGCGCCGCGTGGTGTCTTCAACTATAACGATCCGGTGTACGGCAACGAAGTCGCGGGCACCAAAGTCAGCGCGCCGGACAGCAACCAGACCGACCTGCTGCGCAGCGACTCGCTGTTCTTCCAGGACGCCATCCACCTCAATGACCAGTGGATTCTGGTCGGCGGTGCGCGCTACCAGATGTACGACCAATACGCCGGCAAAGGCGTGCCGTTCACCGCCAACACCGATGGCAACGGCCAGAAGTGGGTGCCGCGTGCCGGCCTGGTGTATCGCTACACCGATCAATTGTCGTTCTATGGCAGCTACACCGAGTCGTTCAAACCCAACTCCACCATCGCGCCGTTGGCGAACAAAAGCGTATTGGATGGCAGCCTGGAACCGGAGCAGTCCAAAGCCTGGGAGCTGGGCACCAAACTCGACATACCGGGGCGTATAACCGCCAGTGCGGCGCTGTTCAATATCGAAAAACGCAACGTGCTGGTGCAGGTCGGCGACGGTTTGGCAGCGGTCTACAGCGTGGCGGGCAAAGTGCGTTCCCGTGGCCTTGAGCTGGATGCCAGCGGCCAGTTGACCGACAACTGGAGCCTGATCGGCAGCTATGCCTACACCGATGCCGAGGTGACTGAAGACCCGACGCTTAAGGGCAATCGCTTGCAAAACGTTGCGAAAAACACCGCTTCGTTGTCGGCCGTGTATGACTTCGGCAGCCTCTTGGGGGGTGACCAACTGCGTGTGGGTGCCGGTGCGCGTTACGTAGGCGAGCGGGCCGGGGACGCGGCCAACAGCTTCGAACTGCCGAGCTACACCGTGGCCGATGCGTTTGCCAGCTACGACATCAAAATCGATGGGCAGAAAGTCAAGTTCCAGCTCAACGTGAAGAACCTGTTTGATCGCACCTACTACACCTCGTCGGTGAACACGCAGTTCGTGTCCATCGGCGATGCGCGGCAGGTGTCGGTTTCCAGCACGCTGCAGTTCTAAGACCTGCGACTTCCTGTGGCGAGGGAGCTTGTTGTGGCGAGCGGGCTTGCCCCGCGTTGGGCTGCGTAGCGGCCCCAAAACCTGGCACAGCGTGAAGCCTGAAAAAATGCGGTGGGCTTACTAGGGGCCGCTACGCAGCCCAACGCGGGGCAAGCCCGCTCGCCACAACAGCCCAGCTCCCACAACAGCCCCGATCCCACAACAGCCACGCTCGCCACAACGGCAATGAGCTGGTAGCGTTGCCGCCACTGAAGGCTTTGCGGGAAAACGGTACTGATGCAGTTGGGTCGATGGATACACACCAGCGCGATGCTGGTGGGCTTGAGTTTGTTACTGGGCGGTTGCGCCACGCCTTCGAAGACGGCCACCGGGCACAGCCTCGACCAGTTGCTGGCCGACCCGGCGCTGCACGGCGCCTCGGTCTCGCTGATGGTGCGGGACGCCAACAGTGGCGCCACGCTGTATCAGCACAACCCGCGCACGCGGCTGGTGCCGGCTTCCAACCTCAAACTGCTGACCACGGCCGCGGCCATGGATGTGCTTGGGCCGCAGTACCGTTTCGCCACGCAACTGCTGAGCAACGGCATTCGCCAGGGCGACCGCTTGACCGGCAACCTGTACCTGCGCGGCCTGGGTGACCCGACCATTCAGTTCGCCGATTACCAGGCGTTGGCGGCGCAGTTGGCCAGCCAGGGCGTGCGTCAGGTGCAGGGCGACCTGGTGTTTGACGACACCTGGTTTGACGCCGAGCGGCTGGGCGTCGACTGGTCCCATGACGATGAAACCACCTACTACGGCGCACAGATTTCGGCGCTGACCGTGTCGCCCAATACCGATTTCGATGCTGGCAGCGTGCTGGTCACCGCCAAGGCGCCAGCGCGGGCCGGGCAGCCTGTGAGTGTCGACATCTTCCCGCCAACCAACTACCTGCAACTGAGCAACCGCGCGGTCAGCGGGCCGGGCAACACCTACGGGATCAACCGTCGCCATGGCACCAACCTGCTGCAGCTCAGTGGGGCCGTGGCGCCGGGGCGACAGAGCGAGCAGTTGGTGAGTGTCTGGGAGCCAACGCAACTGGTGGCCAACCTGTTCGAGCAAGCGCTGGCGCAGCAAGGCATCACGGTGCTTGGTCGTCGAGTGATGGGCGGTGCCAGCCCGGTTGCGGTGACGGTACTGGCCGAGCACAAGTCGGCGCCGTTGCAGGAATTGATTACGCCGCTGCTCAAACTTTCGAACAACAACATGTCCGAAGCCTTGCTCAAGGCCATGGGCCGCCAGACGGCCAACAGCGGCACGGCGGCGGCGGGTGCGGTGGCGGTGGCCGGGTTTCTCAAGCGCCAAGGGCTGGATACGGCGACATTGAGCCAGGTCGATGGTTCGGGGCTGTCGCGGCGTAACCTGGTGTCGTCGCAAAACCTCACCGACCTGCTGCTGGCCGCGAGTAAACAGCCGTGGTTCAACGCCTGGTACAACGCGTTGCCGATTGCCGGCAACACCGACCGCATGACCGGCGGCAGCCTGCGGTATCGCCTGCGCGGCACACCGGCCGAGAACAACCTGCATGCCAAGACCGGCTCCATGGGCGGCGTGTCGTCCTTGAGCGGTTACATCACCGATAGCAAGGGGCGCAAGCTGGTGTTCTCGATGCTGAGCAACAACTACGTGGTGGGTGGCGCTCAGGTCAAAGCCGTGGAAAACCGCGTGGCGCTGGCTTTGTCAGGCTGGGACGAGTGATTCAGGGCTGATAGCCCATGCGCCAACTTACGGCCCGAGTCGCCGCCAGCAAGTGCTGCGCTGCCGGGCCGTCTTCATCGGCATGGAACAGTGAGGTGGGGCCGACCACGGTCATCACCGCCGCGACGTGCCCGACCGCATTGAACACCGGCGCCGACAACGCATCCACGCCGGGCATCAGCAAACCATGCACAAAGTGCAGGCCACGGCTGCGGATCTGTTCGCAGGCGCTGGCGTAAGCCTCGTCGTCCGCCAGGGCATGGGCAGTCCCGGCCTGAATCTCGCGTTCGCGCAATTCCACGGTTTCCCGCGACGGTAAATAGGCGCTGAACACCAGCCCGGTGGACGAGCTGAGCAGCGGCAGCACCGAACCCAGCTGCGTCACCACGGTGACGGCGCGCACCGCCGGCTCGATCTGCACCACGGTCGCACCCTGGTTGCCCCACACCGCCAAAAAGCAGGTTTCATTCAATTCGTCACGCAGTTCTGCCAGCGGCATTGCGCCGACTTTCAACACATCCATGCTGCCCAGCGCTGCCAAGCCCACGCGCAAGGCCTCGCGACCCAAGCCGTAATGGTTGGTGGCGGCGTTCTGCTCGGCGAAGCCCGAGGCGATCAATGCCTGCAAATAGCGGTGGACCTTGCTCGCCGGCATCTGCACATGGTCGGCCAGGCGCGACAGCGAAGTGGCCGGGGACAGCTCGGCCAGCGCCTTGAGGATATCGGTGCCCACTTCGGCCGAGCGGACTTTCTGTTTACCGGTGTCGCGGGGCTTTTCCATGGAAGGGCGAGAATCCGAGAGATGAATGGGCGTCTTTATAGCTTGACGGTCGATAGTGATCAAATTACGTTATGCGTAACTGGATTACGATAAAAACAACTTCCGCACAGAGGATGATCCATGAACCTCGAATACCTGTCGGGCTTCGGCAATGAATTCGCCAGCGAAGCCCTGCCCGGCGCGCTGCCCGTCGGCCAGAACTCCCCGCAAAAAGCCCCCTACGGCCTGTACACCGAACTGTTCTCCGGCACCGCCTTTACCATGGCGCGCAGCGAAGCCCGCCGCACCTGGCTGTACCGCATTCAGCCATCAGCCAACCACCCGGCGTTTATCAAGCTGGAACGGCAATTGGCCGGTGGGCCGTTGGGCGCGGTGACGCCGAATCGCTTGCGCTGGAACCCGCTGGATAGTCCAAGTGAGCCGACCGACTTTGTCGACGGCCTTGTAGGCATGGTCGCTAACTCCGGGTCGGAAAAACCCTCAGGCATCAGCATCTACAACTACCGCGCCAACCGTTCCATGGAGCGGGTGTTCTTCAACGCCGATGGCGAACTGTTGATCGTCCCCGAGCAGGGCCGTCTGCGTATCGCCACCGAATTGGGGGTGCTGAACGTCGAGCCACTGGAAATCGTGGTGCTGCCCCGTGGTTTGAAATTTCGCATCGAACTGTTGGATGCGCAGGCTCGCGGCTATGTCGCGGAAAACCATGGTGCGCCACTGCGCCTGCCAGACCTTGGGCCGATCGGCAGTAACGGCCTGGCTAACCCGCGTGACTTCCTCACGCCGGTTGCGCACTACGAAGACAGCAAAAAGCCGACCACGCTGGTGCAGAAATTCCTCGGCGAACTCTGGGCCTGCGAACTGGACCATTCGCCGTTGAACGTAGTCGCCTGGCACGGCAATAACGTGCCGTACAAGTACGACCTGCGCCGCTTCAACACCCTCGGCACGGTGAGTTTCGATCACCCGGACCCGTCGATTTTTACCGTATTAACCTCGCCCACCAGTGTGCACGGCTTGGCCAACCTCGACTTCGTGATCTTCCCGCCGCGCTGGATGGTGGCCGAGAACACCTTCCGTCCGCCGTGGTTCCATCGCAACCTGATGAACGAATACATGGGCCTGATCCAGGGCGCCTACGACGCCAAGGCCGAGGGTTTCCTGCCGGGTGGCGCGTCGCTGCACAGCTGCATGAGCGCCCATGGCCCGGACGGCGAGACCTGCACCAAAGCCATCAACGTGGACCTGGCGCCGCACAAGATCGATAACACCATGGCCTTCATGTTTGAGACCAGCCAGGTGCTGCGCCCGACACAGTTCGCCCTTGAGTGCCCACAACTGCAACCTTCCTACGACGCGTGCTGGGCCTCGCTGCCCGCCACCTTCAACCCGAACCGGAGATAACCGATGACTCAGCCAACCTTTACCCGCAGCTGGGTAGCCTCCGCCAACGGCCACCGCGATTTCCCCTTGCAGAACCTGCCGCTGGGCGTGTTCAGCATCAATGGCTCGGCGCCGCGCAGTGGCGTGGCGATTGGCGATTCGATTCTCGACCTGCACGCCGCGCTGGATGAGTTCGAAGGTGAAGCACGGCGTGCCGTTGAAGCCACTGCCGGTGGTCAACTGAACGCGTTTTTTGAACTCGGCCGTGGCCCGCGCGTAGCCTTGCGCGAGCGCCTGCTGGAGCTACTCGCCGAAGGCAGCAAGCTGCACACCCGTGAGGCGCAGGTGCTGCACCGCGCGGCTGATTGCCAGATGCATCTGCCGGCAAAAATCAGTGATTACACCGACTTTTATGTGGGCATCGAACACGCGCAAAACGTCGGCAAACTGTTCCGTCCCGACAACCCTTTGCTGCCCAACTACAAGTACGTGCCGATTGGCTATCACGGCCGCGCCTCGACCATTCGCCCCTCGGGCACGGACGTACGTCGGCCTAAAGGCCAGACGCTTCCGGCCGGCCACACCGAGCCCACCTTCGGCCCGTGCGCGCGCCTGGATTATGAGTTGGAACTGGGCATCTGGATCGGCCAGGGCAATGCCATGGGCGACTCGATTGCCATTGGCGACGCCGCCGAGCATATCGCCGGTTTCTGCCTGCTCAACGACTGGTCGGCGCGGGATATCCAGGCCTGGGAATACCAGCCGCTCGGCCCGTTCCTGTCGAAAAGCTTCATCACCAGCATCTCGCCGTGGGTGGTCACCGCCGAAGCGCTGGAGCCGTTCCGCAAGGCCCAACCGGCACGCCCCGAAGGTGACCCGCAGCCGCTGCCTTACCTGCTGGACACGCGTGACCAGGCCGCTGGCGGTTTCGACATCGAACTGGAAGTGCTGCTGACCACCGCCGCGATGCGCGAGCAAAACTTGCCGGAACACCGCCTGACCCTGAGCAACACCCAGCACATGTACTGGACCGTAGCGCAAATGGTTGCTCACCACAGCGTCAATGGCTGCCAGTTGCAGGCCGGTGACCTGTTTGGTTCGGGCACTTTGTCCGGGCCGCAGCCGGGGCAGTTCGGCAGCCTGCTGGAAATTACCGAAGGCGGCAAAAAGCCGATTGAACTGGCCTCCGGCGAGGTGCGCAAGTTCCTTGAAGATGGTGACGAAATCATCCTGCGCGCCCGTTGCAGCCGTGAGGGGTTTGCCTCCATCGGTTTCGGCGAATGCCGTGGCACTGTGATCGCAGCACGCTAAGAGGGCAGGGCGATGGAACTCTATACCTACTACCGTTCTACGGCGTCGTACCGGGTGCGTATCGCCCTGGCACTCAAGGGGCTGGACTTTACCGCCGTGCCGGTGAACCTGCTGGTCCCGCCGGGCGGTGCGAATCGCCAGCCGGCGTACCTGGCGATCAACCCGCAGGGCCGCGTGCCGGCGCTGCGTACCGATGAGGGTGAACTGTTGATTCAATCACCGGCAATCATTGAGTACCTGGAAGAGTGTTATCCACAGGCGCCGCTGCTTTCCAAGGACTTGGCGACCCGCGCCCATGAGCGCGCGGTGGCGTCGATCATTGGCTGCGATATACATCCGCTGCACAACTCCAGCACGCAAAACCTGCTGCGCAAATGGGGGCATGACGAGGCGCAAGTGCTCGAGTGGATCGGGCATTGGATCAGCCAGGGCCTGGGCGCGGTGGAGCAGTTGATTGGGGATGAAGGCTTTTGTTTTGGTGACCAGCCGGGGATGGCGGATGCGTTTCTGATCCCGCAGTTGTACGCGGCTGAGCGTTTCAAGGTGCCGTTGGGCGCGTACCCACGCATTGGACGCGTGGCGGCGCTGGCGGCGCAGCATCCGGCATTTGTGCAAGCGCATCCGGCCAACCAACCCGACACCCCCTAAATCAATGTGGGAGCTGGCTTGCCTGCGATAGCGGTCTATCAGTTGATCATTCGCTGGCTGACACACCGTCATCGCAGGCAAGCCAGCTCCCACAGTTTGATCCGCGTCATCCTTATAAAAATAACAGGTACCTTGCGATGCACAATCAGATTGCCAGCTTTCGCGCGGCACTCGACGCCCGTCCGGTGTCGCGCTACCAGTGGTTGATTCTCCTGTTGCTGGCGCTGCTGCTGGTAACCGACGGCTATGACGCCCAGGTGCTGGGTTACGTAGTGCCGGCATTGGCCAAGGATTGGGGGCTGGAAAAAGCCGCGTTCGGCCCGGTATTCAGCGCCAACCTGTTGGGCCTGACCCTGGGTTCGTTATTGGTAACGCCGCTGGCCGACCGCTTTGGTGTGCGCCGTATCCTGCTCGCCTGCGTGCTGATCTACGCGAGCCTCACCGTGCTGATGGTGTTCGCCAACTCCCTGACCACACTGATGGCCGCGCGGTTTATCTGCGGCATTGGCATGGGCGGCGCGATGCCCAGCGCCATGGCGTTGATGTCGGAATATTCCCCGCCGCGCATGCGCACCTTGATGGTGACCCTGGCCGCCTGCGGCTTCTCGTTCGGCGGCGCGGCGGGTGGGTTTGTAGCCGCAGGTTTTATCGAAGGCTACGGCTGGCAGGCGGTGTTTCTGGCAGGCGGGGTGACGCCGTTGCTGCTGTTCCCCTTCCTGGTGTGGTTGCTGCCTGAATCCTTGCCGCGTTTGCTGCGGGATGCGCCGCCGTATGCGCGACTGCATAAGGTTACGGCGCGCATGCTGCCCGACTGGCAGCCGCCGCTGGCGAGCGAGGCAGAGAATCTTCAGGAGCAGGGCAGCAAACTCACGGTGGTGGAGCTGTTTCGCAACGGCTACGCGCGTCCGACCATACTGATTTGGGCCACTTTTTTTGTCAGCCTGATCCTGCTGTATTTCATGATCAGCTGGCTGCCGACGCTGTTGCTGGAAAGCGGCCTGACGTTGAAGCAAGCAAACCTTGTGACCTCGATGTTCCTGTTTGCCGGCACTTTGGGCGCCATCGGCATGGCCTGGTTTGCCGACCGCCTGAAAAGCAAAGTGCGGCTGCTATCCGGCGTGCTGGCGGCGGCTGCGGTGTGCACGATTTTGCTCGGGCTGAACCACGACAACCCGCGTTATCTGGTGGCCTGTGTGTTCGCGGCCGGCTTCTGCATTATTGGTGGGCAACTGACCCTCAACGCCTTCGCCAGCAACTTCTATCCGGCGCATGTGCGTGCTACCGGCACCGGCTGGGCGTTGGGCGTGGGGCGCTTTGGTTCAATCCTGGGGCCGTTGTTTGGCAGCATGTTGCTGGCGATGCATATTCCGGTGGAGCAGATTTTCTTCTTCTGCGCGATTCCGGCGGTGATTGCGGCGCTGCTGATCATTCAAGTGCGCTCGCCTGGCTCCAACGCGCCGCAGGGTCCATTGCACAGCGATATTCTCAAGGCGCCGGCCAATCATTGATTCAACGCAGATCAAATGTGGGAGCTGGCTTGTTGTGGCGAGCGGGCTTGCCCCGCGTTGGGCTGCGAAGCGGCCCCAAAACCTGCCACTGCGGTGTGTCTGGAGAAATGCGGTGACTGTCTTGGGGCTGCGCAGCAGCCCCAAGACAGTCACCGCATTTCTCCAGACACACCGCAGTGGCAGGTTT